>JAIRST010000069.1 GCA_031255325.1 Holosporales bacterium | reverse complement strand
TTCCCCCCAAGCCTAAGTCTTCCCAAATTTCAAGAACTGCATTATGCGGATGCCATACATATCCGAATCCGTCCATGTACCGATTGCGATTTGGCGGAGAGGAATTTTCTGATGCTTCTTTATAAAACCTATCTGAACGAATGCTCCCTATACCGTGTCCTTTCAAAGGACGTTCTAAAATACGCTGGGCACAGTATTTCCAAATATGCAAGCGATGTGGTAAACTTATAACACTTTGTATTTTGGCGTTCGTATGAGAAAGGACCCAATCCTCCGAAACATAGACCAAGATGAAAGGAGAAAAAGCAATTCCAGAAAGAGTTATGATGTGTACCAAACGCAAGAACTTTTCTTTCCAACAATAGGTTGCTCCAAAAATGATGAGCCCTATTAAAAATGCTGCTCGTGTTCCTTCATTATTTGCACCAGAAAAGACACAAAGAGCAAGAAATGCTATGCGTCCCAATAAAGCTCGCTGCCCTTTAAGCAAAAGATTCCCAACCATAGGCCACATAGCAATCGCAACGGCGCCAGATGGCTGATTGGGTTTATTCCATACGCCCTCATTGGAATAACCCAGAATATAACAGTGTATAAAATAATTTGATGCAAATTCGAATACTAACAGACATAGGGCGATTACTATACCACGCTCAAAAAAACGAGCCGTTTTTTCTTCTTGTGTGCTCTGCATTAAAGAAACACTCAGAAAAGTTCCGAAGAAAATACAGGTTACAACTTTTATCGCTTTGAGAGCGCTAAGCCGCAGATCGATCGCCCAAAGTAGAGTCACCATGATCCAGACCAGAAATGCTCCTAAACCGTATAAAACAGGTTTCGGCATTTTTTGCCATACTGTAAAAGGGTTTCTATAATCTCGTGCGCAAACAATAAAAGTAAGGAGTATAGAGGTAATAGCAGTAACGTTCAGAGAATGCACTAATAATGCTGCACATGGCAAAAAAATGAAGGCAATGTAGGGCAGGAGATCGACTTTCTGAAAAAAGTTGTTAAAATTCTTCCAAAAGTGAAGATTGGGAAGCAGAATAAAAGGGCAATATCGATAAGGCAATTTTACCCAATTCTTAAAAGTTTGCGGAGATTGTTTTTGCAGCATGACTTTACCCAAATGTTGAGAAGACTTTAACAGGCTCATGGATTTTGTTCAATCAAAGGAGAAGAGAAATGGAAAAACTGGGCGTGATTGGGGCGGGAGCATTTGGAACAGCCTTAGCGTTAGCTGTCGCAGAGCGCTGGAAAGAAGTTTTTCTTTATAGTGACCTGTCTTCCGTTGCTCAAGCCATTAATCAATTACATCTTAACCTGCAATTCCTTCCTGGAATCGGGGTACCGATCCATTTTACAGGATACGATACGTTAGATACAATTCATACCTGCAATGTGCTTTTCCTTTGTGTCCCCGCGCAAGGCGTACGCTCTGTCTGTGAGGCGTTAAAAACCCAACATCTTGTTGAGACGACGCCTGTTGTTGTATGTTCTAAAGGCATCGAGGTTTCTTCTGGTTTACTGATAGGGGAGGTTGTTTCCTCCATCTTGCCTAACCCTGTATATATCCTTTCTGGGCCCTCGTTTGCGCAGGAACTGTCCCGGTGCCTTCCGACCACAGTCACTTTAGCAGGAAAACAGGAAAGTTCTTTAGTCTCCCTTAAAATTATTCTCGAAACATCTACATTAAGGATAGAGCCTAGCTTGGATCCTATTGGAACACAAATTGGAGGGGCATTAAAAAATGTTCTCGCTGTCGGAGCGGGATTTGTGCTCGGTGCAGGCCTTGGGGAGGATGCACGTGCCGTTCTTGTGACGAAGGGGTTCCAAGAGATGCAAAAAATAGCAGAGGGATTGGGAGGGGCATCGACAACACTGCTTGGTATGAGTGGTTTAGGAGATATGCTGTTAACTTGTATGAGCAGCACATCGCGTAATACAGCGTTTGGTATGCGTGTTGCCCGCGGAGAAATCGTCCTACCTCTTTCTGAGCCATTCCAAGGCCCTCTTGCCGAGGGAGCTCTTACAGCAGCTGTTTTTTCAAAATTCAAAGCACGCATACCACATATTGCCACCCCTATTTTTTCAGTAATTTGTGAAGCTTTATATACAAAACGTCCTTTTGTAGAGACGATAAAAACTCTCCTCTATACATAGGCGGCCATCATTGAACAAAAGGACTTTTAGAGGGAAAATCTGGTCAATAGGCGCTTTAAGCGGTGCCTTTGCGTTCATTCTGCTGCGGAGTATTCAAGAAAAAGTACCCATTGAACGTATCAGCCAATATGGGGTAGAACGCGCTGCGCTTGGTCCTTTGGATACGGCGCCAGTATTACATTTGTATGGATGGATAGGCTTTATCCCACCCAAAATCTTGGCCGATTTTGAAGCTTTGACCGGTATCCATGTCATTTTTGATGTCTTTGATGCTTGTGAATTGCTTGAAACAAAATTATTTGCGGAAAGTTCTGGCTATGACGTTGTATTCCCTACTGCATGGCCTTATTTTGCGCGCGAACTTCAGGCGGGTATTTATCAACCTTTGGATAAAACACGCCTTGAATCTGTATGGAAGTTAGACCCTAACATTCTCCATCGTTTAGAATCGATTGATCCTGGCAATAGGTACGCCGTTCCTTACCAGTGGGGAATGATGGGTATTGGTATTCGTGCACGGAAAATCAAAAAAATCCTCGGAACGATTCCTCAAAGTTGGGCACTTCTTTTTGACCCTTCTTATGCTGCTCAACTTAAGTCTGCTCGTATCGAACTTTGCGATGCGCCGGGTGAGCTTATTCCAGCAGTGTTATCCTTTTTAGGAAAAAATCCAGAAAGTGAATCTTTTGATGATCTTGAGGCAGCAGCAGCAGCATTACATGCGGTGCGCCCTTTTGTCACAAAATTTAATTCCTCGGGATATGAGGATCTTGCTAGCGGAGCGGCAACTGTGATTATTGGAACATCTGGAGATATATTGCGGGCGCAACGTCAAGCAGCAGGCGAAGAAGGAAGAACTGATATAACCTGTATTTTTCCAAAAGAAGGGTCTGCCCTTTGGATAGACGTCATGGCAATCCCAAGGGATGCTCCTCATCCTAAAAATGCACACGCCTTTATCGCTTACCTTCTGCACCCACGGGTGATGGCATCTGTGACGGCATTTACAATGTGTGCCAATGCTGTTCCGGTATCGTGTCGGTATCTTCCGCCAGAAATCAAAAATAACATCTTGATTTATCCTCCTCAAGAAATGCGCGATAAATGCTACGTTGAAAAAAACATGTCAGCCGAGTATGAAACAGCGCGTACACGTATTATAACCAAAATTAAATCTGAGCATTAGGAGCATTAAATGGCAACCCCCTCACGTCCTTCTGGTACCCTTGAGCCGTGGCAAGATCCTTATGCAAAACCTTACGTTTATATAGAAGGCCTTTCTAAAGCTTTTGATGGGGGAATTGCGGTTAATAATGTAACGTTATCCATCTATCAGGGAGAGCTTTTTTCTCTTTTGGGGGAATCGGGATGCGGAAAAACAACCCTCTTACGTATGTTAGCTGGCTTTGAGCAATCCACATCAGGAAAGATTTATATCGATGGTGTCGATATGTCGCACATTCCTCCTTACGAGCGCCCTGTTAGCATGGTGTTCCAGTCTTATGCCCTTTTTCCCCATATGACCGTTGCTCAAAATATCGCTTTTGGACTCAAGCAGGAAAAACTTCTACGCATAGAGATCCGAAAGCGCGTCGATGCTATCTTGGATATGGTTCAAATGTCCTCTTATGCTGAGCGTCGACCGCATCAACTTTCAGGAGGGCAGCGTCAGCGTGTAGCCCTTGCAAGAAGCCTTGTTAAACGTCCCAAACTGTTGCTCTTAGACGAACCTCTTTCAGCATTGGATAAGAAGTTACGGGAACAGACACAGTTAGAACTGGTCAACATTCAAGAAAAAGTAGGAATTACGTTTGTTATGGTTTCTCATGATCAAGAAGAAGCGATGACGATGTCATCACGCGTAGGTGTTATGCGTGAAGGGCGTATTCTACAAGTGGGAACACCTGCCGAGGTTTACGAATATCCGAACTCACGATTTGTTGCCAATTTTATTGGAACTATTAATTTATTCGAAGGAATTGTGACGGATGACAGTAAGACGCATACCTGTGTAGATTCCCTGCATGCTGGGTGCGAGCTTTATGTCGAGCACTCCGCTTCAGCTCCTGTAGGGGCGCATGTGCATGTAGCCATACGTCCCGAAAAAGTGATGATCTCAAAAGAAGCTCCAAAGGATACAAAACGCAATTGCACAAAGGGTACAGTACGCGATATTGCTTATTTAGGGGATGTGTCCATTTATTATGTTACCTTAACCTCTGGTCAGGTGACGCTCTCAACAGTTCTCAATCTTGTGCGCGCTGCGGAACGTCCCATTCAATGGGATGATGAGGTCTACCTTTATTGGCGTCCTGAAAACAGTGTTGTGCTAACGTCATAGTTGATTATGCTTGCAAGATTCTAAGTAATATCTTGATGAAAAATCATATAAAATTTAGACTAAGATAGGATAAATCTGAACGGCAGCAACGGAAGAGAATGTGTGTTTTTCCTATCTTCAATAGAAGAATATTCTCATAATCTTTTTAGGTTTTAATCCATTTATAATACATCTAAATTATTATGCTATTACTAATAGACATAAAATTTCCAAGGAATTAAAGAAAACTATAAAACATGTTTCTTGTTTTTAGCCTTAATTTTTTTAAAAATTTTATCCTCTATACAAAGAGGTAAAAACAAATAAACGATACTTCTTTTGTTCTCCTTGCAGTCGCTGTAAATTTCATAGATGCTTACAATAGAATTTTAGCATTGAAAGTACATAGGTTTTATAATGAAAATTGATGGAAATGCAATACGTCCTGGCATGGTTTTAGAACACAAGAGGCGTTTGTGGACGGCCACGAAAACGCAACATGTAAAACCCGGCAAGGGGGGAGCATACATGCAGGTTGAGCTTAAAGATATTCGGGATGGTACAAAATTAAACGAGCGTTTTCGCTCTGATGAGTCTGTTGAGCGGGCACGCCTTGATGAAGATCCATACCAGCTTCTTTATAAAGATGGAGATTCCTCTTATACATTGATGCATGCAGAGACCTTTGATCAAATTCAGGTTACGCGCGAGCAAATCGGCGAAGGAGCCGTGTTTTTAAAAGAAGGAGACGCCGTAAAGGTTTCTTCTTATGAAGGAGAAATCGTTGGGGTAATCATTCCTGATACAGCCATCTTCGCTGTTAAAAATGCCGATCCAGTGACAAAAGGTCAGACAGCAACATCTTCCTATAAACCCGCGATACTTGAAAATGGAGTCCGTATTATGGTACCGCCGCATATTGAAGATGGTACCCGTATCGTTGTTAATACTGCTGATGCGACGTACGTTGAACGCGCGAAAGATTAAGATTATGCGAAGCGCACAGCTGGCTTGTACTTCCCCATTGATTACCATCATGTCGCGTGCTGTTTTGAAAGCATCGCGTGGGCTTCTGCGCGATTTTAGCGAGCTTGAACATATAAAAGTTTCCAGAAAAGGGCCTCGTGATTTTGTCACGACGGCTGACCTTAATGCGGAAAAGGTGCTTGTTGAAGAGTTGCGGCGAGCCCATCCTTCTTACAGCTTTCTAACAGAAGAAAGCGGGAACATCGATGGAGAGGATCTTTCTTGTCGGTGGATTATCGATCCACTCGATGGCACGCACAATTACTTACATGGCTTTCCTTATTGGGCGATTTCTGTTGCATTAGAAAAAGGTGGCCAAATTATAGCTGGCGTTGTGTACGATCCCTTGCGTAATGAGCTCTTTTATGCTGAAAGAGGATGCGGAGCTTATTTAAATAACCAGCGCTTGCGTATCCGTGAGCGTCAGGATTTATCAGAAGCTTTGATTGCTTTTTCATGTATGCCCTTTACGCATTTACCGCTCCTTGCAACAAAAACGATGGGGATTCGAAAGCCAGGCGCTATAGCATTGAATTTAGCGTATCTTGCTGCGGGGCGTTTCGATGCGTGTCTTTCAGGAGCTCAATCCTTCTGGGATATTGCCGCCGGGATTCTGTTGGTACAAGAGGCAGGTGGTATTATAGTGGATGCTAACGGTCAAAAAGTATGCGGAACCTCCTTAATTGCATCAAATCTTGCCTTGCATGAGCAACTTATGCAACTAAAGCTTTTTATGGAATAGATCACAAGAATATTATGCGTATAAAAGTCTTCCTGGGTTTGAAAATACTATGGTCGCTTTTGTGATACCTTCACATTCTTAAAAATGTGTTTTTGATTAAATGAACTTGCTCTGGAAGTGAGTATTTAGGAAGAGATAGGAATGGAATGAGGTATATTTTGGAAATGATATTTATGTGGGAAGAGCCAAGTTGTGAATTTCAGCGATGATGGTGAATGTGAGGTGTAATTTTTTTCTGGAAATTACGGTACGAAGTCCAAGATTATATTTTGTAATTTTAAGGATTCGCTATAGATAACTCCAAAACCTTATATAGAGGTCAATTCCATTTCAATTTTTCGACGCATGAAGTGCTTTTTTATTTCTTTGAAGGTTTTTAGGGAGGCGTTTCCTGTTTTAGCTTTAAAAGCTTTTTTCTTAACGTGTTTCTACTGATGCCCAATATATAAGCCGTACGCATTTGGTTATTGCCTGTAAACACCAATGTCTGGTAGAGAAGATGTCTTTCCGCCTCTTGAATAACGCAGTTATACAAGCCCGTCGGGATATTTCCATCTGCATGTGCTTTGAAATATCTTGCTAAAGCTTCCCCTAAGCCGTCTAAAACGCCTGTGTGTTCTTCTTTCGTATCGATTTTCTCAAAAAGAGGAGTTTCATTTTTAGTATTATGCTTATTGTTGTTCATGCATAAACTCTTCAACGTACTGTTTTATCTCTTGTATCGAAAGCGCTTTATTAACGTGCGTACGAAAGGTTGCTGCTTTTTCTAAACCTTTACTATACCAACACATATGTTTACGTGAAATACATACTGCTCTTTCTTGACCATAAAACGCTACCATACGATCTAAGTGTCTAATAACCGTTTGTTGAATCATCAAAGGGTGTTGTTCAACCAGTACCTCCGTTGTCAGAAAAGAAGCAAGTTGACATGGAAGCCAAGGAGCCCCCAGCGCCGCTCGTCCGACCATGATTCCATCTGCGCACGAAGCATTTAGGGCAGCCATTGCAGTCGCTGTATTTTTAATATCTCCGTTTACAATGACTGGAATACGCACGCTCTTTTTTACCTCTCCAACAGCCTCCCAATCTGCCATACCAGTATAAAATTGGGATCGCGTACGTCCATGAACAATAATAAGAGAAATCCCCACCTCTTCAGCTATACGAGCTATTTCCAATGCATTTTTTTGGTGTGTATCCCATCCAAGACGCATCTTTAAGGTTACAGGAAGAGACGTCGCTCGTACAACAGCATGTAAGATTTTTTTAGCAAGATTATGATCTCGCATTAAGGCGGCTCCTGCTTCACCATGAACGATTTTTTTCATCGGACACCCCATGTTGATGTTCAGAATATCCGCTCCATGATCTGCACTAATCTTTACCGCTTCTGCCATGCGTTCTGGCGTACCTCCAACAAGCTGAACAATTTTTGGAGATTCCCCTTGATAAAAATCCATCATTCGTAGAGTTTTGGGATTTTTCCGAACACATGCTTCGGAAGTGACCATCTCGGTAATCATGGGAACATAACCAAAATCGCTGACTGTTTCTCGAAATGCTGCATCCGTGATACCTGCCATCGGGGCTAAAAAAACAGGGGGCAAAACATGCGCTCCTATTTTGATGGAGGGAATGATTCTGTTCATACTCATTGAGAAGCATAATGAAACCTTTTTTGTTTCCTTGTCCATGATTTACGAATTTTGGAATCTCTATAGGCTTTAGGAGCAATTTGTGTCGGATTTCAAGATTCTGAAAACATATTGCATTGAGTTATGGGGGGAATGGATAAAAGGGACATAGAGGACCTATAGAGAAAAAGTCTATACAATAATTCATTTCTACTTGTGTTTCTTTTAAAATAAATATGTTATCTTTATTTCGTTTTAGTATATGAAAGGCAATGGGTTCTAATAAAAAATAGGGTGATTGAGAACTTTATCTTATTAAAATATTCTCTTAATTTTAAATCTTACTATCCTCTAGAGAAAGTCATTTCCGCACTACACATCAAATAACCAACTGGTAAAGATATGATGCCTGTCATAATTCTTCAAAAACCTTCTTTCTTTTAAGCACAACGCAACGTCTCCTTTTGTTGACCCGGCATTATCTTCTTTTCTTAAGGCTAGAAGCATCTTTTGAAACTTTTCCTTATCTCACCTGCTTTATTTTGCTCGGTTCTCTATCGTTCAATCAACTTTTACTCTATCG
>JAIRST010000065.1 GCA_031255325.1 Holosporales bacterium | reverse complement strand
CGGAAACACCACGACGCAAGCGTGTCGCTGGTGAAGTGCAAAAAATTTTAGTTCAGGCTATACGGACAGTAGATCTTCCTAATATGACGATAACAACCGTTCAAATGAGTGTATGTCTTCGTAATGCGAAGGTATATGTGTTGCCTTTTTTGGAAGGAGATAAGCAGATTCTTTTAAAAAGCTTGCAAGAACATACGGCATTTCTGCGACGAGAAGTTGGAAGTAAACTTGCCTTACGATACGTTCCGGAATTGCATTTTTTTATCGATGATATTTTTACACAAGGTGCTCGTATCGAAAATTTGCTCCGCTCCTTACCTGATGCTTCTCCACCTCCTTCGGAAGGATCATAAGTGTACATGCAGATTTCTGAAGTTATGTCATTTTGGATGAGCCTAACAAACACGCAAAATAATGTTGCCTGTTGATGCAGAATACACATAGAAAACCTTATCCGCAATTTAGACCGTGTTTTGAAGATGTCTGAACAATCCAATACCTTGGAGAAAAAGGCCAATGATTTTTTTTAGATTCTTGTAAATAATGTTGGAAAAAATATGGATAATAGAGCATAGTGTCAAAAATTGCTTGGCATCCTTATCAAAAAGCGCTAGCTGCCATCTTGACGGTTTTTTATGAAGAGAAGGGAGCGAAGAGGTAACTCTTTGAAAACGCAATAGAATTTGTGAGTGGTTTGTGCATCTTGTATACAAGATAACAAATATTTCCCTTGATCTTATAGGTTCGGGAAGCGTTTTGTTGTTATATGTTTGGAAAAATTGAGGAGGCGATGATGTCGACTGAAGAAAGAAAAGAGATTATTAAGCGTTTTGCGCGTCATCCTGGGGATACAGGGTCTCCTGAAGTTCAAGTGGCGTTGATGACATATCGCATCCATATGCTTGGGGAGCATATGAACGTGCATAAAGGAGATCTGCATTCTCGACGTGGATTGTTAGGGCTTGTCGGGCACCGGCGTCGGTTGTTAGATTACCTGAACCGCATTGATGCGATGCGTTATAAGACGCTTATTCAAACACTAAAATTACGTCATTAGAGTATTTATGAAAAAGGATGCATTTATGTCTTCAGTAAACCGCCGAGAACTTATATGGGGCGGTAAGAAGCTCGTTTTTGAAACAGGTAAGTTAGCTTGTCAAGCAACAGGTGCCGTTGTTGTTACGTATGGGGAAACATCTTTATTGTGTACTGTTGTTGCAGAAGATAAAGCGGTAGCAAATGTAGATTTTTTTCCTTTAACCGTTAATTATCAAGAAAAGACTTTTTCTGTTGGAAAAATTCCAGGTGGCTTTTTTAAGCGCGAGGGGCGTCCTTCTGAGCGAGAAACACTTATTGCGCGGTTGATTGATCGCCCGATTCGCCCTTTATTCCCAGATGCTTTTAAGAACGAAACGCAAGTAGTTTGCACAGTACTGAGCTATGACCAAGAAAATGAGCCAGATATTGTGGCTATTCTAGGAGCATCTGCCGCCTTAACATTGTCTGGAATACCATTTTGTGGTCCAGTGGGAGCGGCACGTGTGGGATATCGTAACGGAGAGTTTATATTAAACCCCACTCTATCACGCAAAGATCCTTTGGACTTAGACCTTGTTGTAGCAGGTACTGCGCAAGGAGTGCTTATGGTTGAATCAGAAGCGAATGAGCTTTCTGAAGAAAAGATGTTGGAGGCGGTTCTTTTTGGCCATCAGGCCTATCAAGTTGTTATCAATGCGATCATAAGTTTAGCAGAAGACGCTGCAGAAGCACCATGGGAGCTTGTTGAGAAATCTTCAACAGAGCAAAAATTACTCGAAAATGAGGTTCAAAAACTTGCGACAAAAGATCTATTAGCTATTATGGCAGAATCGCTGCCGAAAAAGGTGCGCAACGCCAAAATAAAAGAACTGCGCAATAAAATATGTGCCCATCTTGTTTCAGAACAAGTGACGGAAGCCCTTGTAGAGGCAGCTTTTGAAACGCTACAATGTCGATTATTGCGTTCGGAAATCCTTTCTCACAAAAAACGTCTTGGAGGTCGTGCTCCGCAAGAAATCCGGCCTATTTGCACAGAGGTGGGTATCCTTCCGCGAGCACATGGAAGTGCCTTATTTACACGAGGTGAGACGCAAGCTCTTGTAGTAGCGACGCTTGGTACAGGTCAAGATGAGCAAATTGTTGATGGTTTAGATGGCGAATATCGTGAGCATTTCATGCTGCACTATAATTTTCCGGCATTTTCTGTAGGGGAAGTAGGGCGCATGGGATCTCCAGGACGGCGTGAGATTGGCCATGGGAAATTGGCGTGGCGCGCTATTCATCCCGTATTGCCGGAAAAGGAGGCGTTTCCATACACATTACGTGTCGTTTCTGAAATTGTCTCATGTAACGGTTCTTCCTCGATGGCGAGTGTATGTGGTGCTTCCCTTTCTTTGATGGATGCGGGTGTTCCTTTGAAACGTCCTGTAGCGGGAATTGCTATGGGGCTTATCAAGGAAGAGGATCAATTTGTGATCCTGAGTGATATTCAAGGTGAAGAGGATCATCTTGGGGACATGGATTTCAAAGTTGCTGGGACATCCGAAGGGATTACAGCTCTGCAAATGGATATTAAAATCGCCGGTGTTACACCAGAAATTATGAAACTTGCTCTTGCGCAAGCACGGCAAGGACTGTCTCATATCCTGAAAAAGATGGAAGAATCGCTTTCTATACAACGAGAAGATTTGAGTGCTCATGCGCCTCGTATTGTTAGTATGACCGTTCCACGTGATAAAATCCGCGAGATTATTGGGACGGGTGGAAAAGTTATTCGCGAAATTACCGAG
>JAIRST010000042.1 GCA_031255325.1 Holosporales bacterium | reverse complement strand
ATAAAGAGAGATAAATTTCTTGCTGATTTTATATTAATTGAATTTTTTAACAGAAATTTAATAGAATCCTGAAAGGATGCAGGCGAAAAAGTGTTTGTGGAGAGGTTGATGCGTGTATTGGTTGTTGAAGACGATTCGCCTACAGCCAGAGGAATCGAGATTACCTTAAGAAACAGCGGATTCGTTGTTGACTTGGCAGATTTAGGACAAGATGGGTTAGAAATTGGGCGTCTTTACGATTATGACATCATTTTATTAGATTTATTATTACCCGATCTTAATGGATTTGAAGTCATACGGCGATTGCGTTCTGGCAATACGCGCACACCTATTTTTGTCATATCCGGCGTATTAGATGCTCGTGATCGCATCAAGTGTTTGGATATGGGAGCGGATGATTATTTGACAAAACCCTTTGATAAAAAGGAACTTATTGCACGGATCCAAGCTGTTGTGCGGCGTTCTAAAGGACATCCGCAGTCTGTTATTCAGACAGGACGTCTTACGGTTAATTTGCAAACGCATGCAGTTAAAGTAGATGACGCAATAACACTGCACCTTACAGGCAAAGAGTACTCTATTTTAGAGCTTCTTTGTTTACGCAAAGGAGCAACTCTTACAAAAGATGTTTTCTTAAATCATCTATACGGTGGTCTGGATGAGCCTGAATTGAAAATTATCGATGTATTTGTTTGTAAATTACGCCGCAAATTAGCGGAAGCTTTAGGAGGGGAAAATTATATCGAGACTATTTGGGGACGAGGATACGTTCTGCGCGACCCTGATGCAAAAAGTTCCCCTTCTTCAAAGGAAATTACAATTAGCAAAACAGAACATGACCAAGAAAAGAAAAGCCCTAACGATGCTATGGGGGCAGACAGATGGGAAAAAGAGAAATACCCACAGCCTCTTTCACGTTAAGGAAGAACTATTGCATCATTCCGAAAACGGTTAGAGACTGGCAATTTATATCGGGTTTTAGAGGGATTGAAAGGAACAAACAACACCACTTGAACACAACACCTCGGATACCAGGCATTATCTTGTGAAACTGTTAGGGGTTTTTGCAAAACAAAAAGATATTCCATCCATCCCAAAATATACCCTTATCTTTTTATCTATTATCGAAAGCTTAAATATCTTCTGCTCTATTTCTTATGGATACTGAAAGGTGTAAAAGCATAGTGAGCTCTTTTGTAAAAAGCATGGGGGCGTCTTTATGGCAAAACATCTTGGAAAAACAAAGCTGGATTTCACAACGTACATTATACGGTACCTTATGGACTCTGCTTGGGTTGATGCTCTATGTGTTCTCTGACGCCTTTATCAAGCATATCACCAGCTTATATTCTGTTCACCAAGTAACGTTTTTGCGAGCGCTTGTGCGTCTTGTTCCCCTTTTGATTTACTCCGTTGCACGTAATGGGGTGAGTGATCTGAAAACGCATTATCCGGGGTTCCATGCGGTGCGTTTATGTGTGAACTTCATTAGTACCTATGCTGTTATTTATGTTATGGCTCGGGAATCTCTTGTAATAGTATATGTTATTTATTATACGATGCCTCTTTTTATCGTTCTTTTTGGAAAATTTTTTTTAAAAGAAAGGGTCAGTGGAAAGCAATGGTGGGCTGTTCTGATGGGATTTATGGGGGTTATCGTAACGATTCAACCGACGGCCATGACGATAACACCTTTATCTTTGATCGTTATGAGTATCGGAATTGTTTCCGCAGCATTGAATAAAACTCTGATGCGCCGGTTGACGGAAACAGAATCGAGCCTGACAATCGCTCTTTACCCCAATATTTCGATGATTGTGCTGTTAGCCCCTTTTGTGCTTTCTTCTTGGCAACCGCTGGAATGGTCTCATTGGGGAGCTTTCTCCCTTATGGGATGCATTGTTGCTTTTGCGCAATATGCCATTATTCACGCCTTGCGCTTTGCCCCTGTTTCAACCTTAGCGTCCTTGGATTATACAACCTTCGTGTGGGGAATGTGTTTCGATATTATCCTGTGGGGCACACTTCCCAAAATAAGCATTATTATAGGAACACTGATTATCATCTGGAGTAATTTTCTTATCCTACGGGTAAAAAGAAAAAGTACCCACTCCTAGGGAGTTATAGTGCTTCTATGGAATTCTGAGTGCTTTGAGAAACATTCTTAAAGCAGATACGTGACATATATTGTTAGTCCCTCTTTCCCTATGATTGACTAAGACATTTTCTCAGCATTCTCCCATAGAAGAGTTTAAGGTATTATTCCATAAACAGCATCAAGGGAACGAGATGCTTTCTTTTGAGCATTTTTTTGATTATTTGAGGAGTATGAAGAAGCATGCTGATGCGTTATCCTTGCTTTATCAGATCGCTGCTGAATGGCTTGCTTATACTTTGCACGAATAGGGCGTGATTGAAGGGATAGTTTACGTACTCCACGAGGTAAGGCGTAAGGTTTGCGTTTATAAGCAAGCGCCATTTGATAGCTTTCCGCCGGCAAACATTCCACTCGGACATGGGCTTTTCCTTTGTGATAATACCCCAAAAGCTGCGCTCCCTGTCGTGAAATATCGATAATGCGCCGTCGTACATCAAGAAATGGACCTCGATCATTGACGAGAATCCGCATTTTTCGGCCATTTTCTAAGTTCGTGACCCGTACAACACATGGTAAAGGCAAGGTACGATGGGCTGCAGAAACGGCGTTCATATTAAAACATACGCCCATGGCCGTTGGATGCCCGTGACATTCTGGTCCATACCATGTGGCAACACCCTCTGCCGCATATACATAATGCTGCTGAGGAATATATAAGGTACCGCGATCTCGATAGGGGCGTTCTGTCGCGTGATGCCATCCTCCGGTTGGAATTCTTGTCCGGTGATAAGAAGAAGGACCCGCACACGCTGAGACAAAAGCACATAAAATAAGGTATACTTGCTGAGAAAAAGGTAAATATCGCATAAGGAAATCATCTTAAAATGTTTTGAGGGAATCGTGAATGATTTTGAATACCTTTCAGCAGATGAGCGCGCCTTATGGCAAGCGTATGTGCGGGATATTGTGCCCTATAAAAAAGAAACAGATATCCCATCACCTGCTGTTTCTATAAATCTTCCACTCCCCTCTTTTGAGCGGAAGAATGTCCGTTTCCATGCAAAAGACAGGCCCATTGAGCCTGTTAAAAAGACAAAGTCTACTCTTGTTCCAGCAAAACTTTTGCTGTTACCAAAAAAGACGCAGCGTACGATTCATTTTACTGCACGATGCGACCTCCATGGACATTCTATTGATGCCGCCTTTCATGTCACTTTGCAGTTTCTAATGCACGCTTTTAAAGAGAAACATAAAATTGTCTTATTGATTACAGGTAAAGGAACGAATTCCAAAGAAGCACAAGAAACTTTGCATACTCTTTTGCCACGATGGTTAAAAGAGATTCCTTGTTTGTATTACGTGCGAGGTTTTGCTCAAGCCTCTCTAAAACATGGAGGCAACGGGGCCTTTTACCTCTTCCTTAGGAAATAAAAACATCATCCAGTATGGGATTCCGGTGAACTTTTAAAATCGTAAAAATATATTATATTGCTCACAAAAAATAGACAACACATGGTGTAAAGCTTGATATAGTTATCCCCTAAATACCTTCCAAGAACTTATGAAGGCGCTGATCTCGTCTTGAAATACCCCTCTTCTCCCCTTTTCTTTTGCGGAAAAGCGACAATGTGGGGTCTTTAGTGATAAGTGCTTCAGCGATTTGCACACCATTAGTGGCTGCCCCTTTACGCAAATTGTCCGCAACCACCCAAAACACAACACCAAAAGCAATGCTTGGATCTTGACGTAAGCGACTGATAAATATGGTGTCAGTTCCAGAAACCTCCTTAGGTGTGCGAAAAGAAGTACGCTCTAAACATACTCCAGGAGTTTCTTGGAACGTTTGAGATAGAGTTTCAAAAGCGCAAGGATAGGCACATTCTGCTGTAACACTCATGCTGTGACCAACAAAAACCGGCACACGAACACTTGTAACGCACATTCCGCAAGGATGTTGCAAAATTTTCTGTGTTTCTGTCATTATTTTTGACTCCTCCCCCGAAAACCCCGTTTCTTCAATATCCCCTATACAGGGGATTACATTAAATCCTATGGATTTTTCAGAAGTAAGCTGGTTACAAGAAGCATCTTGAAGAATTTCTTCTGTCTGCCTTCGCAATGTTTCGCATGCACGCTGCCCTGCTCCAGAAACAGATTGATAGGTCGATACAACAACGCGTTTCAATCCAAAGGTTCTTAACGGAGCCAGTGTCATCGATAAAGGAATCGCAATACAATTCGGATTAGCAATAATCCCAAGCGGAGCTCCTGAAGTGAGAACTTCTCCATTTACCTCTGGAACAATAAGTGGCACTTGAGGATGATCACGAAAAGCTGATGATTTATCAATGACGATGCAACCAGCTTGGGCAGCCTTAGGCACATAAAAACGCGAAACCTCTGCTCCTGCGCAGAAAAAAGCTATGTCAAAAGCTGAAAAATCTGCATTGTCCAAAGCTTCTATGCGCAATAGAGAGGAGCCGAAGGCAGCACGTTTCCCTTGCGAGCGCGTCGAAGCAAAGACCGTAAGGTTTTTCACCGGGAATTGGCGTTGAAATAATATTTCAAGTAATGCTTGCCCAGCGTTTCCTGTGACGCCTATAATAGCTATACGGTAATATAGCATGAAGAACTCCTCGTTTAGAAAGAAGATAATCCTCTTATTGAAGCGTGCAAGGTTTTTCTCCTCTGGGAGCAAGAAATATGATAAATGAAAGGCGGCGTTAGGGATATGTATAAGATGGCATCGGGGTTCCGTGGTTCTTTTTCAGAAAAGTTTTTCTTTTTGCGCCAGTGGGTGAAGCACCCTCGTCAATTCGGAGCAATTTTGCCCAGCTCTGCTGCTTTTTGCACCGCATTGGCACGGCATGTATCCCCCAACGGGTATGTTGTTGAGCTTGGCGCCGGGACAGGCAACCTTACTAAAGCCCTGTTAAATCAAGGTGTGCCGCCTGAACGCCTTATTGTCGTAGAAATTGATGCAAATTGTTGTGCGGTTTTGCGAAAAAGGTTCCCTCATCTGACTATTATTCAAGGAAATGCTCAAAACCTTTGCCATTTGCTGCCACGAAACGTTGTTGGAAATGTCCGTACATTGGTATCGTGTCTCCCGTTTCTCAATTTCCCCTCTTCTGTACGACATACTATTGTTCGTGCTTGCACCCAAGTGCTTACACCCGATGGGCAGATCCTTCTTTTGACGTATGCTCCTATTTCTCCCATCCCTGCCAAGACCTTTGGCCTTTCCAAAAAACGCCTTGAATTCGTTCTTTTTAACCTTCCTCCAGCTTCTGTTTGGCACTACCAGTTTTCTGTTGTGTGCTAAGTCTAAGAGGAAGTGCAGGACGATCCTCTTAAACTTAGGTAAACGCAAAATATATTAACTATATTCAATCATCATTCAATCATCAGAAAGATAGATGAGGGTGATATTTCATGCTATTTTTTAAAAATAGAGAAATGGATTGTATGGTGTTAAAAAGATTACCTTCTATTTTGATCATAATTATCATTGCTTCAGCATTTTTACACCCCATTATTCCTTATGATACCAAGCGTATGATTTACGCAATAAGCTTGACAATAAAGTCAGCAGTTTTATTCCTTCTGCCATTTCTTATCTTTGGATTACTATTCAAAACATTTGTAAGATTATCCCATCAAGCAGCACATATATTTTTCCTTATTTTTGGATGTCTTTGTGTTTCGAATTTTTTAAACACATTCCTAAGTCACTACGTTGGGTCACTTTTGTATCATGTTGATTTTAGCCTTGGAAACAAATTAGAATGTAGCGCTTCTCTGGAACCTTATTTCTTGTTTCTTATCCCAAGCCTTATAAAAAACGATTTTGCTCTTTTGGGAGGCGTTGTCGTGGGATTGGGAATGGTAATCTATAATCGAGCATATGCCTTAAAAATATCTCAAAAAGTAAATTTTATCATAGAAAAGCTTTTTTCTGTTATCTCATTTTTGACTCCCTTATTTATCGTTGGATTAGTTATCAAATGTGCCTCTGAAGGGAACCTTTTGATTATTTTCAAAAACTATTTGCAAGTTTTATTGGTCATTATTACCTATGGAATTGTGTATACATTTATATTTTATCTAGTTGCTAATAAATTTTCTATACAAGAAAGTGTATTTTGTTTAAGAAATATGTTTCCCGCTTGGCTAACGGCTATGGGTACTATGTCAAGTGCATTGACAATGCCGGTTACAATTTTATCAACAGAAAAAAATGTAACACGTAAAGAGCTAGCCGGATCCGTTGTGTCGGCAACTGTTAATATCCACCTTTTAGGGGATTGCATCGCTATTCCCATTATATCTTATGCCATTTTGAAATACTATGGCATCGCAGAGCCATCTTTAGGGTCATATCTTGTTTTTGCCTTGTTCTTTGTAATTGCGAAGTTCTCAGTGGCAGCGATTCCAGCGGGTGGAATTATCGTGATGGTACCAATTTTGGAAAAATATTTAAATTTTACACCAGAAATGTCTACTTTAATCGTTGCTATATATGTAGTTTTTGATCCCATTATTACGGGATTTAACGTTTTGGGCAATGGAGCTTTCGCAAAATTAATCGACACCTTAGCTCCATTTTTCAGTTTAAGAAAGCGTGTTTAAAGACTCTGCTGACATCCTGCTAGGTTGTCATTTATGTCTTTTTAGGGAAATGATTTTTTAGACGCTTACAAGAAAGAAGCAGGATTGTATAATTTTGTACAACTCTCGCCTTCGTGTATTAGCTTGAAAACCTTAGAAAAAGGTATCGTTTCCCAAACGAGTGATAGCTCGGCAATTCTTAATCGAGCATATTTGCGTGTCTTGTGGTACAGCAGGATTGCTGAAGAGGGAATTAATGAGATACGCTCTTTGTACAGGATCTTACGTAGAATGTAACGTTATTCTAATATATCCCAAAAGTCAAATCTCTTATCGTCTAAATTATATAAAAAAATGCTGAACAGTATGCTGAAATTAAAAACTTGCTTCATATCCTTCAATCCAGACATATAGACTTTAGTTTGGCTTAGTGCATTTTTAAAACAAGCCTCTGAGCGGATCAGTCTCGAAGAGAGTTTACTGTTTTTTGGGCAAAATAATTTGGAAAGATGTCCATTCTCCCTCAACACTGTCTATAAGATAGCTTCCTTTATGCTCTTGAATAATCTCGTGAACCATGGATAGCCCTAGACCTGTTCCATCTCCGCTTGGTTTTGTTGTGAAAAAGGGATCGCATATCTTTTTAAGGTTTTCTTTTGAAATACCGATACCGTTATCTTTAATCGTAATGTCTATCGTTGTTTCTTTATCAACGCTTGAAAGAATAACTCGAGGCATATAAAAAGACATCAAAACGCATGGCTTCCCTCTTTCAGTTTTTTTGCTTTTTTGTTTGGTGAGGTGTTCAGCTTTTATGCATGTCGCATACAGAGCATTATCGATTACATTCATAAGAACATGCGTAATATCTTGCCAAATAAGTTCTATTTTCGGTATATTTTTATCAAATATTTTTTGTATCTCTACATTAAAAATAGTATACTGGCTTTTGTGTGCGGCAAAAACCATTGTCATGCATTCTTCCAGAAGCTTGTTAATATCTCCTGTTTGAAATTTCCCTCCAGAAGTACGTGAATGATCAAGCATAAAACGAATAATATTGTCAGCACGTTTACTGTGTTCAACAATTTTACTTACATTTGTTTCAAGGATTTTTACTTTTTTTACGAGATCTTCTTGAATTTCTGAGATGCTGAGTGCTTTCGTCTGATTTTTCCTATTTTCTTCAATGTCCTGCGCTTCTTTAATTTGTACGGCATACTGAACAATTTCGTTGGCTAACTCTATAGAGATTTCTGCGAAGTTAGTGACAAAATGAAGTGGGTTTTTTAACTCATGGGCAATTCCTTCTGTAAGAGCCCCCAAAGAAGCTAATTTTTGTTGCGCAAGAATTTGCTCTTGATAACGTTTTTCTTTATCGCGTAAGAATTTTTTATCTAGCGAAGCATTCAGGCGCGCCCGTAAGAGCGTAGGATTAAAAGGCTTTCCCAAATAATCTTCCGCACCCGCTTGAATGCATTGTACGATTTTGTTGAAGTCATCCTCGGCTGAGATCATAATGACTGGAATATCTTGGAGGTCAGGATTTTGTTTTACAGCGCAAAGAACATCGTATCCTCCTATATTAGGCATAACCATATCCAGCAAGATAACATCGAACAAGGCACTTTCGAGGAGTTTTAAAGCTTCTTGACCATCTGCCGTTTGGGTAATCGCACTGAAATGATCCATGCGAAGACGACGTTCGAGAATCATCCGATTCATTTCTTGATCATCAACAATCAAAATGCGCGCCTGCGTGCGATCAAAAGATGCTTGTGTTGGCGTGCCTACTACCATGAATGACCCCTAGGATACTTCTCCCTTGAGTTAGGTACAGTATAAAAGAAATAAGTTAATATTTTTTGGAAAGGTTGGGGGCTCTAATAGAGGCGTTAGCTTGAGGATTGCATAGGAGGAGATATCATCCTAACATGAGCTAGGCTTTTGAATATAGGAAACAATGGAAGAAGTTTGTTTTAAAACCTTGAGTGAGATAGAGCAGAATCATTTCTGGCACCATGTACGGTGTATCCTTGTTGGACAAATAATTCGCCAATTGGGGGGGGAGTATTGTCCATTTTAGACATTGGGTGTGGAACGGGGATAAATTATCCGCAATTATCGCAATTTGGAACTGTTGATAATATTGATTGCGACGATAAAGCGATTCAGTATTTTTCTATAAAGAATCCCAATATTCCCATATTTAAAGGAAGTCTTCCTAACCAGCTTCCGGAGGCGATACAGCAAAAGAAATATGATCTTATTGTGATGCTGGATATTCTAGAACACATTCAAGATGATATAGGCGGACTTATAACGTTACATTCTTTGCTATCAGATTCTGGAAAAATGCTGATTACTGTTCCAGCCTGCCAATTTTTATATGGTAAATTTGATAGCCTTAATCACCACTACCGTCGTTATTCCAAGTCGAGTTTAGAGGAGACCATTCGCAAGGCGGGATTTTCAGTGAGCTATTTAAGTTATTTTAACTTTTTTCTTTTTCCTCTAGCTGCATTGGTGCGTTTGAAAGAAAAATATAGCGCTCATTATTCTTTTGAAAAATCTAATGCTGTTCCCTGTTCGCTGGTGAATCTGTTATGCCGATGGGTATTTGGAATGGAAAGATATTTCCTGCCTAGATTCTCTTTCCCAATAGGTCTTTCTTTGATCGCCGTGATAACGCCAACTAAGAATTAGGAATTTTAGATACTCTGAGAATAAAAGGTTAAAGGATGCTGACGATCCTCCTTTACTATAGTATCTTATAGCTATACCATATTTTCCTGAAAACTAAAAATCTGATCTAAACTTTGATCTTACAGTGAATTGACGGCGTGTTGTCGGCCTTTTAAGCTTTGCAGGATTCAATAAAGAACGTGATGACAAAAGATTATAAAGAAACACTTTTTCTGCCTCACACTACATTTACCTTGCACGGAAAGATGCAGGAACGTGAAGAGAACATTCTAGCTTTTTGGAAAGAATGCGATCTTTATGAAAAGGTACGCATGATTTCGCAAGGGCGCAAGAAATTCGTCCTGCACGATGGTCCCCCTTATGCCAATGGTACGCCGCATATGGGGCATGCCCTGAATCGCATTTTAAAAGATACTATTGTCAGACTTTACCAAATGAGTGGATGGGATGCAGCGTTTGTTCCTGGTTGGGATTGCCATGGCCTGCCGATCGAATGGAAAGTGGAGGAAAATTTCCGTAAGCAAGGGCGCTCGAAAGAATCTGTTCCTCTGCAGGAGTTTCGTACGGCCTGTGACGATTTCGCGCATCATTGGATCGGCATACAAAAAGAGGCTTTTCGGCGCATGGGGATATGCGCAGATTGGGATAATCCTTACATCACGACAGACCCAAAAGTGGAAGCAGTCATTATCCGAGAATTAGGGCAATTTTTGCTCTCTGGCGCCTTGTATCAAGGAGAGCGGCCTGTGTTGTGGTCAACGGTTGAGCAAACAGCGCTTGCAGAGGCCGAAGTGGAGTACTTTGACAAAACCTCTACGAGTTTATATGTCGCATTTCCTGTTGCTACCTCTCCTTTGTCCGCCCTTAAAGGAGCGTATTGCGCCATTTGGACGACAACGCCGTGGACACTGCCTGCAAACCGCGCCATTGCTTATAATAAGGATATCGACTATTGCGTTGCTGCTTTTGACACTCTCCATGGTGTTGGGAGCGACGTGTCTTTGGTCGTGGCAGAAGCGTGCCTTACGCATTTAGAGCAAGCACTCGAGACAACGGCTTCAAAGATTGTCACGCGTTTTAAAGGGAAAGCCCTGGAAAACACAATTTGTCATCATCCCTGGAAAGGGAAAGGATATGATTTTGCTGTTCCGCTCCTTTACGGCCAGCATGTGAATACTGAAGTTGGCACAGGGTTGGTGCATACAGCGCCATCACATGGGGTGGAGGATTTTGAGGTAGGGTGCCAATTTGGGCTGGAGGTGCCTAAGCTTGTCACCGAGACAGGACTCTATACAGAGGCAACGCCCCTTTTTGCAGGAAAATCGATTTTTAAAGTTGATACTGATATTTTAACGCATTTAACGCAAGCACAATGTTTGCTAGCTCAAGCGTCGATCTGTCACAGTTTTCCGCATTCTTGGCGTTCTAAGGCGCCGCTTATTTTTCGGACAACGCCGCAGTGGTTTATCAGTCTTGATAAGACAGATCTTCGAAAAAAAGCATTACAAGCCATTGAAGACGTAAAGTGGATTCCTGCGCAAGGGTATAACCGTATCAAGGCTTTTGTCGAAAATCGGGCCGATTGGTGCATTTCGCGTCAACGCATATGGGGTGTTCCCTTAGCAATTTTTGTCAATAAAAAATCTGGAGACCCCTTACGCGATCAAGCTGTGATCGAACGGACTGCGCATTTGGTTGAAGAACATGGATCGGCCGTGTGGTTTACAGAATCTCCGCAAGCATTTTTAGGAGAACATTATAACGCCGAGGACTTCACGCAGATTTTTGACATTGTCGATGTATGGTTTGAAAGCGGCTGTTCGCATGCGTATACATTAGAAACGCGGACAGGATTAAGGGCTCCAGCGGATTTGTATCTTGAAGGGTCGGATCAACATCGGGGATGGTTTCAATCTTCTCTGTTGGAATCTATCGGCACACGAGAGAGAGCTCCGTATCGTACCGTTTTAACCCATGGATTCCTTCTGGACGAAGAAGGCCGAAAGATGTCTAAGTCTTCCGATAATGGCGTTGATCCGATGACAATCATAACGCAGCAAGGAGCCGATATTCTGCGACTGTGGGTACTGAGCAGTGATTTCAAAGAGGACGTACGCATAGGAGGTAATATCCTGAAGCAGCAGGAAGATCTATATAAACGCTTGCGCAATACCGTACGGTATCTGCTTGGAAATTTGCAAGGGTTCAAAGCGCAAGAGGCGGTTTCTTATACTGAAATGCCTGCGTTGGAACGCTGGGTTTTGCACCGGCTGAAAGAAATTGAGCAAAGTGTCGCACGCGCACGAGAAATTTTCGACTTAAACACCCTACTTGCGGAACTGCATACATTTTGCGCCAATGATTTATCCGCTTTTTATTTCGATATTCGGAAAGATTGTTTGTATTGCGATAGCCTAACATCGCCCAAACGTCGCGCTTGTCGCACAGTGCTGGATCAGGTTTTCGAAACTTTAGTACGCTGGCTAGCACCTCTTATTCCCTTTTTGGCAGAAGAAGCATGGCAGATACGCCAAGAGCGGTCTGGACAAAGTATATGTGAGACAACTTTTATTTCTTTACCGGAAGATTGGCGAGATGAGACACTTGGAAAGCAATGGCAAACTGTAAAAGCGTTGCGCCGTGTTTTAACAGGAGCTCTTGAAGTGGCGCGTGCAGAGGGGAAAGTGCGCTCTAGCTTAGCGGTTACCCTTGAAGTTTTTGATCCAGATAAGCAATTTCCAGAGAGTGTTCTACCTGATTTAGCGGATGTGGCGATTGTTTCACAAGCACAAATACGCCATGAAGCGGTTTCCGCGCACGCTTTTACCTTACAAGAAGTGCCTGCCTTTGGTGTGCACGTACATTTTGCAGAAGGAGCAAAATGTGCGCGCTGCTGGAAAATTCAGCAGGATGTAGACGGTGATTTATGTCCTCGTTGTCAGGCGGTTGTGTGCACTGGTGAATTTTTGGTATAAGTTTCCCTTGAGCCTTTGAAATGTCCTTTTCTTTTAAAAAATTTCTATTATTTTTTAGTGGAGCAGGGGGTGTTTTGCTGATTGATCAACAGACTAAATCTTGGGTATTATGCTTAGTTCCAGATCGATTATCGTCTTTGACAGTCACACCATATTTCAACATTGTTCATGTTTGGAATCGAGGCGTTAGTTTTGGGCTTTTAAAGTACATCAATACTGTATGGGTCTTTGTTGGATTCGTTTGTATCGCTGTGATATTTTTCATTTGGTGTACATACAAAGAAGCCTTATATAAAGGTGTTTTGCTGTATGGCACAATTACGGGTGGCGCTTTGGGAAATATAACGGATCGTTTGATGCATGGTGCTGTGTTTGATTTTTTAGATTTTCATTGGGGCACAGCGCATTTTCCTGCTTTCAATTTTGCAGATGCGTGTATCAGCACAGGGGCTGTACTTTTAGCGCTGCTTTACAGAAGATAGGGGTATGATAAAATGCCGCTGCAGAAGTGTTCGGGGCGCATGAATTTTATTCAGATTTTGACAAATTGATAAGAAAGCCGAATTAAGGGGCGAGAAAGGAAAGAGAGACATGATATTTTCATCATTTGAGTTTATGTGGTTATTTTTGCCTATAGTGGTAGGGGTGTACTATGGGTTATGTAAGACGCGGTATGGGCGTTTACCGTTGATTTTTCTGACGGGAGCGTCACTGTTTTATTATGCCCTTTGGGATTACAAGTATGTAGCCGTCATTTTAGTGTCCATTTTGGGGAATTTTTGGGTAAGCAGAGGGATACAAGGGACTTTTTCTGCTGGCGTGCGTCGTTTAATGACGATAGGAGGCGTAAGCGCGAACGTTGCAGCATTAGGATATTACAAATATACAGATTTCATATTAGAGGCAGTGAATCAATGGGGAGGAACAGCGTTTTCGTTACCGCATATTGCACTTCCGATAGGGATTAGCTTTTTCACGTTTCAACAGATTGCGTTTCTTATAGATTGCTATAAAGGGAATGTGCGAGAGCCGGATTTTTTAAGGTATTGTTTATTTATTTGTTTTTTTCCGCAGTTAGTAGCGGGTCCTATTGTGCACCATGGAGAGATGATGCCGCAGTTTTCAAGGGAAGAGACACGAGTTTTTAATGGGGAGAATTTTTATCGAGGATTAGTGTTGATGTTTTGGGGATTGGGGAAGAAGGTTATTTTAGCGGATTCTTTAGCACCATTTGTAAGGCAAGTATTTGATGTGTCTCCTGATTGTGGATTTATAAGTGCTTGGATGGGAAGTTTAGCCTATACCTTTCAGCTGTATTTTGATTTTTCTGGATATAGTGACATGGCGATAGGATTAGGGCTTTTGTTTAATATAGAGCTACCGCAGAATTTTTTATCACCGTATACGGCGTTAAATATCCAGGATTTTTGGAGGCGGTGGCATGTAACGTTATCCCGATGGCTAATGATA
>JAIRST010000030.1 GCA_031255325.1 Holosporales bacterium | reverse complement strand
ACACGACAAACTATCAAGAAATACGTTATGAAGGATACGGTCCTGCTGGTGTTGCGCTTATTGTTGAAAGCTTAACGGATAATCGCAATAGAACCTCCGCAGAAGTGCGCTCTTACTTTAACAAATTCGGTGGATCGATTGGAGAAACGAATAGCGTTAGCTATAAGTTTGATCACTTAGGATATTTACTTTTTCTAAAAGAAACTCTCTCGTTAGATATTGTTCTTGAAGTTGCTTTGGAGGGCGGGGCAGATGATGTGACAGAAGCCGAGGAAGGATTCGAAGTGTTCTGCGCGCTCGAGAATCTGGGAACCATCCGTGACTTTTTTATAGAACGTTTAGGAGAACCTCAAGCGGCACGCCCCATCTGGAAGCCTAAAATGCTTTTCCCTATTTCTTTGGAAACCGGAAGAACGCTTCTAAAACTGATTGACGTCCTTGAGGATAATGATGACGTTCAAGCAGTCACAACAGATGCAGACTTTCCGCAAGAGCTTCTTAGTGAACTTGCCTAAAAAAACGCACCCAACAATCATTATCGGCATTGACCCAGGACTTAACATCACAGGATGGGGGGTCATTTCTTTTTATAACAATGCATTAACCCCTTTAGCCTATGGAACAATTACATCCCAACCGAAAGCCCCTTTTCCCGAGCGGCTTAAGATTCTTCATCAAGAGCTTTCAACCATTCTAAAAACCCACACGCCTGATGTTGCTGCTATTGAAAAAACTTTCGTTAATAGTAATCCAACATCAGCTCTTAAGCTAAGTATGGCGCGAGGTGTTATTCTGTTGGCGCCTGCGCAGCAAGCTATTCCTGTTTTTGAATACGCAGCGACGTGCATTAAAAAAACGGTTGTTGGCGTTGGTCACGCGACAAAAGATCAAGTCGCCCTTATGACGAAAAAGCTTCTTCCTAACATAGGGACTGTTAAGAAAGATGCTGCTGATGCTCTTGCCATTGCGATTTGCCATGCTCATCATCAAAATATTCTGAAATACACGTACTTAGCCAGAGCTTCCGTATGATTACATACCTAACAGGAACGGTTGCAGCGCAAAAAGACGATATTCTTATTTTAGATGTTGGGGGTATCGGATACAAGATTGCTTGTACGCGTCAAACACTCGAGCGAAACCAAGTTTCAGGAACAAAAGCACATATTTTGACAGAAACGATTGTACGCGAGGATGGTTGGTTCCTATACGGGTTTTCAGAAGAGAGTGAAAGAGAAACATTCCGCCTGCTCGTTTCAGTTCAGGGTATTGGGCCGAAAGTTGCTCTTGTTATTCTTTCAACGCTCGGGGTTGAACGTCTTTATGAGGCACTCCTCCATCAAGAGCCTTCCATACTTTGCCAAGCAGAAGGAGTCGGGCCTAAACTTGCACGTCGCCTTATCAACGAATTGAAAGACAAATACGTTCTTCCAAATTTATCGCCAGTGATTTTACACACGCCTCTTACGGCTGATTCTGTAATGCAGGATGTGCTATCAGCGTTATCCAATTTAGGATACAAAAGAGCAGAGGCTTTTGACGTCTTGCGACGTATAAATTCAGAAGCATCGCAACCATCATTTGAGTATCTTTTTCGGGAAAGTTTAAAGCATCTTTCCCCTGATAAATAAGGTTCCAATATGCGCGATGAGATGCTTTCTCAAAACGAAATTCCAAAAGATACGCAAGATATAGCGCTCCGTCCCAGGACATTTGCTGATTTCATTGGACAAGAAAGTCTTAAAAAGAATCTTCATGTTTTTGTAGAAGCTGCTAAAGTACGCCATCAATCGATGGATCATGTGTTGTTTTATGGCCCGCCTGGACTGGGAAAAACAACACTTGCCCAAATTGTCGCGCAAGAATTAGGGGTTGGATTTAAATCCACTTCTGGTCCCGTAATTGCACGTTCAGGAGATTTAGCAGCGATTCTGACGAATCTTCAGCCATACGACGTTCTTTTTATCGACGAAATTCATCGGTTGAATCCTGTTGTTGAAGAGATCCTTTATCCAGCTATGGAGGATTTTGAGCTCGATATTATGATCGGTGAAGGACCAGCAGCACGTTCTGTTCGTATTACATTGCCGCCCTTTACACTGGTAGGCGCAACGACCCGTTCAGGCTTGCTTTCTTCACCACTGCGCGATCGATTTGGTATCCCTTTACGATTGGATTTTTATGAACCAGAAGACCTGCAAAAAATCATTACACGAGGTGCGCGCCTGATGGATACGCCCCTTACAGAAGAGGGAGCGCAAGAAATCGCCAAGCGGTCTCGTGGTACACCTCGTATTGCCGGAAGACTCCTGCGTCGTGTCCGTGACTTTGCTTTGGTTCAAGGGCAAAAGAGTATTCAACGTTCTGTCGCTGACCATGCTTTATGTGAGTTAGAAGTCGATGCTAATGGACTTGACCGTCTTGACCGACGTTATTTACGTACTATTGTGGATTTTTATAATGGAGGTCCGGTTGGGGTTGAAACGCTTGCTGCGGCTCTTTCTGAAGAACGCGATGCGTTAGAAGATGTTATTGAACCTTATCTTTTGCAACAGGGATTCATTCAGCGGACGCCACGTGGACGCGTCCTTGCCGCAGAAGGGTACAAAGCTATTGGAGAAACACCCCCATCAAGACTTGAGAAAATGGCTTTTTATTCAGAGTCTCTTCCCTTTGATGTAGAAGAAAGGGAATCTGATGCTGAGTAAGATATCAGCAAACACATTTCGTCTTCGCGTTTATTACGAAGATACAGATGCAGGAGGCATTGTTTATCATGCAAACTATCTGCGGTTTACCGACCGTGCTCGAACGGAATTTCTGCGTACCTGTGGCATTCATCAACAAGCCTATAGAAAGAAAACAGGAGTGCTTTTTGTTGTTGCTAAATGCAGTATAACCTATATTGCTTCTGCACGTTTGGATGATCTTCTTGACGTTGTCACAACGGTAAGCGACGTAACGCCCTTGCGCCTAGTGCTTTCCCAAGAGATTTTTCGAAGATCCCAAAAAGTATTTACCTCTACTGTTACTCTAGCTTGTATTGATGGCGCAGAAAAAGCCGCTCCCCTTCCAAAAGACATCAAAGCAATACTTGCACCGTTTGTGAATAACAATTCCCCCCTCAATAAAGCAACCTAGCGTCTTTACCTCATTCTTCTCTCTTTTTAGCTGAGGGAGATAGGAATTTTTTGGTAAGAAATAAATTTTAGTAATAGTAAGGAATTATACTTGAAAATTTTTATGGTCGGAGTGGCGGGATTCGAACCCACGACCACCACACCCCCAGCGTGGTGCGCTACCTGACTGCGCTACACTCCGATTTAAAATACCTAACACCAAAAAGGGAAGAAGGGCAACCTTAATATATTTTAGGGATGGTTTATGATTTCTGCTTCACAGGAAGTAAATTCTTTACTTTTTCCAAAATTTGAGAAGGATCTACAAGAGGACGATGCCCTTCACCAGAAGTTCTTGCGAGAATCTCCGCTGCTCTCGAAGCATTTTTAGGATGCATGGAAGAAAGGATGGGGGCGGTTTTGATTTCTTTCATGGCGCTAAAGATAAAAGCTTGTACATCATCAGGGAGTTCTTCAATGATCTGTGCAGCGTTTTTAGAACGCATGTTTTCAAAGATTTTCACGATCTTTTGAATTTCCGTTCGTTGTTTTTTGTTATAGGGTTCAAGGCGTTCTTTAAGTAAAAGAAACGTTTGCTCTAAAAATGCTATACGCTGATTCAAAACTTTAAGCTGCTGTATTTGTAACTCTTCCGATGCCTTTGAGGCGTTCGCAACGTCTCGGTGTTCCTGTAACTCAGTAATGATAGCAGCGATAACAGCAGGGGAATAATGCGAAGGATCGAATTTCGTTGGTTTTTTATTAGCTTTTAAAGGAAAAGAGGATTGGGGTGGTTTTTGAATCGTCTTTTGAGGAGCGGTTTCTGTCAACGACGCATAAGCTTTTTTTAAGAAAGAAAAATCCCCTATCTCGGCACAAAAACTTGTTAATACTATTATCCAAACAGAAAAAACTTTCAAGGGACCAACGAAAACAAGTTTCATTCGTGTCTCTCCACTAGTACACACCTTTCAAGATTTTCAATAGATTTTTCCCCGCCAGAGAATTATTTGTTTTTCGTATCTGAAGGGGTTTCTTTATCTCAATTTTTTTAAAGGTAGGCTTTGACGTAGTCTTTGAAAAATTAACAACTGCTGTGTCTTGCTCTTCAGGATGCAAGGGAGTATGCAGTTCCCGGGTATTCTTTAATTTCGCAAAGTGTTCTATCAAATGCCCCATTTGGGATATTAAAGCACGCACTTCTGCTGTTATGCGTTCTGCATTGCTAATTTTTTGACTAAGGCGCATTTCTACAGCGGATCCCTTTTCCTGACATAAGGAAAATTCTCGACGTACTTCCTGCGCTTTATCAGAAATAGATTTCTCTAAATTTTTTACTTCATTGATAGATTTTTGAACGAACTTTTCAAATTTCACGATGTGCCCATTTATTATTATGAAGCAAGATATGATTCCTCCTAATAAGAGAATTACCCCTCCAGCAACAGCTATTTCTAGCATTATAACTATTCTCCTTTATGACCTTTTTGAATTTGAACAGCAATGCAATGCGCTTTTTGTCCCATAATACCTGAAAAGAACGTTTCGTTCTCGCAGCAAAGGGTAATAGGGCTATCTGCTGAAATTCCCAAAGGGATATAAGTTCCAACTCTCCATGTGAGTGTTTCTTGCAGAGGAACTACCATATTTTTAAGAACAGCACGCACTTCTAAGGTTGTTGATAAAATCTCGTTTTTCATATGTTCTTGCCATCCTGGCGTACGCGCTTTCTCTTTTTCGCTCGATAATTGAGGCAAATCATGTTGAATATAAGAAAAAGCTATTTGAGGAATGGCCAATTCAATACCCCCTTTTTGAGTGCCAATCAGAAATTGCGTTTCCATAATAATAGTGGCGCTAGAGGCTGGAGAAATCATCGCAAACCGTGGGACGAACTCTATACGATCCAAAATACAATGTATGGGGGTAACATTGGAAAAAATGGCTGAGAAATCAGCAAGCATAACGTTGACGAATTTTTCAATTAGCGTCTGTTCGATGTGCGTTAGCTTGCCATGGTCTCGATGATATTGTTTATGCTCACGTCCCCCTAACAGAGAGTCGATAATAGTATCCAGCAGTGTTTCATCTATGCGCAGGATGGAAAAACAATTCCATTGCTCAATCTGAAACACAGCCATCAATGAAGGGGAAGAAAGGGCATCGATGTATTCCCCAAAGCGCGTGCAATAAACGCGCATTTCTTCTGCATCAATGGTATCTTTTGCAAGATTGCGTAAACTAACAGTTGTTTTTCGTAAAAATTTATCAAATATATTTTCTAGACTAGGAAGAACGCGACTGGAAATGTCCTGCATTTTTGAGAGGACGTTTAATTTCCGCTCTGTATGGGAAAGCGGTGCATAAGAGTTTTTATGATGTCTTGCTACAAAAGAAGTATGTTGCATAATAATATATTCTCTTACTGAATGGTCAATTCTCGAAAGAGAACGTCGTTTATTTTTATGGGATCTGTAATCACCTTCAGGCGTGCATAAATAGCCTCACGCAAACGAACGTGAGTTCCCGCCCAATCATATCCTGTCGTATGGGCCCCGTTTTCCAGATCCTTTGCGCATAATCCTCGTGCAAACATCTGAAGCTGGTCGATAAGATGCGGTTTTAAAGTATCGAACTGTTTAAGATTTGTTCCTAGAGCTAACTCTAACGTGATGCCCAATTTGACTTTCTTATGAGAAGCAATGTTGGTAATAATATCGGGAAGCTCGTAATAAAGACTTTTCCGAGCCGTTGTTCCTGTATGCATACAAGACCATGGAAAGGGAGCTTTTTTTGTATAAAGTGCATATCCCCAATATCCTCCCCCTATAGTTCCCATAGAAATGGCACCACTTACGATCCATTTTATCCATCGCGCCTTTGATAAAAAAGAAGTGGTGTTTCCTTCCGATTCATCTTTATCCATGTTCATGCCTCCTCATGCCATAGTCTTAGGGGAAAAGTAAGGCCTATCCGTTAATGATTGGTTGACGAAACAAGCATTTTTTCCTAGTGCCAAAAAGCAGAATATTTTTTATTTCTTATTTTTCAATGGATTACAGAATGGCACGAAACCTGCATCTATAAAAACAGTTCGTCTTTATTGTGAGGATACTATGGATAGCGGATCTCTTGTTGCTCTTTCTCAGCAGAAAGCATTACAGCGCATGATGGACGTGATCGCTCAGAATCTCGCGAATACCGGAACTATAGGATACAAGAGCGAGAAAACGTGTTTTGAAAATCACATTAAATCAGCTGGCACGAACCATAACCTATCCTTTGTAAGAGAACGCGGAATCCTGCGTGATTTTACAGAAGGACCAGGACAACACACGGGAAATGCTCTGCATCTCATGATTCATGGTAAAGGATTCTTTCCTATCCAAACGGAACAAGGGACTTACTATACACGATGTGGCGTTTTTGAACTGGACGCTTCATCACGAATCGTTACCTCTTCAGGAGATCCTCTTTTGGATGCTAATGGCTCGCCTATTGTCATTCCAGCAGGCACGAAATCCATAGAAGTAGCTTGTGATGGAACAATTTCCGTAGATCAACATATTTTAGGAAGAATCCAAGCATTTTCCTTTGAGGACGAACAAAGTTTAGTACCAAAAGGGCACAATTTGCTGAGAGCAGAGGAGGAGCCTGTGATTAACGATCAAGCGGAGATTCTTCAAGGGATGCTTGAACAATCCAATATCAATCCCATTTATGAGGTTACAAAGATGATAGAAGTCCTGCGTCGCTATCAAGAAATTCAATACGCCATGGATTCCCATAAAGAACGGCAAGATGATGCCACCGATCGCTTAGTAAAAATTGTTTAAAAGGAACCTTTTATGTCTTCAAATTCTTTAAATATTGCTGCAACAGGTATGGCTGCCCAGCAGCAGCGTGTTGATACTATCGCGAACAATATTGCCAACGTCAATACGCCGGGTTATCGCAAAGCGATGGCGCTTTTTCAAGACTTGGTCTATCAAGTGCAACGTTCTGTGGGGGCACCGACCTCAGAGAATAATACGATAGATCTTGCAGGCCGTATTCAAGGGTTGGGTGTGAAACTAGCCTCGATTATTCGTTCACATGAACCGGGAATGGTCACTAAGACAGACAGACCGCTTGATCTTGTTATCGAAGGACGAGGATTTTTACAAATTGAGCAGCCAAATGAGGAAATTGCCTATACACGGGCAGGTACCTTGGAAGTAAATCCCGACGGCGAGCTGACAACACCAGATGGTTATCGATTGTCGCCCCATATTACCATTCCTGAAGGAGCTATGGAAATCACCGTCAATGGAGACGGTCAGGTTTTCGCTAAATTCCCTGGCCAAGTGGCGATGCAAAATCTCGGTCAAATAGAGCTGGCGACCTTTCCCAATGCCGGTGGATTAAAACCCATTGGGCATAACCTTTATATAGAGACAAATGCTTCAGGAAACCCTATTACGGCGCGTCCGGGAATGAACGGTTTAGGAACACTTTTACAAGGGTATCTGGAATCTTCCAACGTTAATATCGTTCAGGAATTAACAGACCTTATTACGGCACAACGCAGCTATGAGTTTAATTCAAAGGTTATTGAAACTTCCGACCAAATGATGGAAACGATTCATAGGATGTAAGCCATGAAGAAAATATTCTTTTTCTTTTGCCTGTTGCTAGGAATACAAGGAAACGCTGATGTTATTGTACACGGGGAAGAAGTACGCTTGAGTGACCTTTTCGAGTTACCGGATGGCGTTCAGGACATTTTTGTAATGCCAGCGCCTGCTCTTGGGCAACAAAAGGAAATTTCTGCCGCCTTTTTGGAAACCATAGCCAAGAAGCACCATTTATCTTGTGCGGAACTTCATACGGTGCATGTGATACGAGAAGTTCCTACGTCCTCTATGAAAAGGCAAAAGAAGCATACTGTGCAGGTACCTGTCTTTATAGACTTTAAGCGCTCCGGTGATATTATTGGCGCAAAAGATCTTACGTGGAAGGCCGTATCAGAAGATCGTATCGGAAATAGCATCATCAAAGATCCACAGGAAATCATAGGAAAAACTGTATGTTCTTTTGTGCGTGCAGAAGTGCCTGTTCGCTTTACGGATGTCCGGAAACCCATTCTTATCAAGCGCAACACTTTCGTTATGCTTCGTGTCAAGATGCAGAATTTACTGGCAACAGTTCGTGGCAAAGCCCTGGAAGAAGGTGGATGCGGCGACACCATTCGTGTTGTGAATACACAATCTGGAAAAGTCGTGGAAGGAATTGTTCATGATAATAGAATTGTCGATATTGTACCTATTCAGGGATAGACCCTTTAGAATTTTTTACCCCGTTTTATGGGGCATGACCCTTATGCTCAGTGCATGTACAGGGATGCAAGATCGTTTGTCCCAAATCGGGGAGAAACCTCGTTTAACAAAAATTCGTAACCCAACAACGTTACCCGATTATAGACCGGTTACGATGCCCATGCCGTACCCTACAAAAGGGCGTCAATTACCGAATTCGCTATGGCAAGCGGGCTCTCGATCTTTTTTTAAAGACCAACGCGCTTGCCGGGTAGGAGATATTCTTAGCGTCAAGGTTGCCCTTGATGAAAAAGCACAATTACAAAACAACACAACCCTTGATCGCTCACATAAGGAAGAGATTAAAGCACCGTATTTCATGGGAGGGGGGAAACTTCTCAAACATGTCCTTCCCAAAGGGTCTGATCCTGCTCATTTACTTGATATAGATAGTAAACCGAAACACACTGCCCAGGCGAAAATCGATCGTTATGAAAAAATTACAATGAATGTCGCGGCTACAGTTGTTCAAG
>JAIRST010000068.1 GCA_031255325.1 Holosporales bacterium | reverse complement strand
TTTTGCAACACAAGAGGATATTTTTGCTGTCTTAGAACCGGTTTTAAAGTGTACTTTTGAAAAATTCGGTCAAGGGCATGTAGTATCGGATATTCCCTTTCCACGTATCACTTACGATGAAGCTATATATACCTATGGGTCGGACAAGCCAGACTTAAGGAATCCTTTAAAGATTGTTGATGTTACCGATGTTTTTGAAAAGGCTCGATTTGTGCTTTTTGCAAAGTCTATCGCCAATGGTTCTATCGTGCGTGCTATTGGTGTTGCTTGTGCTCCAGATATTTATGCGCGGCGCTTTTTCGATCAACTGAACGACTGGGCGCGATCGGAAAGTATGGGAGGACTCGCTTACATCATCTTTTCGGGTTCTGAAGCAAAAGGACCGGTGGCGAAATTTTTAACAGCAGAGGAACAAGCGCGTATCCGGAAGCAAACGAATCTTTTAAAAGACGGAGTAGTATTTTTTGTGTGTGATACCCCTAAAGAAGCTCCAAAGCGAGCCGGGCTTGTTCGGAAAAAGCTTGGAGAGGCCTTCACTCTGATTGAAGAAAGAGCGTTTCGTTTCTGCTGGATTATCGATTTTCCGATGTATGAGCAAGATGAACAAACAGGAAAAATTATCTTTAGCCACAATCCCTTTTCTATGCCACAAGGAGGACTTGAAGCATTAGAAAAGAAAGACCCTTTAACGATCAAGGCGTATCAATACGATATTGCCTGTAATGGCGTAGAACTTTCCAGTGGAGCTCTGCGTAATTATTTACCTGAAGTGATGTTTAAAGCTTTTGAAATTGCTGGGTATTCAAAAGAAGAAGTAACAGCCCGTTTTGGAGGAATGTTGCGCGCCTTCCAATACGGAGCTCCTCCTCATGGGGGATGTGCCCCTGGGATTGACCGTATTGTAATGCTTTTGTGTGGAGCATCGAACTTACGTGAGGTCACAGCATTCCCGTTAAATCAGCAAGCGGAAGATCTGATGATGGGTGCTCCTGCAGAGATTTCAAAAACGCATTTAAAAGAGCTTTATCTTTGCGTACGTAAGCCGATTACAAGCTGCAACAAAAAATAGAGCAAAGAAATGCGTACCATAAAGTTTTTAAATAGGTCTAAGGAGGAACAATGCATAGGATCTTAGCAGGCATTCTAGGACTGTTTTTTATGATACAGAGTACAATAGCAATCGAGGAACCAACCACTGGAGGTGCTCCTACGCCTCAACTATCGGCAAGTATTTCTTTGAAAATGACCTGTCGAGCTAAAGGACAGGAGCTGGAACTCTGTAAAAATGCTGTGCAAGAGTGGGAAAAGAAAACAGGCAACACCGTTGAGATCATTCCTCTTCCACAAAGTAGCAGTGAATCTTACGCCTTAACGCAGCAGCTTTTAAGTACGCAATCTTCAGATGTCGATGTTTTTCAAGCGGATGTGACATGGTCGTCTTTTTTACATGTCCATGTCGTTCCGTTGAATAGGTATTTTTCAAAAACTGAATTGTCAGAGCATTTTCCCGCTACCATCAAAAATAATATCATTGGCAATGATCTTGTCGCTATTCCATGGTATACAGACGTAGACCTTCTATTTTATCGTAAAGATTTACTTGAAAAATATGGGGAGCGACCGCCAACTTCTTGGGAAGAGCTCGCGCGTATTGCCCAAAAAATTCAAGATGCGGAACATGCCGCAGGAAACGAACGTTTATTGGGATACGTGTTTCGCGGAAAATCTTATGAAGGGCTGACGTGCCATGTTGTAGAATGGATAGATGCCTTTGGGGGAGAGATTATCAATCCCAATGCAACAGAAAATACTGGTGCGAGGGAAGCTTTTACATTTTGCTCAAAGCTTCTATCCACTATTTCTCCTGTTGGAATTTTGACTTATACCGAGGAAGAAGTACGAGGTGTATTCCAGTTAGGCGATGCCGTTTTTGCGCATAATTGGCCTTATATGTGGGCGTTAGTACATTCTGAAGGATCCCCTGTCATTGGGAAAGTTGGAATTATGGTTCTTCCTAAGGGGGGGGAGAGCGGAAAACCTACAAGTGTTCTTGGTGGATGGGGACTTTGTGTCTCGAAATATTCTAAAAATCAAGCAGCGGCTATTGATTTAGTGCGTTGGTTAACACGTGCAGAAGAGCAACAGAAGCGGGCTATTCAATCCTCTTATTGTCCAACGATTATGGCTCTTTATAAAGATCCAGACGTCCTCGCCAAAAATCCTTTCTTTGAAGAAGTTTTTCAAGCTTTGCAAACAGTTGTTCTTCGTCCAGCAGCTTATTTAGGACGGTTTTATCCACAAGTAAGTACAATCATTTCCAACTTGGCACAGGATGTGTTGCTAAAGAAAATTCCACCTCAAGAAGCAGTGGAGAGACTTTCAAAAGAAATAGCTATTTTTCAGAAACGTGCTTTAAAGAAAGAGGAAATAAAGGTGGAATCAGCTGAATAGAGTTTCAGCATTAAATACATAAAATCATTCTTATATAACTAATTTGTCTCATACTGTTTTATTGCCCTCCATTTTTTTAAGAAAACTCTCCATTTATCGCTGACCATCTATTATGATTGTGCATAGATCTATTATGCTCTAGTTGCCACATTTTTGTAATTGTATTTTCAAATTGTCTAAAAACAGGAACTTCTGTTGCAGATAAACTGCTATGACTGCCATATTCATGGATTATATTCATCTTCTAAACTGTCTAATTAAATACTTACAAAAACCGGATTCTCTTTTGAAAATTTTGATTCATAATCCTTCCCCGATTCTTTGTAAAGCCATTTAGGAATTGACAACTATATAAATTTTACGTCCTTCGTTATCTGTTTTCATTTCACCAAATGCAAAAACTCCGTTACTACTCAAAAATAGTATATCTTTGCACTTTTAAAAATTTTCCTTCAGTCCCTCTAAAACCCGATATAGGTATCAGTTCAAATATTTCTCTCCCATTCTTTCAATTCATGCAACAGCCTTTGTACAGCAGGAAAGTTCCGTCTCAAAGAAGCAAATCGCTCAGCAATTGAGATAAACTGACTACATTACCATTTGTCATACGTTTTATAAAAAACAAGGCAGCAAGACGCTTCCTCTATATACTTCACCCCCTTATCGAAACACACGGTTAGAAGAAAAACGACAGGACAGGACTCATAAAATAGAGGTAGTATCATGCCATGGAGTTGAGATAGGAAAAGGAAGTATTGCGAGGTCAGATAAAAGCCCTCACTTAGGTGTACACATGCGCACATAAAGCCTCTGTTGTATCCGCTTGCTTTCTGAAGCATTAAAAATTAACCTAACATCAGATTCTATTGGGAAACGCAGCGTGACAAAACCACATGTCATTGTTCTTGGCAATGAGAAGGGAGGAACGGGGAAATCTACGGTTTCTATGCATTTGATTTCCTCTTACCTTGAAGCGGGATATAAGGTCGGCAGCATCGATGTTGATGCGCGACAAGGAACACTCACCCGATACATGGAAAACCGACTACAAACAAAGAAATCCTCGGGTAAAACTCTTTTAATGCCAGAACATCACTCTCTTTTCTCCTCAGAAGAAACAAGCCGTTTGAAAGCATCGGAGCAAGATGATCATGCCGTTGAAGAGGTTTTTATGAAGCTTTCTTCCTGTGATGTGATTGTCGCGGATACACCAGGCAATAATACGTCCCTTTCTACAGCAGTGCATATGCGGGCAGACACCCTTATTACCCCCTTAAATGATAGTTTTGTCGATTTGGATATGCTAGTGCGCGTAGATGGGGCTTCCATGGATATTTTGCGTCCTAGTGTGTATGCTGAAATGGTATGGGAACAACGCAAAAAACGTGCGAGTCGTGATCGTGGATCTATTGATTGGATTGTTTTAAGAAACCGGTTGACAACGATTAATGCACGCAATAAAGGAGAAATGGAAAGGATTTTACGAGCACTTTCTAAACGTATTGGATTTCGTATAGGAGAAGGCTTTTGTGAACGTGTTGTTTTCAAGGAACTTTTTCTTTCGGGTCTAACACTTTTAGATCTCGAGCGAATGGAGATGTCGTTAAAACTTTCCCATATTGCGGCACGTCAGGAGCTGAAGAGTCTTATTGGTACCATACAAATTCAACGGGATACTGTGAAAACAGTATAGAAATATTGGAATGGATCAGGTTTAAAAAAAGAGGAAGAGCCACAAGAATGAATATAGGAGAATTTATAGGGAGTGTGCGATCTGAGGTAGGGAAAGTTGTGTGGCCTAAACGAGAAGAGACGCTGTGGACGACGGTTTCTGTGGTGGTGTTTGTCTTTGGAGCAGCCATTTATTTTATCCTGACGGATACAATTATATTCACTACCTTTAAAAAGCTTTTGGGGATGTGAAAATGCAATCGTTACGTTGGTATGTTGTTAATGTCTATGGAGGATTTGAAAAAAAAGTCCGTGAGCAGATAAAAGAAAAAGCCGTAGAGCAAGGTTTTGACGGCCAAATTGGAGAAATCCTTATTCCCTCTGAAGAGGTAACAGAGCTTTGTCGAGGGGCTAAAGTAGTGCGCGAACGGCAATACTTTCCTGGATACCTTCTCGTTGAAATGGATCTCACCAACGAAATTTGGTATATGATGCGGTCGATTCCACGAGTTGGAGGGATATTAGGATCGCATGGAAAACCTTCTCCTATTTCTGTTCGTGAAGTGGAACGAATCCGGCAAAACATGGCGGATAAAACTCTCGCTGAACAGCAAGGGGCGTTATATCAGGTAGGTGAGCTTGTACGTGTAACAGAAGGTCCTTTTGCTTCCTTCCAGGGTACTGTTGAGGAAGTTTCTAATGACAAATCCAAACTTAAAGTCTCTATTTCTATTTTCGGCAGATATACTAATATCGACCTTCTCTTCTCTCAGGTTAGTAAAAATTGAAATTTAAAAATAGGAGAAATTCATGGTAGCGAAACCTGAATGGGGAAAACGGCATGTTTGTATACAGTGCGGAGCGCGTTTTTATGATATGCAAAAGCATCCCCTTATTTGCCCAAAGTGTGGCGTAGAATTCAATCCTGATGCCTTGTTGAAATGTCGGGCAAAAGGAGTTCTTAGGGAACAACCTAAAGAAGTACCCCCCTTCGATAAAGAGATTGATATCGATAATATAGAAACGGCACTGGGTTTAGATGATTTACAGCCTGCAACAGAAGACGTTCTGGAAGATGCCGAAGATCTTTCGGGGAATGTTGTTGAAGATGTTGCAGGCGTCTATAATAACGACTTTGAGAAGGAAGAGTAATTGTTCTTAAAAAGTAAGGTTCTTAAGATTTGCAATCCTATAAGGTTTTCTGAGAGTTTTCAATTAAAGATAGATAATTGTTATCATGTATGTACATATAGTAATTAAGAAAGGTGTTAAGCGTATTGCCAAGTACGCTCATGAATTAAGTCAAGAGAATAGGGGCTGCAGTTAAAGAACCATAGGGTTCAATTTCCAGGCAAGAAAGAGAGTTGGATGAGGGTGGGATCGTATAAGCACGAAAGGAACGAAGAATGGCTTCGTTCGGCGAGGTCTGTAACGACAATACTCAATGCGGCATAGACAACCAAAGGCCAACGATGCTTTTTGTCAAGGATCCCTTTCAGAAAAGTGAACAAACCGACAAGCAACAAGA
>JAIRST010000063.1 GCA_031255325.1 Holosporales bacterium | reverse complement strand
ATAAAGCTTTAAATAAAGTCAATGACAAAAAAGAACAAAAGCAGCAGAAGAGAGCTATACAAGAGAACTCTCACAATCAACATTATAAAATCTTCCTTTCCAGTCAAAAAACTATAATGACGTCTTAAGAGGATCTAGTCTTGTAAGACAGCGCAAGACGTGTAATCTTCTATTATTGAGGAAGTGTATGGGTGAGTGGGTTCGTTTTGCGCCATCTCCTACGGGTCTATTACATGTAGGAAATGCGCGTGCGGCTTTATTAAATTATCTTTATGCCCGCCAGAAAGGAGCGCGCTTTTTGTTGCGTATCGATGATACAGATACAGAGCGCTCACAGCCAGCTTTCGTTGAGGCTATTCAGAACGATCTGACATGGTTAGGCATTTCCTGGGATGCTATTGCTTTTCAATCGGCACATCTACAGCAATATGCATTAGCAGCTGAAAGATTACGTGCTATGGGCAGATTGTATCCGTGTTATGAAACGCCAGAAGAACTTGCTTTTCAGCGGAAATCATTGCTAGCGCAAGGAAAACCTCCTATTTATAATCGGGCTGCTTTGGCTCTTTCTGAAAAAGAACATCAAAGTCTTGAAAATACAGGCCGAAAGCCGCACTGGCGTTTTCGTCTCAGCGAGGAACGCGTTAATTGGGAAGACGGCATTCATGGTATGATGGTTTTTGAGGGAACATACGCAAGCGACCCTGTGCTTGTGCGCGAAGATGGTCTTCCTGTTTATACGTTAGCATCTGTCGTCGATGACTTAGAATTTGGCATAAGCTGCGTCATTCGCGGTGCAGATCATATGACGAACACCGCAGTTCAGATTCAATTATTAGAAGCTTTAGAAAAAAATAGTGCTTCGCGGATTTCTTGGGCGCATTATCCTTTATTCCGGATGCGTTCAGGGGAAGAATTATCAAAACGACTCGGGGGAATGAGTTTGCAAATGTTGCGCAATAACGGTATCCACCCTCTGGCTCTGTGCAGTTTTTTAGCAAAGCTTGGTACTTCGGATGCTTTGGAAGCGTGTCTTTCTTTGGATGCCTTAAGGCAAGATTTTGATTTTTCTAAAATCAGTCTTGCTGAAGCTCAATTTGATCCCCAAGAGCTTAACCGTCTAAATCGTCATCTGTTAAGCATGTTACCGTTTGGAGAAGTCAATATTGATTTACAAAAAGCCGGAATTTTTATTTCAACAGAATTTTGGAAAGCTGTGCGAGGAAATATAAACACTTTGTTAGATGTTTGCCATTGGCAAGAAGTGTGTTTTGGGACGATTGAGTCTTCTGCAGGTGCACAACAGGAAGATCCAGCTTTTTTCAGGGCATGTATTCTTTGCTTAGAACGCGCTTCAGAAAAATTCGGTACAGAGAAAATGTGGGAGGATTTTATCAAGGACCTAACACAATCCACGGGGCGAAACGGGCGGAATCTTTTTCACCCTCTGCGTCTTATTTTGACGGGACAAGAGACAGGTCCTGAACTACGTGTTTTAGCTTCTTTTATGGGGCGTACGCGGATGATGCAACGCGTACAAAAATACTTATGATGCGGCTTTATAATACCTTAACACAGCGAGTTGCTCCTTTTGTTGCTCTTAATAATGATATTGTTCAAATGTATGTCTGTGGACCGACAGTTTATGATCGACCGCATGTAGGAAATGCGCGCTCTATTATTGTTTTTGATATTTTATATCGGGTATTGACGTACCTTTATCCACGTGTCATCTATGTACGCAATATTACAGATGTTGACGATAAAATTAATACACGTGCAGCAGAACGTGGGATTTCTATTAAAAGTCTGACGATGGAGATAGAAGGCATTTTTCAAGAAGATTTAGCGCGGTTAGGCGCACTGCCGCCGACATTTGAACCGCATGCAACGGATCATATGCTTGAAATTATTTGCATAATAATAGATCTTATTACCTTGGAATACGCTTATGTGAAAGAAGGACACGTTCTTTTCCGAGTACGAAAAGATCCGCATTACGGAGATCTTTCGCATCGCAATATCGATAATATGATTACTGGAAGTCGTGTTGAGAGTGCTTCTTACAAAGAAGATCCTCTTGATTTTGTACTTTGGAAACCTTCCTCTGTGGATATGCCAGGATGGGATAGTCCGTGGGGACGAGGACGTCCGGGATGGCATATTGAGTGCTCTGCTATGTGCCGAAAATATTTCAGACATACATTTGACATCCATGGCGGAGGGCAAGATCTTATCTTTCCCCATCATGAAAATGAAATTGCTCAAAGTCGTGCCATAAATGAAGAGAGATTTATAGCGCACACTTGGGTGCATAATGGTATCGTATTGATGGATGGACAAAAAATGTCCAAATCTTCAGGGAATGTCTTGCCTCTTGCAACAGCATTGGAAGCATTTGACAGTGAAGTAATCCGTTATTTCTTTTTATCAACACACTATAGAAAGTCTTTGAATTGGACGCAAAAAGGACTCGAGCAAGCTAAACACTGTTTAGCACGTTTATATGGAGCTTTACGGGAATTTATTCCCCCTATGGAAGAAACGTATCATTTTACACGAAGTAATGTTGTGGCGGTATTATACGACGATTTAAACACCCCTCAAGCTTTGCGCTTGTTACAGGAAAAGGCGAGCGCTATTTATAAAGAAACAGATGTGCGTAAAAAGGCTGCATTGCAAGAAGAACTTCAACGGGACGCTTATGTAATGGGGCTTCTTGAGAAAAATGTGCAGAATTGGGAGCATGGTTCTGGTTTTAAAGACCTCCCCGAAGAAGAAATTGATCGCCTGATAGAGGAACGAGAGGCCGCACGAGCTGCGCGCGATTTTGCCCGGTCCGATGCTTTTCGTGATGCTCTGTTGCAGCAAGGAATCGCACTGGAAGATACAGCAGAAGGAACACGCTGGCATCGCGTGTAAAGGGGGCTAGTCTCTTCTTCGTGAGTATTTTTCAAATTGAAGATAACGATAAAGCGCCTTGTTTCATCGAGCATTTGGCAGGATAGATAATACCAAAGTATTTGCTACTTTTACTCCCAAAAGAGACTTCTTGTTGAATAGAGAATTTTTCCAAGAAAACCTACTAAAAATATTCAGAATATCCCTTTGACATTATCTAGCTCAATTCATCTTGTTTTTGTGCAGAGTTAAAAGCTGATAGCTATTAATTACGATTTACTGTTGTTGAGCAACAAACTCCCGCACAGCTTCATAGTACATCCGCCGACCTATTTCTCGTGGATGTAAAGTACCTGTGTATTCAAAGAATCTTGCGAGATCCAGCATGAGCTCGTTGTACTCAGTAGGATTCTGTTCTCTTAAATCCTGCACTACTTTAGGGAATTCTGTTGGTTGATAGTTAGCGATGATACGCGCTTGTACAGGCGACATACACTCTTGTCCCATCTGATTTGCACCAAAAGTATTAAGTAGCAGTTCTCTTGAATAGCTACAAGGATGCCCATTTTTTTTAAATCTACATATTCTGGTTCTGGATTCAAAGCTTTGAATCCACATTTTTCCTAAATAGCTGTATTTTTCAGAAACACGCTTAGCCACTGGCGCAAACATAGCCAATAACTGTCGATTCCCATGTTTTTGCCGTAACGCTTCCAATTTTTCATTAAGCTGCCGCTCCTCTTGGCGACTAACAGGTTCTGGATAGTATTTTATAGGCACACCAGATATAAACTCATCTTGTTTTTGTGCAGAGTTAAAATCTGGCTGTTGTGATGGACCCATTGCATTCGATGACTCACAGATAAAAACATAAAGTACTGCTATACTAAAAAGTTTTATTTTTATCATTTCTTCGTTTCCTGCTACACCATTTTCCTAATTTAACTTTATCACATAAGAGAAAGAATTAACAAGCAAAAAGACATCTGAGAAAGTTCAACGGAATATGAAATGAGCCTTTTTATCTCTTTTTGAAAGAATGCGTGTGGAGATTCAATATCGTATTTCAAGTCTCTGTCCATTATTAAAAGCCGCTATCTTTATAAAACACTCTTTTTTCATTTGGGTACTTCTCTTTACGGCGATAATTTTGTATTTTTCCAACAGCGTTCGAATAATGAAGATATAGGGCTGAAATTTCTTGGAAGATAAAGAATATAGCTTTCATCGAGACCGATGGTTAGTCGTACAAAAATTCAGGGCGATTGGGGATGCGATCTTTCATATGCATGCATTTCACGCAATCGCTGCCATTGCACCGCGAAAATGCATTACATTAGCGATTCCTAATCTAGATCCTGTTGCTGATTTGTTTATTGATGATCCCGCTATAGAAAATATCATTAAGATAGGGAGAAGGACCACTGGACGTTTGAAGAATGTATCCCTTTTGGCCAAAGAGCATTTTGCTCGAGGTTGGTTATTGGGCGGGAGCAGGAGCTATGCCTATACGTTTCTTTTGGCAGGGATAAAAGAACGCCTCGCTTATGGGGATGGCTGGCTTCAACGTCAGGCCTTGACACGTTCTTTGTATCGGCCGATGGCGTTTCCTCTTCCTACCAAAGTGGCAGAAAAATCGTGGTCTTTCTTGGAAGCCCATAAAATTCCACGTTTACCAGATGGGCAGAAACCAGTCTTTTCGGCTCATCGTCTTCAATGTGTTTTTCAGCAATATGCTCATTTGCCGCGGCCATGGATCGCTTTTGGTATTGGTGCGTCCGCATTAGAACGCCACTGGCCTAGTGCTTGTTGGAGTGCTTTAGCAGAGAGTTTGTTTCAACAGTGCGGTGCAGGCACACTTTTTCTTTGTGGAGGATGGCAAGATCTGGTTAGTGCACGTCAAATAGCGGCTATGCTCCATCCAGGAGCAACAGTAGCGTACGTTATTGGAGAACACTTATCGACTGTTGCAGGCCTCTTTCATCATGCAGACCTTTTCGTCGGTAACGATAGCGGCCTTTTTAATCTTGCTGGAGCCATTAACGCAAGTCCAGTGGTAGGGCTATTTGGCGTTTCTCCTGTCTTAACCTATTTGCCGCATATTATTCCTGTCGTTCCTCAAGAAGGTATGACGCTTTCTATGGGGAGTTTGACACCGACGTACGTTTTAGAAACGATCCTTAATCGTTGCCAGATCACGTTAAATAATGCAAAGCAATAAAGGAAAAAGTGGTGACGGTAACTTGTGATTTTCTATGTGATGAGGCGGTTGCTTGGCTTACGTTTGATGTGCCGGAAAAGCGCAATGCATTGAGTAGTTCTATCATGGCCGCGCTGGAAAAGCATTTGCAAATGTTACAAAAACATCCCCATGTTCAGGTTATTGTTTTATCAGGAGCAAACCAGACCTTCGCTGCCGGGGTTGATTTGACAGAAGTAGCCGAAATGACGACGGAACAAGCATTGAATACGGCGTACTTAGGGCCTATGTGGCGGCAACTGGCGCATTTTCCTCTTCCAACCATTGCAGCGGTTTCAGGATATGCGTTGGGAGGCGGGTTTGAGGTAGCCTTAATGTGTGACCTTATTGTTGCAGCTGAGACGGCGCAGTTCGGTTTTCCTGAAGTTTCATGGGGCTTGCTGCCAGGTCTAGGAGGAACGCAAAAATTAGTGCGCTTAATAGGAGCTTATCGTGCTTCAGAACTGTGTTACACGGGACGCTTCATAACAGCGCATGAGGCGCGAGCTATGGGGATTTTAAATCAGGTGGTCGCAGAATCTGCTTTAAAAGAAACGGTTCTTGCGCTTGCCCAAAAAATCAGTATGCAACCACGATCTAGTTTGCAGCTCATCAAGAAAGCGCTTTCTTATAGCGGAGAAACACCTCTTTCCGTCGGCCTTGAGCTGGAACGTCAGCTGTTCCTGATGGCACTTTCTACACATGAGAAAGCAATACGCACAAAACGCTTTCTAAAAAAGTAAGACAAAAGGGCGTGACAGAAGGATAACTTTAAGCTACCCTCTGGGCGGTCTTTTTATGTTAGTAAGTAAGGAGCAGATGTAATGTCAGCTGTAGCGGATCGAGTTCGTAAAATTGTTATTGATAAATTAAATGTTGATGCCGAGAAAGTAACAGATAACGCGCGTTTTATAGATGATCTAGGGGCGGATAGTTTGGATACTGTTGAGTTGGTCATGGAATTTGAAGAAAAGTTTGGTATTTCTATTCCTGATGATGACCAAACAAAAATGGTTACGGTTGGGGATGCTATATCCTTTCTCGAAGCGCATACGACGAAATAGTTCCCCAGAAAGTAACGATAATGCGTCGGGTTGTAGTTACAGGTTTAGGATGCATCAGTCCTTTGGCCTATTCTGCCGAAAAGACTTGGGATCGCCTTATTAAAGGGGATTCTGGGATTCGATCGATTGATGCCTTTGATACAAGCGATTTACCATCGAAAGTTGCTGGATTCGTGCGATGGGAAAGGATAGGGGAGGGGAGTGCGGGAGAAAATTTCGATCCTTCAAACATAATCCCTGAGAAAGATCAACGTAAGATGGATCATTTCATCTTGTATGGTTTAGCAGCAGCTGTGGAAGCTGTGCGTGATGCAGGATGGGAAACGCCTTCAGAGGCTGAAAAGGAACGTACCGGTGTTTTGGTAGGATCTGGAGTCGGCGGTCTCGAGACAATCTGTAACACATCTATAACGTTACATGAACGCGGAGCGCGTCGTGTGAATCCGTTTTTTATTCCTGCTTGCCTTATTAACCTGGCGGCAGGGCATATCGCTATTCGCTATGGGTTCAAAGGTCCCAATCATGCAGCTGCGACCGCATGTTCTGCGGGAGCGCATGCTATAGGAGATGCTTTTCATTTGATACGGAATAACTTAGCGGATGTTATTATCGCAGGCGGAGCAGAAGGAGCCGTTTGTCGACTTGGTGTCGCAGGATTTGCGGCAGTACGTGCCTTGTCAACGCATTTTAATGATCGTCCGTCGGAAGCTTCTCGTCCTTGGGATGCAGAGCGAGATGGTTTTGTCGTCGGCGAAGGTGCTGGTATTCTTGTTCTAGAGGAACTGGAGCATGCGCGACGGCGTGGAGTTCCTATTTATGCCGAGGTTATTGGGTATGGGCTTTCTGGTGATGCTTATCATATTACGTCTCCCGCTTCAGATGGAGACGGTGCGTATCGTGCGATGAAAGCGGCGTTAGCTTCTGCTGCAATTACGCCACAAGATGTAGATTATATCAATGCGCACGGCACATCGACCCCTATTGGGGATAAAGCGGAACTTTTTGGAGTCCAACGCTTGTTCGGAGAAAAGCCTAAAGCGTGGATGTCTTCCACGAAATCATCCATTGGGCATCTTTTAGGGGCATCTGGGGCTGTAGAAGCCGTGTTTTGCATTAAGGCCTTGTGCACAGGGATTGTTCCTCCTACGCTTAATTTGCGTACGCCTCCCGCGGAAAATACGATGGAGCTTGTTCCTTGTGTTGCTAAAGAGCGCCGCTTGGCTGTAGCGATGAGTAATTCTTTTGGTTTTGGTGGAACAAATGTAAGCTTGGTTTTCCGAGCTTTCTCTCGGTAATTTAAGGAGATGCATAGACGCAAGACTTTTATGGCGAGGCAAATTTCCTTTCTTCTTTAAATCCAGAGCAGCGGGATGCCGTTATAACACTTGGTGTTCCTTTGCTAGTTCTTGCGGGTGCGGGAACGGGAAAAACACGTGTCCTTACAACACGTTTAGCGTATCTTTTAAAAAAGGCTTATGCCGATCCACAAGAAATTTTAGCTGTAACGTTCAGCAACAAAGCGGCTGCGGAGATGCGTCAACGAACGCAAGCCCTAGCAGGAGACAATACTGAAAGCGTTTGGCTTGGAACATTTCATGCTATTTGCAATCGTATTTTACGTCGTTATGCGTCCCTTATTGGTTATGATTCAGATTTTACGATCCTTAATACAGATGATCAGCTGCGCCTTATTAAACAGATTTTAAAAGAGGGAAGAGGAGGGAAGGCACCAGCTCCCACATTAGCTTTAAACGTCATTAGTCGTTGGAAAGATCGCGGTTTAACGTGCATTGATCTTGAACTTGCCCCTTATTTGTATGAACGTTATAAAGGCATTTTTCCTTTGTATGTCGCTTATGAGGAGGCTTTGCGTCGATTTAATTCCATGGATTTTGGGGATCTGTTATTGAAGGTTGTGCAGCTATTCGAATCGCATGAATCTGTCTTAGCGCAATTCCAAGGCCAGTTTCGCCATGTGCTTGTGGATGAGTATCAAGATACGAATGCTGTTCAATATAAATTTTTAAAACTTCTCGCGCCAACGGGGGAGACTCTTTGCTGCGTCGGAGACGATGATCAATCCATCTATAGTTGGCGTGGAGCAGAAATTGATAATATCTTGAATTTCGAAAGAGATTTTCCTCATGCCCATATCGTCCGGTTAGAGCAGAATTACCGTTCCACAATCCCTATTTTAGCAGTAGCTGATTCCCTTATTCAAAAAAATACGGAACGACTTGGAAAAACGCTCTGGACGTGTGTTTCTGGTGGCAATCTTGTGCGTTTAAAGGGACATTGGCGCAGTATTGAAGAAGCTCAGTTTGTGGCACAGGATATTCTGCGCTTGAGAAATCGGGGGGGGTCTTTTGCGGAAATAGCTATACTGGTGCGCGCAGGTTTTCAAACACGAGAATTCGAGGAAGTTTTTATTGCCTTAGGACTACCGTATCGCATTGTGGGCAATATCCGATTCTATGAGCGTTTAGAAATTCGTGACGCATTGGCTTATTTGCGCGTTATCGCCATTCCTCACGATAGTTTAGCCTTTGAACGTGTTCTGAATGTGCCTAAGCGCGGCTTAGGCAAAGCGTTCTTACAAAAATTATATACGATCAGCCAAGAGCAACGGTGCTCTTTGTTTGAGGCTGCACATTTTGTTGTCACAAAAGACCCTGCTTTGTACACAGGAGCAGAACATCATTTATGCGCGTTTGTAGAGCTTATCACGCGTTGGCATGATAAAATCAATGTTTTACCCTCTGCAGAGCTTTTAAAAGGCCTTTTAGCAGAATCGGGGTATCGTGCCATGTTGCAGGCAGAGAAAACGTCCGAAGCTGAAGGGCGCTTGGAAAACTTGGATGAATTCGTGCGCGCTCTTGCGGATTTTCCTGTTCTGAAAGATTTTTTGGATCATATCAGCCTCGTTTCCGAGTCTACCCCATCTCAAGATAAGGATTTTATCAGTATTATTACTTTACATGGCGCAAAAGGGCTGGAATTTGAAGCGGTATTCCTGTGTGGTTGGGAAGAGGGATTATTTCCTCATCCGCGTGCTATTGATGAAGGAGGGCTTGATGAAGAACGTCGTTTAGCCTATGTGGGCTTAACCCGTGCTAAACGCTTAGCTACCATTACTTTTGCACGCCAACGACAAATGCACAGTCAATGGCAAACGACAATGCCATCGCGGTTTATAAGTGAGCTAGACCGTAATAATATCGAGCTTTTGGGAGGCATTTCCTGGGAAGAAAACCAACATCGACCAGAGGATAAAAAACGCTATTTCTAATGTATTATTTTTGAGACTAACACCTATATCTGATTTTGCATCATGCGATTTCCTTTATCAAATCCAAAAATTCCGTTACGATTTAATAATGATATTTAAAAATTTCCCTTCAATCCCTCTAAAATCCGATACGGGTGTCAGTTCCTTGTTTTTAAAGTACACGACGGAATAGATTTTAGGGAATGTTTCGAAAAATTTTAAGCACTTACAATTTAAGATCAATAATAAGTTTATAAATATGATAAAATAGATAGGCTATTATTATCAATGGAGCCTTTGTTAAAAATTATATAGCATAGCAAATCCAACAAAATTTTGCCCTTTATTGATGGGGGTTAATTTGCCATTGGAAAAATGCTTAATATATAATTCAGTAATTATACGTTTATCATTAAATTGATAGCCTATAAAAAATTTCTCTCCAAACGTAACAATGGAACTTATCCTATCTGTTACTTTTGTCTTAATGTAACCACCTAAGCCAGCGCCAAAGTAGAAATGTTCCGCTATTGGAAAATATATATCTTGCGATATACCCATAAGCATTTGGTTGTATTTCGAATAATTCACTTTCTTTGCTTGCCCACCTATAAAAGCTATTATTTCAAAATTCCTTCTTCCGAATAGACGAAAACAGTCATTTGGTTGGCTGTATTGCAGCATAAGGTTGTATAGTGTTTCGAACCTATCTTGTTTACTGTCGAGTTTTCCTTTTTTAATACTTTGACTCACGTGAAACACAAATTGATTTTCATATTTATCAAATATCGTATTGGGCGCACCATTTGCAAAAGACATTATTAAAAATGTAACGCTAAAAATAAGCTTATAAAATTTTTTAGACATAACGAATAACCTTTATCATTTGCTGCTATAAAAAACTGAAGTGTGATAGAACTTCATACTAAATTTTCCTATATACCAAACAAAAACTCTTTCTACAAGTAAAAATCATATGAGTTAACAAAAAACTCGACGCCTGTAAGGCTAAAGCATAAGATTTAAAGTAGAGCTCTTATTTCAAGGAGCAAGGCTTGAACAATGAGTAGAAATGCAGAATGACAAGAAACGTTCTTTTATAGAATGGTCGCTATTTTGTGGTGTTGAGCATGTCCTTTCTTCAACGCCACAAAACTTAACTGGAGAGAGTGTGTCGGTGTCTTGCGCTACGATCTCTAAAACACAGGAGATGCAAGCTCCATTGTTACATCACGCGTCATCCCTCGATTCCATCGCGTCTTTTGCCGATCTACGTGAAGCGCTAATGGCGTTTGATGGTTCTCCTTTAAAAAAAACAGCAACCAACCTTGTATTCGGTGAAGGCAATTCAAAAGCTCAAGTAATGTTTGTTGGGGAAGCTCCTGGAGCGGATGAAGATCGGCTCGGTCGGCCATTTGTTGGTGTCAGCGGGCAGCTGCTCGATAAAATGCTGGCGGTCATCGGATTAGATCGAACGCATGTGTATATCACTAATATTTTACCTTGGCGTCCTCCAGGAAACCGAACGCCAACGACGGAAGAGATGACGCTTTTCCTTCCTTTTGTCCGCAAGCATATTGCGCTTGTTTCTCCTCGTATCTTATGTCTTGTAGGAGGTACCGCGGTAAAAGCGCTATTATCTCGGCAAGAGGGCATTATGCGTCTGCGCGGTAGATGGTTCGAGTATGAAGGGGGCATTTCGATACTCCCAACATATCATCCTGCTTTTTTGCTCCGTTCACCCAGCCGGAAAAAGGAATCTTGGCAGGATTTTCTTGCTATTCATAAAAAATTGCAGAATCTTACATGACATCTTCTTTCATCGTAGGTATTGACGAAGTTGGATGTGGAGCTCTGGCGGGTCCTGTTATGGCTACCGCTTGTTGGTTGGATACCTCTGCGCTAAACAAGC
>JAIRST010000066.1 GCA_031255325.1 Holosporales bacterium | reverse complement strand
TCTCACTCCAGCTCTCGCCTCTTCAATAGTTTTGGCCTTACCTGTTGGCAGAATAACCTTTCCAGTCGAAGCACGAGCAGGTTCTACCTTCGGTGCTGGCGGAACAGAGGATCTTGCAGGTTGTTCTTCCGAATAGTGTGCTTCTTCTTCTACACGCCGAGAATGCTCAATGGCACTTTGCTGGCGTGCGCGTGCTTGTGTTACTGCTGCATTTGGGTTACGCATAGGTATTGATTTGTCTTGTTGTGTCTGCGTTCCAGTACTGTTATCGCTCAAAGCAACAGCCGATGTACTTCCTAACGAAAGAGCGCATGCCAATACAGTAATGGAAACGCCCCATAAGATTTTTTTTCGAATCATGTTTTTCCTCCCGTGGTATCTCTTAAGCGAAGTTTCGCGCATTTCTGTTAATTTTTCCTTAATGGCGCGAAATTTTTTAAATATCAGCATTCTGTTTAAAGCATATAGAAAAGAGAATATCTCTAGCTTGGTAAAATTAAAATATCACCATTAGGCTTTTAAATAAGATTTTTTATTAGTAAAATTCTGCAACCTATTTATAAAAAGGATAAGCGTGATGCTTTTTTTATTCCTTCGAATCTTGATATCCATTTATCGAACGACTAGGGTGCAGGACATCTTAATAAGAGCTGAAGTGAGGTAGCTGTGGAGAACAGTTTTGATGTAGGCGTCAGAGCATTCGTAAGTCTTATTACTTTGATCAATCCTCTATGTGTAGGGCCTCTTTTTCTTTCCTTAACGCGAGAACAAACGCTTCAGCAGCGTAATGTAGTAGCATTAAAAGGGATCCTCATCGCCTTATGCTTACTGCTTACGGTGTCTTTTAGCGGGGATCTATTCTTTCATTTCATAGGGATCTCGTTTTCTTCTTTTAAAATTGTAGGAGGTTTTTTACTTTTTCTTTCTGGGATCAACATGGTGACCGGCACAGATTCAAATAAATCTGAAGCCGCGTCTGTTGATATATCTGTTTTTCCTCTTGGAATCCCACTTATCGCAGGACCAGGAGCCATGACAGCAGGGATAACCTTTGTCGCAGAGGCTCAAGGAGATCCTACAAAGATTTGCACCGTCATTGCAGCAATTTTAAGTGTATTTTTCCTGAATTGGTTATGTATGAACCAAGTGGACCGTCTTGTACGCCTCCTTGGGCACATAGGACTCGATATTTTTTTACGTATTTTTGGCATAGTGACGGCAACCATAGCTATGGAGCTGATGATTTCAGGAATTCAGGTGGCTTTTCATCTAGGGTAAACGTCCTTCGCGATTTTCTGCTCAAAATGGGCATCGGATTTCCGATTAGAGCATCGCAGAATCAACAACCTTTTGGTTAGAATTTTTGTGCCATTCATTGCCATGTTTACATAATTATCTGGGAAGGGTAGCATTTTTACCTTTAGTATTGTACTTTAGACTCCTACAGTGGAACTGACACCTATGCCGGGTTTGGTGCCCTTATGTTATCTATTTCTTTCTTTATCAATTGCGAAATTTCTTTATAATTCAATGCAATACATTTTTATAACTTAAAAATTCACAGTAAATGCCTCCCTTCAGAAAGGCCAATCCCCGGTATCGTTCTCTCTTACAATGGCTATATTCGACTATGGTCTTAAAGATTGCAGTACTGAATCAGTCATTAAACTGTTTCCTCTTTTTCTTTGGTCATTCAGTTTGAAATTTATTTAGACTTTCATTATGAGCCCTTTTAATCTTTCTTGCCACCTCTTCTTAATAATTATACATGAGCAATCCTATTGAGATTTGTATGGTTTTCTATTTATTGTTTATGTATCGTCACAAAATTTTAGAAGCAATCCAATATATTCCTGCGGTCTTTTGAATACGCTAAAATTTAATAGGACTGCTCTTAAGTGTGTTGGTTAGTTTCAACACCTATAAGTAAAAAGATACCAATATACGCACCGCTGTTATGCTGAGTTTTCCTTCTAGACTCTGAGTTTTTGAAAGCGTTTTTGTCTCTTTTTCACCAAAAGCGTGATTGACATCACACCGCACCCCTACCATTTTTGAAAATTTATACTCTGCACCCGCACCTATTAAAGCACGAAAAGTGGAGAACTCGTATTTTTGCGAAACCGCTGTACATATTGCTTTTGTCTGTATGCCACCAAGATTTACGAACATCAAGCATGGTATAGTCGCGGGTATATAGCCAAGCCGCGCATTCACCCCAAAGGCCACTGTCGACAGTCCGGACGAGGTAATAAGAAATCCCGCAGAAAATGTCTCCTTTTTCTTATTGGCATGCGGTGTTATATTTATATTCGCTTCTGCCCCAATATAAGGTCCATTCCCTAGCGCTCGTCCAAATCCAGCAATAATATGGTACCCTAACGTGTTGATGGGATGAGAAAGATCGGTTCCCGTTGTCGTTCCAAATTTTCCTGTGTATTTTAGTAAGGCATGTGTCACCCCTGCTCCGACAGCAATGTATTCTCCTGAAAAGGAGAGCGTCGGCCCAGATAAAGGTTCAGCTTCTTGTTTTTCTTCGCTTTTCTCAACTACGTAAAAGTCTTTTAAAGCTTTTTCTTGATTCTCTCTTGACTGAGCATTCAAATCAACCGCTTGGGATTCTTGCCCTGTTGCTTGATCGCAACAAAATCCCCACAGCAGGCTTACAAAAATCAGGCGTTGCGTACGCATATATCCACCCATTCTTTTTATCGCTATCGTAATGAAGACCTTCTTTCATAACAAGACTCTGAATAAAAGACATGAAACGATGTAATATACTATTCTTTGTTGACTTCAGATATCCTTGTTCGAAGTTCCTAAAAATAATAAACTTTCTTTAATGGGCTTAGAATTCAGCTTTACATCTACCATTAATATAGAACACAGATTCCTTTACTTTGCAACCACAGAGTTGAGTGAATCCCATCCTAAATAACAGACTATTTAATAAAAAAGGCTCGTATCTCCACGAGCCTTTTTTAACCTGTAAATTCTCACTTAGAAGTTATAGTAAACTCGCGCACCAGCCGCTATACGCGGTGTTGTAAGATTAAACTCTTCTGTTCCAATTTTCTGTTTATCTTTTAGTCCGAACCCATAAAGTCCATATAAACCTAAACCTATGTTCTTATGGATCTTAGCAACATAAAATACCCCTCCTTCTGGAGCAAATTGAGCAAATGTTGCATCTTTTTTCTCCGTTTTATTAGTTACCTTAGACTTAAAGTAAGTACCACCTGCCATTATACCTACACAACCTTTGATTTGTGGACAGTTATATCCCATAAGTAAATCACCGCTTCCTGCAAACTTACCAGGAGTATCTAACTTCACCTCATAAGGATCTTTTTTCCCTTCAAGGCTTGGAAAGAAATCGCCACGTCCCTCTACTCCAATAGAAAATCCATTGTGAAGCGCATGAATATATCCTACGTTCAAAGCGACACCCACACCATTCTTTGTGATATCAAACTTTGTTCCTGCAGCAACAGGCTTTCCGTCCCACTTTGCGTTCGCAAAGCCAGCACTCAAGCCAACAAAAGGACCATGAAAGAAACAAGCATGTTTCGTATTCATCACTTCCACGGGCGCAGTAGGCTCAGAAGCTGCTATAATATTTTCTTCTTGCGCGCTAGCAAAACACACACCTATTAAAGCAGTTGCTGCGCTTATCATTACATCTTTACGCATAATCTTTTCCTATTCATTATACTCGGAGCCGCACCACGCTGCTCCTTACGCGATGAATGTAGAGAGCATAAGCTACTTTTCCAAGGGGGAAATAATTAAAAAGTACACGCAATACTTTCGTGTTGCAAGAAAACAACACCCCCATACTCCTCTTAATGCTTTAAATCATGCCTTTTTGCCAAGTCTTAAGCTAAGGGCTGCTTGCAAGAAAGCATCGATATCGCCGTCAAGTACACCTTGAGCATTCCCTTTTTCTACCCCTGTACGCAGGTCTTTTACCATCTGATAAGGCTGCAAAACATAAGATCGAATCTGATGCCCCCACCCGATCTCGGATTTATCCGCCGCTTCGGCAGCGGCTGTTTCTTCTCGCTTACGTAGTTCGCGTTCGTATAAGCGAGAACGGAGCATATCAAAGGCAATAGCGCGATTTCGATGTTGAGATCTGTCTGTCTGGCACTGGACGACAATACCAGAGGGAATATGTGTGATACGAATAGCGCTTTCTGTTTTGTTAATATGCTGCCCTCCTGCTCCAGAAGCACGATAGGTATCGATACGTAAATCTTTCTCGTTAATGACAACAGTAATCGTGTCGTCAATCACCGGATATACCCAAACTGAAGCAAAACTCGTATGGCGGCGCGCGTTTGCATCAAATGGAGAAATCCGTACAAGACGATGCACCCCCGATTCCGTCTTTAACCAGCCATAAGCACGAAAACCAGAAATCTTTAAGGTAACTGACTTTAGACCTGCTTCTTCCCCAGAGCTTTCCTCAAAGGTTTCTACTTTATAACGATGCGCCTCCGCCCAACGCATATACAGGCGAGACAGCATCTCGGCCCAATCTTGAGCTTCTGTTCCTCCTGCACCAGCATGAATTTCAAGATAGCAATCGTTGGTATCGGCTTCGCCGGATAGCAGGCTTTCAAGCTGGTAACAATCTATTCGCTTAGCAAGATCTTGCAACAGCATTGCGCTGTCGTGCACAGACCCTTCATCCCCTTCTGATTCTGCCATTTCTATCAGAGCTAAGGCATCTTCTAATTCTTGTGTGTAGGTATTAAATTGATTCAGTTCTGATCCAATGGCCGATCGCTCTTGCATCACTTTTTGGGCATGCGCTGCATCTGCCCATAAAGAAGGATCTTCTGCTTCTATATTAAGATGGCCTAAACGCTCTACTAAGGTGTCCCAGTCAAAGAAACCCCCTTACAAGACGCAATGCCTCACGAATATGCGTAACAAGACGTTCAGCTTCTTCATGCATAATTATTACTCGGTACTTTGGATATATTCTCGCTGCACTCTTCGCCGTGAGGATGAACAAAAAGCTTATCTATATTTACAATAGATTGAGGAACGATCGTAGAGATGGCATGTTTATAAATAAGCTGTATATGCGTTTCGCGTTCTAATAAGACCGAAAAATTATCAAAAGCGCACACTACTCCGAATAATTTAATTCCGTTTACCAGAAAAATAGTTACCGGCACGCTTTCTTTCCGAGAGAAGTTAAGAAAAACATCTTGCACATTCATAGGCTTTTTAAGCATAACTTCCTCCGCTATTTTAAAATTCCATTATGGCTGATTCTTGCAAATAAATCGAATGTTGGGAAGAAAATTTATAACTCTATTATTTATGGCGAAAGGTAATACGTCCTTTGGTGAGATCATAAGGCGTCATCTCAACATTGACGCGATCGCCTGCTAACACTCGAATGCGGTTCTTACGCATACGTCCTGATGTATGCGCCAAAACCATTTGTTCATTTTCAAGCCGTACACGAAACATCGTATTCGGCAAAACCTCTATGATGGTACCAGACATTTCTAACAAATCTTCTTTAGACATTTTCCTCCTCGTTTATGCGAACGTATTGTAAAGAAGCAACACGTAAATAAAAATCGACAACAGATACAATTTCTAGAAGGGGCACTTCTATGCGTTTTCTTTGCAACATCTTTTATGAGACATGATGGGGCTTAACGTATGTCGGCCAGCCATCGTGCAAATCTTTTAGGTGTGCACAGCATTGTTTCATGGAAAGGCGGATATGAGCCCCTCCTGAAAAAATAAGATTAACATCATTTTTCTCATCTGCATGAATAGTAAGTAAATTGAGTAATTCCCAAATAGGATGGCGTTTAAAAATAGTGTTAACCCACACATGATCGACATCGTGAAAATACACTCCTGTATGCACCCGGTAATAAGGCTTCGAAGATTTTATGGGGAGTATTTTACGGTCTCTCCTGTGAGGCATATGTTCCCAGCAGAACCGATTGAGCAACAAATGCGCTTGTTTTTCTTTTTTATTATAGGCAAAAGCCGTTTTGGGCAAAAGAGCATCTTGCAAAAGAGTGGAAAGAATATCCATTTCCTGAGGGGTGCTGGCTTTCATTTTTAAAAGTAAAGAAGGCGTCATTTTTTCTGTCATTCTGCAGGAATCCTCTCGATACACGCCCCACACGCAGTAAGTTTATCTTGCACCGCTTCATAGCCACGGTCTAGATGGTAAATCCGATTGATGATCGTTTCTCCTTTTGCCATAAGCCCAGCCAGCACTAAACTAAAAGAGGCGCGTAAGTCCGTTGCCATAACAGGAGCTCCTTGTAGCTCTGACACCCCTCGAACAACGGCCGTTAATCCATGGACGCTGATATCCGCTCCCATACGCGTGAGCTCAGCTACATGCATAAAGCGATTTTCCCAAATAGTCTCTCTTATAATAGAAGATCCCTGCGCAAGGGAAAGCACTGTCATCACTTGAGCTTGCAAATCCGTAGGGTATCCTGGAAAAGGCTCTGTCGTAATGTCGCATGCCCGAAGCATTGAAGAAGACAGGGTAACCTGATCCTCCTTTTGATCAATATGGGCTCCAATTTGTGAAAAAGTCGCAAACACACTGGGAAGTAATTGCCCTAAATGACGGCCTTTTAAGATAAGGTTTCCATGCGTCATCATGGCTGCCAAGGCATAAGTTCCGGCTTCGATCCGATCAGGTATGATGGCATGGTGTGTTCCTTTTAATACAGGAACTCCTTCTATCGTAATAGTAAACGTCCCATGCCCTGTTATTTTGGCGCCCATAGCATTTAAGCACTCGGCAAGATCAACGATTTCCGGCTCTAAAGCGGCATTTACAAGGATCGTCGTTCCACGAGCCAGCACTGCAGCCATAAGGATATTTTCCGTGCCCGTTACGGTTACAACTGGAAAAGTAACCGTTCCTCCGATAAGTCCTTTAGGGGCTTCCGCGCAGATATATCCATCTTCAAGAGTGATAGAGGCCCCCAACGCCTCGAGTCCTTTCAAATGTAAATCTACGGGACGGACACCTATAGCGCATCCTCCAGGAAGAGAGACTCTTGCCTTTCCGTGGCGTGCGACCAAAGGACCAAGAACAAGAATGGAAGCTCGCATTTTTCGAACGAGATCATAAGAGGCCGTGACATTTTTGACAAAGCGCGCAGAAAGATGCAACCGATGTGCCGTTAAATCTGCATGGCAATCCACGCCTAAAGCTTCAAGGAGCGCCAACATAGCCCTAATGTCCGTAAGATTAGGGATATTTTCTAAGGACAGTGTTTTATCTGTCAATAAGCAAGCTGCCATAACGGGTAAAGCCGCATTTTTGGCACCAGAAATGGGCACTGTGCCGTGCAGGGCATGACCTCCTTGTAGACGCAGTCGATCCACGCGCTCTATCCTCTTCTATACATTGAAACGAAAGTGAAAAATGTCACCATCTTGGACGCTATAATCGCGTCCTTCAAGACGCACCTTTCCGGCATTTCGAGCCCCATTTTCCCCTTTGTAAAAAATAAAATCCGCACAGCTGATTGTTTCTGCACAGATAAAACCGCGTTCAAAATCTGTGTGAATGGTGCCAGCCGCCTCAGGAGCTTTGGCGCCTTGTCGAATTGTCCAAGCGTGCGATTCTTTCGGACCTGCCGTAAAAAACGTAATCAGGTTAAGAAGCTCATAGCCTTCTTTTACGATACGGTCCAGGCCAGTTTCTTGCAGTCCTATTGCTTGAATATAAGCTTGTTGTTCGTCGGCATCTTGTAAAAGAGCAATTTCTGCCTCAATAGCAGCAGAGACAAGGATGATTTTTGCATTTTCTCCTCTATCTTGAGCACGCGCTTGAACAGCTCTTGTCCATGCATTTCCCGTAGTGGCTTCTGTTTCTGCGACATTACAAATGTATAAGGTGGGTTTGTATGTCAGAAGCTGCATATTTTTGAGCGCAAGACTTTCTTCGAAAGAGGCTGATTTGAAAACCCGAGCAGGGTTCCCATCTTCTAAAAGAAGTTTCAGTGTATGGATAACATCAAGCATCCGTTCTGCTTCAGCATTTTTTCCACGTGCCTTTTTTATAAGGGATGCTTCGCGTCGTTCTAAACTTTCTAGATCTGCCAGCAAAAGTTCTGTATCGACGATATCCATATCGCGTAAAGGATCGATTCCTCCTTCGACATGGGCAATATCAGCATCTTCGAAACACCTCAAAACGTGCAAAACAGCATCAATTTCGCGAATATGCCCTAAGAATTGATTGCCTAGCCCTTCGCCTTGGCTTGCGCCTCGCACGAGTCCTGCAATATCAACAATTTCCAAGAAAGTCGGGAGTTTTTTTAAAGAATATGCTAAATCGGAAATACGATCCAAGCGCGCATCTGGAACCGCAATACGCCCGACGTTCGGCTCTATTGTACAAAAAGGATAATTCATAGCTTGCGCCAGAGCTGTGTGTGTAAGGGCGTTAAAAAGTGTAGATTTTCCGACGTTAGGTAATCCAACGATACCGCAATTCAGTCCCATATACCTTTCTTCTGTCGTGTATTTTGGCTGAGTCTTTCATATTCACAAAAACGATACAATAATGAAATACGTGAAATGCAGCTACCCGATCTCATGCAGTGGAAGGTGTATATTCTCCTCGCAAGCTATAAGGTAAGAGCTCTATTATACGCACAGGCAGACAAGATCCTATAACTGATTGAGGGGCTTTAATAATGACAGATTGAAAATGCAGCGTACGCCCTGTGATCTCTCCTGAATGACGGCCTGGTTTTTCGAAAAGTACGGAAACAACCTTTCCTACACTTTGCCTGTTGAAATCTTGCTGTTGCTTTCGAAGAATGTCTAAAAGGCGCGCCAAGCGTTCCTCCTTAGCAGATTCAGGAACTTGATCCGGTAGAGAAGCAGCCGGTGTACCGGGTCGCGGACTATATTTAAAGGCATACGCTTGCGCATAAGTTACGCTTTTCACAAGAGAAAGGGTCTCTTGGAAATCTTCCTCCGTTTCCCCGGGAAACCCTACAATGAAATCGGAAGAAAAAGCTATATCTGGGCGTACAGTACGTAACTTATCGATGGCCATCAGATAATCTGCTCGCGTATAAGGGCGATTCATCGCTTTCAAAATAGGATCAGAGCCCGCTTGCGCCGGTAAATGAATAAAAGGAGCTAGCTGAGGAAGCGTGGCGTGGGCGTGGAGTAAGCTTTCATTGATGTGCCGAGGATGCGAAGTTGTATATCGTACACGTAAAATTCCAGGTAGAGGCGCGACACGGCGCAACAATGTTCCAAAATCACACATTGCTCCTGTAGCATCCATTCCGCAATAAGCATTGACGTTTTGTCCGATTAAAGTAATTTCTTTAACTCCCTGTTGAATAAAGGCGTGCGCTTCCTCTAAAATCGACTCTATGGGGCGTGAAAATTCACGTCCCCGTGTGTGTGGAACAACGCAATAAGAGCAGAAATAGTCGCACCCTTCTTGAATAGCTAAGAAAGCTGTAACGCGTCCTTCAGGTAACGGAGCATGAAACGATTTCTTAAATTTCTCTGCAGCGGATCCTTCAAGACACAAACAGGGGCGCTTTTGTTCTAAATCTTCCAACAACAAGGGGATTTTATGGAGAGCCTGAGGACCAATCACAATATCCACCCACGGAGCCCGTCGTTGAACCTCTACCCCTAAAGCTTGCGCAACACATCCTGTTACAATAATTTTTGGAGCTAAGTGCCCTGTTTTAAGAAGACGGAGGCGCCCGAGGTCAGAAAAAACTTTCTCAGTTGCTTTCTTGCGGACATGACAGGTGTTTAAGACGAAAAGGCACGCTTTTTCCGGAACATCTACAACACGATACCCACATTCTTGTAAAATACTTACGATCTTTAAAGAATCGTAAACATTCATCTGACATCCGAAATTTTTTATCCATACGCCACGCATTGGCCAAAGCATAAGCCTTCAAAAAAATCGGAGCAAGCAATCTAAGAATTAACCGCTCCAAAGGAAAAGGAGGGGCTTTTATTTTTGGATTGATCCTAAGAGATATAAAGTGTAAGGTGTTAACCAGTAGAGGGATGTGAGAGGGTATAGGCGTGAGGTTTGGGGGCGCGAGAGGGTGGTATTCAATGTCGTACAACAGAATGTATGGCTTCTGCTCCAATTGAATCAACTCTTGAGTAACGTAGGGGACATTAGAGTTTCCTTTGCGGGAAGAGGAGAGCAAACACAGCTGTTAAGAGAGCAAGTGGGCGCCGTCAATGCCCTCTTGAGGCAGATAGGGCAAGATGACACGTCCGAGTCTTCCGAGTCTTTCGTGGCTTCTCCTGTAGAGGATTTCTTTCCGCCGGAATATACACCAGTCAATACTTCTACTATTAGCCTATCTGTCATCAACGTACCAGAACCAGAACAGCAGGCAGTCTTTTCTTCTCCTGAAGAGATCTTGACCCAACTGAACGCTGACTCCTCTGTAGAGCAAGATCAAGTTACGGAGAACAACTTCTTGCCCCTCTCTGGGGAAATAGGAAGATCTTTAGCGGTCGTAGGAAATATGCTGGAACGCCAGCAGCAAGAGTCTCCAGAGCAGCGGCAGCAGCAAGAGCGAAGAGGCCGCATACGGAGAATAGTGTCAGACTTAGAGAATCAGGTTAGTGTACGCCTTACATTCATGGGGATAGGAGGGGAATATACCCGTTTTATGGAGCGGTACGCTGACATACGACAGAATATGGTGCAATTGCAGAGGGAGTTTAGTCAACTAGACCCCTCTACCTTTCACCCCCCTCAACCGCAAACGCCGCCGATCGCATATACGCCGCTTGTACAGCAGCAACCGGCTCCTGCTCCTGTGCAAACGTCAACCCCGCAGCAACAACCCGGTCTGTCAGGGTCAGGGTCAACACCGCCGCACAATATCCTGGATCCGGTCGTACCTCCTTCAACATCGCACAATACACCTGCTCCGGTCGTTGTCCCCGCACCGGCTCCTGCTCCTGCCCCGCAGCCTGATCCTGATCCGGTCGTAGACACACCGGCTCCTGTGCAACAGCTTCAGAGCATCCCAGTGATTCATTCACCCACTTTTCAAAATGGGGATGTAGTACCATTAGATAGTCCGTTTTTTCGTCAAGGGCCAACTTCAAATACAACATGGAATGAGTGGGCTAATACTGGAGCTGGACCAACTGTGAGAGACGTAAGAGATCTTCCTGCATCGCTCGCCCGCAGCAGAATGGCGCTATACAGAAAGTGGAAGCAGATGAACGGTATGAGGATGATCACTATATCGAGGTCAAATCCGGTTTGGTTTTCTAGTGAAAATTTAGAGTGGAAAAGGGATTATAAGGAAAAGCAAGATGAAAAGAAGCGTAACATATCGTCTTCTTTTAAAGAAAACCTTGGAAATGTGCTGAAAAGAGAGGTGGGTTTTGTGCCATCGCGCCTATTAGATATACTGAATGAACATGCTTATATTGAGAACGTGGATATAGATCGACTCAAATTAGGTTATTTGAATGATCGGTGCGTTATAAAAGATTTTATGCTGGATACGGCTGTTACTTTAATGTATGGATATCAGAGAACTATACCGAGGCAAGAGTTCCTTGCAAAAATAAGCCAAATCTATGCTCAAATGGGGGCGAATCTTGATGGGGGGATTCGGGGCCTCATAAATCAGAAGGCAGAAGGTGATTTACTCCTTCCTACTTTCGAGATAGATTATGGGTTTTTTACAAGTATAGAGGGTCAGCTCATTTATCCTAATGAGAAAGACTATTTTACTCGATTTAAGGTTGAGCTTGAAAAGGGAATAGAGCGTTATAACCTATTGAAAGAGGGGTTTGAAAAACTGTTGAAAAATAATGCTACAAGGGCATATGCGTTTGGCGTGCAACCGCAGGTGGAGAGTGGCGGTTTAAAAAGAATGGTTGAAAGAAACTTTTTGGGGGGGAGTAATTTCAATAAAGGGTTGAATAATCCGGATTCTCGTGAAGGAGCTTTTTTAAAGTTTTTAGGTAATTTCTATAAATTTGATACCGCTAATGGCGAGGTGGTCGATTTGGATCCACAATCAGCAGCTCAGAAGTATTATTTAGAGGGCGATAATTCCTTGTCGTTTAAAACAGATAGCGCAAGTTTTGTGCGCTTTTCTATAGATGACATACAACAGAAATATGATGCAGAGACAGATTCGGATCGCAAGAAATTTCTTCAAAAATTTACATCTTTATATAATGCTTATCTTCTTGAAAGCTCCATACAACGTAATGAAAGTGAGGAAATTTTACGAGCATTAAAGTATGAGAATCCTTTTGATCATCATCAGTTTGGGACTTCTGTTGCGCAGATTAATCAGTATATGGCCGATGAAGTACGTATAAAAGGATTTCAGAATCTGCTTGAATTGCCTCGTCCGGATGGTGATTCGTTTCTTTCGAATCGTGTATTGTCTTTGAAAGATCAAGTAACTTTACCACAGGGGGCGGACCAGCCTTCTAATGAAAAGGCAGATAAATTGTTCCTCAAGGTACTTTCTTTCATTTCAACGAAGGAAGGTGATGAGGTGAGATATAAGGACAAAGATGAGCTTTATCAACTAGTGCGGCAGAACGTAAGCAGGACTGTTTTAGTGGATAGTTCGTACGATAGTGGAAAAATTTATACTATTGAGGTTAGTGAAGGTTGTGAGGCGTTACAAGCATTTTTTGGTAGTATTCCTGATGCAACAAAGCATGATACGCCCCCTATAGCTGCCATTCAGCAAGGCCGTCGCACGTTGACTGGACGTTATGACCGTTATGACTCGAATGACCAGAGTGATAGTGGTTACAACTCCAGCAGCCAGGGTGTTGAAGACTTCAGCTATTTTAGATTAGGAGGGAAGTGGACAAATTCAGTTTTGGATTGGGTGAACCGGAACATTCCTGCAGAAGGTACGCGGGTGACCGGTCAGATGGCGAATACTCAAAAACTTATGGCAGAGGTTTGGGGAACTGTTCATCAGGGATGGATGCATTGTCTGGTGGGTAATAAAGAGAGTGCAATGAGAGCTCAACGAATAATTGCGGAACGTTCTGATGCTGTGCGCGATAATCCTCGGCAAGTCTGGATACAGGATGGAGGAAATAAAATATTTGATGATATTTTCACATTCGTAGGGGAGGATGGTAGCCAATATACTGAACAGACGATGAGTAGAGATTCTGTGCGAACACAAATTAATGGATTGTATGGATTGCCCGAGGGGGGGGGTCTCCTCTAATGGATGGGGTAATCTTTATAAGTATTTGTCCGAGGCTAAAGAAGGAACGTTGGCATGTACAGCTTTTAAAACGTTAACTGACTCTGAAAAAGATGGCCTTCGGGATAAGGATATACCTATGACTCCGTCAATTTATAAGAAATTAATGGATGAAGGGATGCGTCCAGAAACATTTCTGAAATATAATGCAACATTGGATAATCATTATTTTAGAAAAGTGGTAAATAAATATATATCGGATACTCTGAATGTCGATCCGGAATCTATTGATTTGAATAGCATGATTTGTCCAGAGGATAAGACGGCTATTGAGGCGACTGGAGATTTGTTTGAAAAAGAGAAGTTGATAAAAAAATCGAATCAAAAATTGTTCCAGCAAATTGGTCTCGATATACTCGCCCAGGAAAGGTATACTCAATGAGGAATACATTCATTCTATAGATATAATTCCCCCCTCCCCTCGGTGTTTTGGCATCGGAGGGGGGGGTATACGGGGGAAAGCGTGTTGTCGAGGCCAGAATTTGATAGCGCACTTAAGAAGTGTGTCGCTGAAACAGAAGCCTCCGATCTAACGCTTGCAAGATATCGACACTCTTTACTCTCATTGTCGCGTCACTCACTTTAAGGCGCGACAATTGGCTCATCTCAAATGAATTCCCATAAGACACTTCATAATAACTTGTCGAGATACTCTTCAGAAGCAATTGAGGAACATGCGCTCTCAAATCGTTGCTTGAATCCGGTGTGCCGCCCCGTACTCCCTCAAGAAAATGACGTGTACTTTGCACGTTCTCATAAGAACTAAGCGAACAGCCTAGCACAGGCTGCCAGGTGTTCTTTGTAAGAAAAAGTATAGGCAAAAATCCTTAAGCAAAAATACCGGTAAAAAAAGAACCTTATGAAAGTTTTTGTATAGTCTTATATAAAGTACCTTTAAGTGTATAAATCCAATCTTAATCTATCTTCTTAAACTACAATATTCGTACTTACTTCAGTATTTATTGACAATGATTTTGGGTGTTTTTGCATGTCGATGACATTTTCATTAAAAACTCTTTTTAAAAGCATTTTCGGTGGCTTCTTTTGTCTTTCTTGGTTCATGGATTCGTTTTCCTGATTGTGATGAATTTGTTAAATTCCTTGATGTTCAGAGCCCGTGATGCCGTGAATTTCTTTGCGGCTATGCGTTTTAGGTTCTTTATGTGAGAAGGCGCAAATAAGGTCGTAATAATTTTTAGCTCTTTTTAGTAAAGCAAGCCTATTGTTTCGAATGCTCTCATCTTTGTCGTTTATAAAAACCTCTTCGAAAAACGCGTTGATCGGAGCACGAAGGCAGGCAAGAAGAATGAGACGCTTTTGAAAATCTTCGCACGTTTCTCTATTCGTTTTATGTAAACTTATCATCGCTTCGTCCGTTTCTTGAAGTTTTTGGTATAAGGATTTCTCGGCTGCACTTTGAAAGATGTCTGGATGAATGTCATTGGATTCGCCTTCATGCTTTTTAGAAGCGGCTAAAATATTAGCTATACGGCGATACCCCTGTAACAAATCACTTCCTTCAGCGCTCTTTAAAAATTCGCTGAGCACTGGAGCACGCTCAAGGATGCGCCAAATGTTCAATGATTTTTGGGGTAAAATGAGAATACAAGAAACATCCTTAGGTTCAGTTAGCTGTCGCGTTATTTCATGGCGAGGTTCTTCATGGAGTAAAGCAGCAGCTAGATCGGAGGCGATGTCCTTTTTCCTCAAATAGACCTTAAGACGCTCTTTGAAAAAAGCAAAAATGGCGTTAGAGGTTTCTTCGGAAGAAGCTGTAGGCGGCATAAGGGCATGGACATACGCTTCTAAAAGCGCCCCAAGATCTAATGACAAACGATGCGCTTCCAAAATGCGAATAACACCAAGAGCGGCACGCCTAAGGGCAAAAGGGTCCTTCGATCCCGTTGGGTGTTCTTGGATGCTGAAAAAACTCCAGATTATCTCTAATTTATCCGCTAAGGAAAGCAGTACCCCTAAAGGGGTTGAGGGAACGGTATCCTCTAATCCTTGCGGCCTATAGTGTTCCTTTAAGGCATCAGCAACAGAAGCACGTTCCCCTTGTAGGGCAGCATAATACCCGCCCATAATACCTTGCAGCTCAGGAAATTCTTTAACGACTTCAGTTCTTAAGTCCGCTTTGGAAAGATGAAACGCACGGTTGAGATCTCTGTCAAGAACAGAGCGAAACAATGATTCTTTTGTCAGGGCGGCATGCAACAAGGCACCCCACGTTCGCAAACGAGGCAGGCGATCTGCAATCGTCCCAAGACGACGGTGAAACACTTGCAGCGATAATTCTTCGACACGTTTATCCAGAGAAATTTTCTTGTCTGTATCGAAAAAGAAGCGTGCATCAGCAAGACGCGCTTTCAGAACTGCTTCGTTTCCTTGCAGGACGGTCTTACCGCCATCGGCAGTTTGTGTTCCGGCAACGCACACGAAGAAAGGGGCGAGCGCGCCACTTTTATAGCGCACTGGAAAATAGCGTTGATGTACTTTCATGGGAGTGATAATAAGCTCTTCCGGCAAGTCCATATAATGGGCATCGATCCTTCCTAAAAGAGCCATAGGCCACTCCACAAGGCCAAGCACTTCATCAAACAAAGCTTTATCTTGGATAACGTTAATATCCTGATGTTGCGTGATCGTTTGAAGCTGTGTACGAAGTATTTCCGCCCGTTTTGTACGGTCAAGAAGGACATGGCGTTTCTCAAGAGCAATAATGTAGTCTGCAAAACCTGTTACCAAAAAACGCTCAGGAGCAAGGAAGCGATGTCCAACAGTGGTGTTCGTAGCACGTAATCCTTCTAAAGAAAAATCCAAAACGTCCCCATCGAACAAGCAAAGAATATTTCTTATCGGGCGAACCCATGTAAACGAACCAGTTCCCCAACGCATCTTCT
>JAIRST010000012.1 GCA_031255325.1 Holosporales bacterium | reverse complement strand
TCACGGTCGTTCCAAATAACGAGAGCAAACATCCCATTAAAACGGTGGAGACACTCTGGACCCCACGTCATATATGCTTGTAAGATTACCTCTGTATCCGTTTGTGAAATAAACTTTTGACCAAGTGCTTCAAGCTCTTTTCTAATTTCAATGTAGTTGTAAACTTCTCCATTGAAAGTAATCCATAAGCTTCCGTCACGAGAAGACATAGGTTGATGGCCGGATTCACTCAAATCGATGATCGCTAAGCGTCTGTGAGCCATTACCACTGGTCCGCGCTCTGAAGAGAACTCTTGCCACCCACGTCCATCCGGTCCGCGGTGCGCAATAACATCAATCACTGAAGCAGGTAAATTATCCAACCCCACCGAAAACCAAATTCCGCACATAATTCTATTCTTTACCTAATCGATACTGCTGATCCAGCGCCATCATAAACAACCTCTTACAAAAACACTACACAGAAAGCTTCATTAGGAATGAGTAGTTAGTGAAGGAGGTATATAATAAGAATTTAGGGACAATTCTATCAGAAAAGAGGGGGAATTGAGCGGAAGGAAGGGAGATAGCGTAAGTAGGTCAGGTGAGGGAGAGGAGAGGAGGGAAGTTTTTTTCGGTAAAGGCTTGTCCAGATACTCTCTCAAGACAGCGTTGAACGACGCAACTCAGCCTATTTCCGATGGGCTCACTCCGTAAGAAACGCCTTCTTCCCAGGTAAACGGAATACACAGAAGTTCTGTCCGTATAGACCACAAGCAATCTTGGTCCTTTTGACTCTATTCCAGAGTCGTTTAAAAGGTCCTCCACTGCCTTCTAGTTTTGTGTAGAAGAAAGGAAAACAGCATGAATGCTTTTATAAAACTAGCAACGCTCCTCTTAACGGGGATGCTATTCCTATTGCAAAGGAATCAAGAACGCTGTCGATTCTGGTCTGCGGCCGTTCCTACTTTGATTGTGTGTGTTTCTTTTTGAACGTCAGTATACCCTTCCTCAAGGTCTAAAACTGGCATTCCCCTTCTCTCTTATTAATCCTGTCCCGCATCATGATAGGCATTCCCAAATGTAAAAACCCTTAAAAAAATTATCCCTTGAGATTTTTTTAAGAACCTGCTATACAAAAGTTGCCGTAGGGGATAAAGCGAGAAGTTTGGAATGTATCTTAAGCGTGTGCTGGAGAAGGAAAAATGCCCAAGATAAAAACGAAAAGTAGTACGAAAAAGCGTTTCCGTTTTACAGCAACAGGCCTTATAAAAGCAGGGGTAGCGTATAAGCGTCACAATATGCGCAAGCGTCCGCGAAGAATGATACGTCAAGCGCGGGGAACAATGATACTGGATCCCTCTGATGCTAAGATTGTTTTGCAATTTATGCCTAATCGTTAAAGGAGAATAAGATGTCTCGTGTAAAACGGGGAATGACAACCCATATTCGGCATAAAAAAGTACTAAAACTTGCCAAAGGATATGTTGGACGCTCTAGGAATTGTTATCGTCCGGCGCTTGAGCGTGTAGAAAAGGCGCTGCAATATGCTTTTCGTGACCGGCGTGCGCGTAAGCGGGTGTTTCGCAGCTTATGGATTCAGCGTATTAATGCAGCCACGCGAGCAGAAGGATTACGCTATTCGGAATTTATAGCGGGGTTACAGCGTGCGGGAGTGATGATTGATCGTAAAATTATGGCAGATATTGCTGTACGTACTCCTGATGCTTTTTTAGCATTTATTGCAAAGGCGAAAGAAGCTTTAAGCCATTCGTAATTCACCTGTAAATGACGGGGTAAAGAATGCGGACCCCTCCCTTTTTTATGAAAGGGGAAAAGCTTACAAGTTTCTGTTAGTCGACATGAGGATGGGGATCACCAACGGAATGATTTTTTCTATCAGTATTTTCGTCTGAGGCTGTCGTGTGGATTTCGCGTACATTAAAACACACCGCAACGCTACTCGATATCTCTCTGTCGCTTTTAAACATAAACATTGACGCTCCTGCCGACAAATTGCGCTGCCCACTTGCGTAACGCCAATAAAAACTCCTCCATCTTCTTCCTTCCTTTATCATCTTATGGACTAACTACACATTGTGAAAAAATAAAAAGTAATCTAGCTTGAGAATTCTTCTTAATAAAAGCAGTGTCTTCTTCTCGCGAACCCTTTTCACCCCGCCCTCCCCCTCAAGGGTAATTTCTTCTCCTTACGTCTCTTGCTCTTCCTTTATCCAAAGGGCATTTGCGGCTCTCTCAAAAATCCCCTAGAATCCATCTGGGTTTTAGAGTGATAGGGCATGAATAAGGCTATTGCCGCAGTGGTTGTCCTGGGAGGTTTAGCGCTCGGTGGTATTTTTTTTATTGCAGGGATTTTTACAGGAATATCGATTTCTTTAAAAGAGGAACGTGTTACGCAGGAAACTTCCCACGACAGCTGGCCTCCGAAAAGCTTGAAGGTCTCTGAAGAGAGCTTGCCATCTTCTAGTGCTCCGTCTGTTTCAGCATTTCAAAGCAAAGGAAAAGTCAAAGTGCCGCTAGGTGGGGTGCTTTCTGCGCAAGCGCATCAAGAAGAAGATAAAGCCTTATCACGGACGGAAGAGAAACCTAAAAAAGGCATTGAAAAATTGTTCGAAAAAGTTCCAGAAGCTGCCGCAACAGCTCCCTTTGCAGATGCCCTGAAAAGTGCTGTACAAGCTTCTGTACCCCAGAAAGAAGAAGCTGCTTTGACGGCAAGCTCTAAGCATCTTACAGAAACATCTCCCTTAGGTTCAGACAAAAGTATGGATAAGAAAGCCGATCCTAAAGTTACTTCCTCTCCATCGGATCCCTCTGACAAATCCCATAGAAAAGACACTGATATAGCCGGTATCCCGAAAAATCTCCAGCTTGAAGAAAGTTCCCCTATTCTTGTAACAAAGCCAGATAAGCTTGTTCCATCGATTGAAGAACTTTTTGACGAATTGGGGCAAGAGGAAGCGGAAATAAAAAATCCCAAAGATATTTCAGAGAAAGCGCCATCTCCTCTTTTTATTGTTGTAGGAACATTACCGTATGAAGAAATGGTGCGTGTTTCGGTTTTGCTAAAAGGGCGAGGATACAAGGTTTTTACACGTAAAGTAACACTACATGGAACGCCGCAGTTTTTCGTCTTATCTGGCCCTTTTCGGGAAACAGAAAATGCACAACAACTCCTCGAGTGGCTACATAGCAATGGTTTTAAAAAGGCAGCTTTTACAACGCTCACACATCTTAAACGCAACATATAGGCATGGGGTTCCGTTTTCCCCAAAGCTCTTTAATAAAAGCTCCCGCTTATGCCAAAAAAGTGAGAGGCAAACGTAATCATAAAGCCACTGAGAAAACATCTGTGTTCGGTCTGTTAAAAAAGATGAAAATGGGTTTATCCGTGTTGTTCCAAATTACTTCTGAAAAGAATTTATGTCTTTATTCAATGTAAAATTTTTATAGATAATTTCATACCGACAGCTGGAAAGTCTATGATGGATTCGTTTTAAATGAATACAACACATGAGCACGTTTTCTATAGCTATATGAATTTGTTAGAAGAAATAATTTCGCTAATAATATTAAAATATTTTGTAGTAGACGCAGTATTATTTATCCAAATTTAAGGGATTAAAAGACGAAGATTCCCTCCTGCGCTGGAAAGAATATGAATGCATGTGTAAGAGACATAAAGATCTTATAAATGTATTAAGCCGCTCTACTCAATAAGAAAATATTACACGAGCGTCATTCTCATTTTCGAGTAGAATTTAATGCGATACGCTTTCACAATTTTAAAACTCTCCCCAAATTGCATCAAAACTATCGAGGCCCTCACTACGAAAAAGTCATAACCTATAAAAAATCAAGTTAAAGCTTTTCTATTGTCTATGATTGCCGCTATATTTCATATGAATTTTATGAGGAACAAAAGAATATACGTATTTTGATGTTCAGAATTGAGTAAGAAACATGGTGACTTGTTTAGAATATGCGTCCGTTCCGATGCGGTCTGTAGGGCCATTAAAAATCGTCGGTTCAGAGCTTGATGAGGATGTCTTTTTGCCGCTTGCAACTTATGAGACGCCTCTCTGGGCTTCGGTCAAACGTGGAGCACGTGCCTTTTCTGCATCTGGAGGGCTTCATGTAACCGTTTTACACGAAGGAATGACGCGATCCATTCTATGCGAGGCAGACCGTACGAAAGATTTGATGCATTTTTCGCAAATTCTTCATATGCTTCAACCGCAAATGGAGGAAGTTGTATCAAAAACGGGGCGTTTCGTGCATTTACAAGATGTCTATCATGAAATTCTGGGCAGCCTGGTGTTTTTACGTTTTGAAATGACAACAGGAGATGCCGCAGGGCACAACATGGTTACAAAAGCTGCGGATGCCTTACTCGGCTGGCTATTGGAACGTTTCCCTTTTTTGCGGTATGTTTCTGTTTCTGGGAATTTATGTACCGACAAAAAAGCTTCTGCCGTTAATGGCCTTTTGAAACGAGGTAAAGCCGTTGTTGCCGATGCCCTTGTTCCAAACTCTGTATGTCAACGCCTTCTTAAAACGACACCAGAAAAAATTGTTAGTTTAAATACTAAAAAAAATCTAATAGGGAGTATTTTAGCTGGCAGTATCAGAAGCGCAAATGCACATTTTGCCAATATGCTGTTAAGCTGTTATTTAGCAACGGGTCAAGATGGCGCCAATATCGTTGAAGGTTCGCAGGGGATAACATACGCTGAACAACGAGGGAAAGATTTGTATTTTTCTGTTAGCCTATCCAGCCTTATTGTAGGGACAGTGGGAAATGGAAAAGATCTTCCGTTTGTGCAAGAGAATTTGAAAAAGCTCGGATGCCTTCCTCAACCTGGGGCGCCAGGGAAAAGTGCTCGTCGTCTTGCCGCAATTATAGCGGGTGCTGTTGCCTGTGGCGAGTTGTCGTTACTTGCTGCCCAAACAAATCCTGGAGAATTAGTAAACGCTCATATACATCTTGAACGCGCCACACGGATACCTCAATGAATACTGTTGGTATTGATGTTTTGACCTTTTCGACAGGGCATTACGTCCTGAATTTAACAGATCTTGCTGCAGCTCGGGGGGTAGATCCACAAAAATATACGATAGGCCTAGGACAGGATTTGATGTCCGTTCCTTCCCCCCAAGAAGATATTATTACGATGGGGGTTGAAGCTGGATTACGGGTGTTAGAGAAAATTCCAGACAAAAACTCTATCCGTCTTGTGCTTTTTGCAACGGAATCTAGTATCGATCAATCCAAATCTGCAGGAATCTATGCGCATCATTTTCTGGGGCTTTCCTCTGCTTGTCGTGTTGTTGAATTAAAGCAAGCGTGCTATAGCGCTACAGTGGCTTTGCAAATGGCCGCTGCTGTTGTGCGTCAAAACCCCAAAGATAAAGCGCTGATTATTGCCTCAGATGTGGCGCGTTATGGGTTAAAAACAAGCGGAGAACCAACACAAGGATGTGGGGCAGTCGCTTTTGTTGTTTCTTCTAACCCGCGATTGTTTGCTTTGGAAAATGTCGTTGGTCTGTATACCCATCATATCATGGATTTTTGGCGTCCTAATGGCCAAGATACAGCATGCGTCAACGGCCGTTATTCTACGGTAGCGTATCTCGAGGCGTTGGAAAAAGCTTGGATAGATTTCAGATATAATGGCGGAGTTTCTTTAGAAGAAATAGCTTTTACATGCTATCATACGCCCTTTACCAAAATGGCTGAAAAAGCTTTTACACGCCATGTAAAAGTTGCAGAACTCAAACGAAATACAGAAGCGCATACTTTTTTAAAACCTGCTTTGCTGTATGGACGTCAGCTTGGAAACAGCTATACATCCTCTTTGTACATGAGTCTGCTTTCCCTTCTTGAGACAACATCACAAGGTTTTTCCGGAGCCCGTTTAGGATTTTTTTCTTATGGATCAGGATGTGTCGCCGAGTTTTTTACAGGAATTGTATCACCTAGATATAAGGATGTTCTCTTTCCTCAAGAACACGCAAGCGCTCTTGCGCAGCGTGCTTTATTGACAGTGCCTGAATACGAAGCTTTTTACGTGCAAGCTTGCTCTTCGGCATTTACTCAAGAGGCCTGCTATAAAACAGGCCCTTTGTGTTTTCTGGGAGTCAAAGATCATCAACGTCAGTATGGTTTTACGCATTCAACTACTTAAATTACGATAATTCTTGAATCGATCTTCATGGGCTGTGTTCTAGCATATGGACAGGAAATTGCTTCTGAAGATTTCTTCAATGAGTTCAGCAGCAGTTTTTGTGTTCATCTGTCGTGCGATTTTATAAAAAGTAAGGCGGCAAGAGCGATTCTCCTCTAATAGACTCCACCCCCCTATCGAAACATAAGGTGAGAGAAAAAGCTAAAAGGAAAATGATAGAGTCGCTTTTCGTTTTGCCGTCCGTAATAGTATTCTGGTCAGTATATCTTGCATCTCCACAGTCAAATGTATCTTAGGAGTGAGCCCTCTTTATCATCCTTAAAGCTTTTTAAATAAATAAAGCGTACGGTCAGATTCTCGTACAGAAAAGCGTTCTACGAGGGAGAATTTACACGAAAATGCTCCTTTAAAATGTTCCTCTGTATAATCCTTAAAAACATCTTCTCGTGCTGCTAACATCCGCTGAATTTGGCTGTCTTCCTTAGGAATGAATTCTACCAGCGCACATCCCCCTTCCGCCAGAAGTTCAGAAAAACACTTCACAATCTCTTCAAAAGGAATCCCTGCGGTTATAACCAAATGATGAACAAGTGCAAGGCTTAAGAGTAAATCTGCCGAACAGCGTTCCTTGAAAGAGCTTCGTTCACGACACGCCCATCCCAATGCCGGAGAAGGATTCGCAAGATCTAAAACTAATGGCAAAATATTCGTGCATTTTCCCGCTTTCAAAGAGAGATAATGCTGTTCCACTGCAAGCACATCGCCATCCGGAGCCAGAACAAGATCGAAATAAGGCGCTAATAATTGGCTATAACGCCCTGTATTTGCGCCTAAATCAATAGCTAATTTCCCTTTTAACCGTTCTGCTACAAAGGTAACAATCCGCATTTTCTCTTTCGTCGCGGCCTCTGTATAATTCGTATCCTCATAATACTTTCCCCATGGTGTTTTCTCTTTGGAAAGCTGAATCGACTCAACAGCAGATTTTAAACTCTTTGCTATGCTAAAAAGGGAATCTTTGCTTACACGCACAGACCGCGCTTTCTGTGCTACGGATCGTCCATCATGGGACTTTGCCAACAGACGCGCATGCAAATGAATGTGCCACAAAAGAGCAAACGAAAAATAACTCTTCACAGGAAGCAAGTGGCTAGCGAGCTCAAGAGAAATTCCCTCTACCCATAATTTCAAGAGGTAGACACAATGCAGATCAGCGGACACTATTAACGCAAGAGGTGCAAGGAAATGCTTACAGAATTGCTGATAGGCTTGCCACGGTTGACCAGATCGCCACATGTCAAAAGACAAAAGATCTATAAAAATAGGTTTTGATCCGACAAACTGAACATTATAAGCAGAAGCATCTTTCAAGATGGCCCCTCGCGCCAAAGCCTCTTTATGCAGTGTTAAAGTTAACAAGGCGGCGTCTTTTAACTGACTAAAGCACCATTCATAGGGATAAGAAATAAAGGGAATGCGATCGACTTCAAAGACCTTCCACGCTTCCTTAAGTGGGGGGGGGGGAGCTCTCTAAAGGCTCTATCTCATGGAAAGAAGGAATAAACCTCTTCGCAAGTAAAGTATCAAATAAACCTGTCGCAACAATGTTATCCCAAGTATCCCCGTAAGATACCAAGACAGATCGCACAATTCTTTCGCCATCGTCAAATACACGTCCCGCTGGATCCCGAAAAGATCCAGAGCAAATTGTATAATCCTTACTCCTTTTCTCGCTTACCATCTAAAGTATCTTTCTTCCCAAATAAAGAACGCACAAAACTAACAACACGTCTCCAAAATATACCTATCCCCAGTAAAGAAGCGGTAATGGCTTGAAATAACAAACTCCCTGCACCTGGATCAATATAAGCCTCTGCAACTATCGGACAGATCATCCACATTGAAATAATCAAACGCCAAAAAAGCATATATCCCCCTTTAAAAACCATCACATTGGTATCAGACTATGAAAAATTTCTCAAGCGAGCAAAACCTTCCTCGCTATAAGAACGCTTTTCGCGCTCGCGCTTCTCTTGCGCTTTAATACATAACGTTGCCGTCGGACGCGTTATCAACCGCTCAAGCTCAATCGGATCCCCTGTCTCCTCACAATATCCATATACCCCTAATTCTAGGCGGGATAAAGCTCGATCAATTTTCCTGATAAGGTTGCACGCTCTATCGTGCACGCGTAATTCAAAAATAATCTCATTCTCGCAAAAAGCTTGATCTGCTATATCAACTTTCGCGTCTTCTCTGTTCCTTAATTCTTCGTAATCCTCTTCAAACTCAGATAACAATTTTTCTTTCAAAGACAAAAGACGCTGACGAAAATATTCCTGCTGAAGATCATTCATAAATACTTCCTCTTTCGATGGGATATATCCTTTTGGCAGTTTACAAATGCGCTCTTTCGCCATAGTCGCCTCCTTTTGGCTTTTTAATGTTTAAATTATAGAGATTATGGACATTGATGCACAATCCCTAAGGAGAGTATCGTTTTCAAAGAGATAAAAAATTAAGTAATCTTAGATATGCGTCTTCAATTTTCTATGGTAGGAGTACCAATTCGGGCTTTACCAAGGGTTTGGATAGGGTTTTGTTTGCGTAGACCTCAAAAGTCTTTGATAAGAAAATTTCAAGAATTGTAAAGTACAATAAAAAAACACCGTATCATACTTAAGGAAGTCTTTCGCTTTTAAAAAGCGTTTGTTAGGCTTCTTTTGCTTGGTTTAAGGGTGGGCGGTTGCTGCTGACATAGTCAATTGCTGTGAAGGGAGAGGAAAGTCCGGGCTCCACGAAGAGAGGATGCCAGTTAACGGCTGGCGGGGGTATCTCCCCTAGGGAAAGTGCCACAGAAAAGATACCGCCAATACCCGCGGGCATTGGTAAGGGTGAAATGGTGAGGCAAAAGCTCACCGCACTTTGGGCAATCAAAGTGGCAGGGCAAACCCCATCCGGAGCAAGATCGAATAGGAACACTTAGGGAAAATCCCTCTGCGGCTCTTCGCGCGGAAAATGTTCGGGTTGATTGCTTGAGGCTTACGGTAACGGAAGCCCTAGAGGAATAACCGCCGCTGCATACGCAGTACAGAACCCGGCTTATAGCCCTTAAACTAAGCTTCCTGTTTAATTCTTCCGCATCTTATGCAAGAATAAATAGCTTTAGTAAATGAGTGAAAATTATGCAGTCCTGTGTTTGTTCAAAGAATGAAGAGTGCTCTCCTTTTACTCTAGGGATTATCACCTATGATTTCCCCCATCTAAAAACGGAGCAAATCGTCCACAGATTGCTTCAAGCTTACGCCCTGCGGGGGGGGGGTAATTAAAGTCTTTGCGCTACCGTTTAAAAAACGGCCAAAACGTACCATCTTGATTGCTCATCGCCCTGATCAAACAGAGGCTATTTCTACAGAAGAACTTGCTGCTGCAAATGGATTAGAATTGATTCGGTGTGATGGTGTCCATCCTTTGGAAGCATGTGATTATTATCTTATAACGGGAGCTGGTATTCTTCCGGAAGATGTGGTGGCTGATAAGAAAATCATCAATGTGCACCCGGGGATTATTCCTTCAGCAAGAGGATTAGATGCATTTAAATGGTCTATTTATGAGAAAATAGAGCTTGGCGTAACGCTTCATTTCATCGATAAAAAGGTTGACGAGGGAGAAGTCATTAGCATTATTAAAACTCCTGTATAT
>JAIRST010000055.1 GCA_031255325.1 Holosporales bacterium | reverse complement strand
GTTATTTTGCCAACAGGTAAGGCCAATACTATTGAAGAGGCGAGAGCTGGATTGAGAAAGGTTCCAGCGGTACCACCAGCACCGCCAGCACCGAAGGTAGAACCTGCTCGTGCTTCGACTGGAAAGGTTATTTTGCCAACAGGTAAGGCCAATACTATTGAAGAGGCGAGAGCTGGATTGAGAAAGGTTCCAATGGTACCACCAGCTTCAGGAAAACCTGCATCAACAACACGGAAGCCAGCTGCTGAAGCTCCTGTTACAGCTCGTAAGCCTTTGACGCCATCAACAACACGGAAGCCAGCTGCTGAGGCTCCTGTTACAGCTCGTAAGCCTTTGACGCCATCAACAACACGGAAGCCAGCTGCTGAGGCTCCTGTTACAGCTCGTAAGCCTTTGACGCCGTCAACAACACGAAAGCCAGCTGCTGAAGCTCCAGTCCATAAGCCTGCAGTACATGAACATGAAGCGAAACACCAAGTGACCCATCACCATGAGTAGAGCTGCAGGAAACGGCATCTAATCAAAATTGTTAACCTCAAGGAGCCCACAACGGGCTCCTCTTTGGAACAGCTTATTTGATACAATTTTACAGAGAAGCGTAAATATTCCTCAAAATTGCTCTATGTGGTTATCTCTTTTCTTAATATCTTTATCTTCTTACCTTTATAAGCTAATCTTAAAAGCATCGTATACACGATATATGTTCTTTCGAAAAACCTTTTATGATGTAATAGTTTCAGTAAAGAGGATCGGATGGGTGGTCGAGTGGTTAAAGGCACCGGTCTTGAAAACCGGCAAGGGGGATAACTCCTTCGTGGGTTCGAATCCCACCCCATCCGCCAAGATGTGATGTTGTAATTTCTATAGACCTTTTGGGAACAAACTCTATTTAAGGACTTTCTAAAAGAAATATCACGCAGACCGGAATGTGACGAAGGATTCGAACAGGAACTTGGCAACAAAAACACCGAACTAAAGGAAGGTTGCGGAAAAAGTTTTATGTTGGGTTATACTTTTAAGACGCTTAGATAACAGCATAAGGAGCCTTTCAGACGTGCTTTCGTTTCATAGCGCGTTTGTGGCCAAGAAACAAGCCTTAATAAAAAGCGCTGGTATGCTTCTGGAATTTGCTGTAGGGAGAGGTTCATGAGGCGTGTATTTTGCATATTCTGAAAAATTTCGTCTTGTGATTCACGAGGTTCTGTATCGTTCCAGCTCCAGTTTCCAGAGGATTCCAATAATTGGATGACCTGCACCGCATAGTTTAAAAAATCACTAGCAAAACGCACCTCTCCTGCAGGTTTCAGAAAAAACACAAGGGATTCTAGGAAGGCTTGATTAATCAAACGGCGCTTTTCATGGCGTCTTTTGGGCCAAGGGTCCGGAAATAAGATGTATGCTCTATCCAAAGAAGAAGGCGGAATGTGCCGAAAAAGAACGCGTCCATCTCCGTTATAGAGGAAAAGATTTGGTTGGTTAGCTGCCCATACGGATGCATGAGAAAAACCATTTTCGAAAGGCTCAGCCCCAATAAATGCTACTTTTGGGGCAATAGCAGCTTGCGCTAATAAATGTTCACCGGCACCGAAGCCAATTTCTAATTCGATCCGCTCAAATGGAGATTCTTGTCTGAATAAACCTGAAATGTTGGCCAGCATCGCTTCAGCGTCATAAATATCCATGGAACGCTGTTGATCTTTTCGTAGCTTACGTGCTCGTCTGCGGCCATAAAGTCGGATATCTTTTTCTATATTTCCCAGCGTAAGCATAGTTTTATGTTTCAACTGAAAGGTATCTTAACTTTAAGCTACAAGAGAAACAAGATTTCCCTGAGACAGAGATGGTGGGAATCGGTGCTTTTCTTCTTTTGCGGTTTTTTAATATCAAGAAGAGGGACGTTATTCGTTTCTGAGATCTCCTTCCTAAACATTTGTATACCTCATTTAGAGTATATCACCAAAGCAATCTACTTCCCATTTGACCGATAACTGTTTTTATATAATACAGTAAAAACAAACATAGAATAAGATGTTACTTTTTATAAAAGCCCTTAATCATATAATGATATGTGCAAAAGTCATGTTTCTTAGAAGGTGAACTTATTGTGCAAATCTTACGGCAAAGTTCTTACGCATTAACGATGGAAGAAAGTTCTGTTATATTTGCCCCCCTCTTCAATTTCTTACCCCATCGTATAGCACTGCTTATGGGGCGATGTGCAGGAGGAGAGCGCGTTGCAGATGTTTTATTGCATTTGCCAACGCATGGTGTAATGCAGCACGTGCTTTCGACGCTAGAAGACGCTTCTTCGCTTGAAAAAGGAACACGCATCATCCTGCCTGTTACCATTCAAGCCTATAGTCCTGTATGCACTAAACGATCCCCTTACAAGATACAAACAGTTGATAAGCAAGGGAATCGTCTGGAACTCATTTTCTTTAATACTCGTCCAGGATATTTGCAAAAACGTTTTCCTATAGGAAGTCGGAAAATTCTTAACGGGATAATTGATGGGACGCAAATACCTTTTTGTATGATCCATCCTGAATGCTTGAATGTGCTGCCAAGTTCCTGCGGAGTGGTCTTTGAGCCAGTGTATCCTTTAATCTCAGGTCTTCCGAACCGCACATTCGCGTTCTATTGTCGCAAGCTTCTGTCTCGTATTTCTGATCTTCCAGAATGGTTGCCAGAGAGTTTTCGCACCCATAAAGGGTGGCCTTCTTGGAAAACAGCACTCTCCGAAATTCATAACGCGACGAAGCCAGAGAGAATGCATCCAGAGGCGTACGCCCATCAACGATTATTTTTCGATGAGGTACTTGCGCATCAACTAGCTTTGCAAACGGTTCGGGCAAAGCGGTCACAAAATTCCGGTCGCGCTTTTCCATTGATGACACATTTAAGAGAGACATTGCTACAAAATCTTCCTTTTGCTCTGACAGAAGATCAAGTACATGTTCTTCAAGAAATCGACCAAGACCTGTCTAAACCTGAAGCCATGGCGCGGTTATTACAAGGAGATGTAGGAAGTGGTAAAACTCTCGTGGCGTTACTAGCTATGCTGCGTGTTATTGAAGCCGGTGCTCAAGCAGTTCTTCTTGCTCCGACAGAAGTTCTTGCTCGTCAACATTATGAAACATTTATGCAATATCCTCTTGCGATAAATATTGCCTTATTGGTCGGCAAGCATTCAGCATATGGGCGCAAAGTCCAGCAAGATATTCTGCGTGATCTTGCCTCTGGCGCTATCGATTTAGTGGTGGGAACGCATGCTTTGTTGGAACCTTACGTTCAGTTTCGTGATTTAGGGCTTGTCGTTATTGATGAACAACACCGGTTTGGCGTACGGCAACGGTTAGAGCTTGTTCAAAAAGGAATACAGTGCGCAAGTTTATACCTATCGGCAACGCCTATTCCGCGCACATTATTGTTAACGGAATATGGAGATCTGGCGGTATCTTATATTCGAAAGAAACCTGCTGGACGAAAACCTGTGGTAACGCGCATTCAAGAATTATCCAAAATAGAAGATGTAATAACACGCTTACATCTGCGGCTTGCGACAAAAGAAGAGCAGGCTTTTTGGGTATGCCCTTTAGTGGACGCTTCTGAAAAGCTAGATCTAACAGCAGCAAAAAAGCGTTTCGAATATCTTAAATCCTGTTTTGGGGAACGCATTGGGCTTCTCCATGGGCGTCTGTCTGCGCAGGAAAAGAAGACTGTTTTAGAGGCATTTAAGGTCAAAACACTTTCCATCCTTGTGACAACAACGGTTGTCGAGGTGGGAATCGATATTCCTTCTGCAACAATTATGATTATTGAGCACGCTGAACGGTTTGGACTAGCCCAACTCCATCAGTTACGAGGGCGCATAGGACGTGGAAATTGTGAGGCGTTTTGTTTGTTATTACATGCGCGTCCCTTGTCTTATACAGCATATCACCGTTTGCAAGCGTTTAAAAATATAACGGATGGTTTAGAGCTTGCGGAAATTGATTTAAAATTACGTGGAGGAGGGGATTTATCCGGTGTTAAGCAAAGTGGGTTTCATATTTTCAAATTGGGAAATGCCATCGAAAACCTCTCTCTTCTAGAGGAAGCACATGCTTTAGCAAAAGATTTATTGACAAAAAATCCAGATTTTTATTTGAATCCAAATACTCCCGAAATGGTCTTACTGAAGCTTTTTAAAAAGGACGATTTAGTCCTTACTACAACTCAACAATCTATAGGACCAGCAGCTTGAGATCATTTCGGGATATTCAATTAGGGTCTGAGGCCTAACCTAAATATGTTAGGATGTTTTTATGAAGCAGCAGCAGTAAGTGTTATGAGAATTCATTCATAAATCTCCGATAATGCCTAAGTTTAAAAAGAGCTTCTCGGCCACCCAGGATATCAAAAATATTGCAAAATTATGGAAGGCGTGTTAAGGGGAAGCAATGCGTTAGGGAGATAAGGGTGTCCTCGTTTGCAAAGCTTCGCATCGTCGAGCAGTGTGTTGGTGTATTGGTGGAAGTGGCTAAGCGAGAGGGTGTATTGCCGCAGGTTGTGAAAGATTTTAGCAAGATGAAACAAATACTTGCGGCGCGTGAACTTGACACTATTCAGGAGAACTGCAGAATCTCTGCTGTTTATGAAAACAATGTTGCTCGGTGTTTGATAGAAGTCCTACACCTTTCTCCTCTTGTTGAACGTTTTTTACTTTTTATAGCAGAAAAGCATTTTTTAGAATGCCTTAAAGACATCATGCACCAATTTTTATTTTCTGTCCGCGCCCATGAAAAGCATCAGAACGTGACATTTTTTACGGCAGCTAAGTTGGAGGCAGCGGATTACCGTTCCTTAACCAAAAAATTACAAGATATTTTTGGAGAAAAAATAGATCCTATTTTTGCTGTGGATCCTTCTTTAATATCGGGATTTAAAATTCAAAAGGGGTCGAAAATAGCCGATTTTTCCTTTAAAAGTCATTTAAGGTACTTAGAAGCTGAATTGAAAGGACAACACGCATGAGTGTTCAAGCATCTGAAATCGTATCGCTTTTAAAAGAGCGGCTTTCGCATTTTTCGCCTTCTTTTGACGTGGCGGAAATTGGAAGAGTTCTTTCTATCGGAGATGGAATTGCTCGTGTATATGGCCTTGACAACGTGCAAATGGGCGAAACAGTTTCTTTTGAATCTGGAGGACAAGGCCTCGTTTTAAATCTTGAAATGGATTGTGTAGGCGTTGTTGTGTTGGGAGGCGATTCTCGCATTCGTGAAGGCGAGGAGGTGCGCCGAACAAACGCCATTATGGAAGTTCCTGTTGGCAAAGCGTTGCTGGGACGAATTGTTGATGCTTTGGGGAATCCTATTGACGATAAAGGGCTAATTTTAACAAAAGAACGGCGTCGTGTCGAAGAAAAAGCGCCAGGGATTATCGATCGGCGGTCGGTGTTTGAACCTGTTCAAACGGGTATTAAAGCGATCGATGCGCTGGTCCCTATTGGGCGTGGGCAGCGCGAACTGATTATTGGAGATCGTCAAACAGGCAAAACAGCGATTGCAATTGATGCAATTTTGAATCAAAAAGCAGCATTTGAGGCGAAAGATCCCACACAAATGCTGTATTGTATTTACGTTGCCATTGGACAGAAACGGTCAGATGTAGCTCGTCTTGTTAAAGTGCTTAAAGATGCTGGAGCCATGGCTTATACAACGGTTGTTGCTGCTACGGCATCTGATTCAGCTCCTTTGCAATATTTAGCTCCCTATGCGGGGTGCGCCATGGGAGAATATTTCCGCGATAATGGCATGCATGCGTTGATTATTTACGATGACCTTTCAAAGCATGCTGTAGCCTATAGGCAAATGTCGCTTTTACTACGTCGTCCTCCAGGACGTGAAGCTTATCCCGGGGATGTGTTCTATTTGCATTCTCGTCTTTTAGAGCGTGCTGCAAAAATGAGTGACGCCAAAGGAGGCGGATCATTAACAGCGCTTCCTATTGTTGAGACGCAGGCAGGAGATTTATCTGCTTACATTCCTACAAACGTCATTTCTATTACGGACGGGCAGATCTTTTTGGAAACAGAATTATTTTACAAAGGCATCCGGCCTGCCATCAATGTTGGTTTATCCGTCAGTCGCGTTGGGTCTGCTGCGCAAACAAAGGTGATGAAAAAAGTTGCGGGAGGAATTAAATTAGGATTAGCGCAATATCGAGAAATGGCGTCGTTTGCGCAATTTGCCTCTGATTTAGATGCATCGACAAAAGATTTGCTAGCGCGTGGGGAACGGCTTGTGGAGTTGCTGAAGCAGAAGCAATATCAGCCTCTTTCTGCTGAACACGAAGCTATTAGTATTTTTATAGGAGCGCAGGGATACCTGGATACGATCGATGTCTCTGAAGTGCTGGCATTTGAGCAAGAAGTCTTTGAACGTCTTGAGACAACGCATGCCTCTTTACTGGAAGAGATTCGGACGCAGGAGACATTAACAGAATCTATAGACGCAAAATTGCGCACGTTCTTAGATGCAACCCTTACTGAATTTAAGTCTGCCAAAAGGAGCCAAGGAGTACACGCCTGATGGCAAGCTTGAAAGAATTCCGCACGCGAATCGCAAGTGTTCAATCTACACAAAAAATCACAGCGGCTATGAAAATGGTTTCAGGAGCAAAATTGCGTCGGGCAGAAGCGTCAGCAATAAAGGCACGTCCTTATGCTGAACATTTGCGGCGTATCCTGGGGTATTTACTGAGTCGTGTATCGTACCTTCACTCCCAACCTGCTTTGTTAATAGGGTGTTCTAAGGTAAATTCTGTTTTGCTTATGGTATTTTCTTCTGATCGTGGATTATGCGGCAGTTTTAACGCGGGAATGGTGCGAGAAACACATAAAATCATTAAGGCTTATCGTAAGGCAGGAACATGTGTACAAATCATTTGTATAGGGCATAAGGCAGCGGATTCTTTGAAGGGCTTAGCGGACATGAATGTGCTCGATGTGCTTACCGACGGAATGCTGCCTCAGAATGCTTTTCATACAGCACAAACGCTTATGATGCGGATTATATCGTTGCTTGAAGCACAGGAGGTTGGTGAAGTACGCCTTTTGTATAATCATTTTCATTCGGCAATGCGGTATACCTTTACAAATTTACGCCTTGTTCCTGTAGAGGATGCCTTTGCGTCATCGGAAGTGTTACCGGCTATTCCGGTGATGGAACCTTCGGAAGAGGAAGTGTTAAAGCATCTTCTTGAACACAATATAGTGCTACAGATCTATCAAGCAATGCTTGAAAGTATGGCCAGCGAGCAAGGGGCGCGGATGACAGCAATGGATAGTGCCACGCGTAATGCAGAAGACATGCTTTCGCGTTTAAAACTCCATTACAACAGAACGCGGCAGGCACTGATCACCAAGGAGCTGACCGAAATTGTCTCGGGAGCAGAAGCATTAGGAAATGGATGAGGAAAAGACAGTGGTACAAAAACAAAATATAGGCACGATTGTCCAAATTGTGGGGGTTATCGTCGATGTAAAATTTTCAGAAACTTTACCTCATATTTTGACAGCTTTATCCATAGAAAATGGTGATCAGCGGTTAATTTTAGAGGTCATGCAGCATCTTGGGAACAATACAGTGCGCGCCATTGCGATGGGTTCTACAGATGGGCTGATGCGAGGTCAAAAGGTGATCGATACGGGAGATCAAATTGAAGTTCCTGTTGGGCAAGAAACGCTGGGGCGCATTTTGAACGTCGTTGGCGAGCCTATTGATGAGCGTGGTCCAATAAGAGCAAAGGTGCGGCTTCCTATCCACAGGACACCTCCCACTTTTGAGGAACAATCGACGCATGCTGAAATGCTAGTGACAGGAATTAAGGTAATCGATTTGCTGGCGCCCTATGCGAAGGGAGGAAAGATCGGTCTTTTGGGAGGGGCTGGTGTTGGTAAGACAGTCATTATCATGGAGTTAATCAGTAGTATTGCCAAAGCGCATGGAGGGTTCTCGGTTTTTGCTGGTGTTGGAGAGCGAACACGTGAAGGAAACGACTTATACAACGAAATGATTGAATCTGGCGTTATCAAAAAAGAAGGGCCAGGATCAAAAACAGCGCTTGTCTATGGGCAAATGAATGAGTCGCCTGGAGCACGTGCGCGTGTTGCTTTAACAGGGCTAACGATTGCAGAGTACTTCCGCGATCATGAGAATCAGGATGTATTGCTTTTTATAGACAATATTTTCCGTTTTACGCAAGCAGGATCAGAGGTTTCTGCGCTGTTAGGACGCATTCCATCTGCCGTTGGGTACCAGCCAACACTTGCAACAGAAATGGGGGAATTACAAGAACGCATTACGAGTACCAACAAAGGATCGATTACAAGCGTTCAGGCTATTTACGTGCCTGCAGATGACTTAACAGATCCAGCGCCAGCGACCTCATTTGCGCATTTGGATGCAACAACGGTTCTCAGCCGTCGTATCGTGGAGCTTGGTATTTACCCTGCCGTCGATCCTCTCGATTCTACATCGAAAATTTTAGACCCGCGTATATTGGGGGACGAACACTATGCAGTGGCGCGTTCAGTTCAGACTATATTGCAAAGTTATAAATCGCTACAGGATGTGATTGCCATTTTAGGTATGGATGAGCTTTCGGAAACTGACAAGTTAACAGTTGCACGTGCGCGCAAAATTCAACGTTTCTTGTCGCAACCTTTTGTTTCGGCAGAGGTCTTTACGGGGCAACCGGGGGTATTTGTTGATTTGCGGGATACGATTGCGGGCTTTAAGGCGATTGTGGATGGAGACTGTGATGACATACCTGAAATGGCTTTTTTTATGGTAGGAACACTAGAGTCTGCACGTGAGAAAGCACGTAGGCTAACGCAAGGGAAGTAGGGTATGGAAAATGCACAGACTGTCGGTGCAGCAGGCTTGAGAGAAGTCAATAATACGAGCGATTTATCCTTTAAAGTAATGATACTTGCGCCTGATGGCATTTTGTGGATAGGAACAGCCGAAATGGTTATTGCTCCGGGAGCTATAGGAGAATTTACCGTGCTTTCAAAGCACATACCTATGATCAGCTTATTATCAGAAGGCTCCCTTCGGATTTTTGAAAAGAAAGCATCTGCTGCCTGCCAGACGGTTGATGTCACTCATGGCATATGTTCTATTTTGCCGGATGAGGTAGTTGTGCTGACAGATCTTCATTATACAGAAAAAAGCTTAAACGCAGAATAAGGTAGCTGTACGTGTTAAATTTAAAGGGAGAAATTCATGTTTTCTGATGTATTGTACTGGTTAGAGGGGTTGGTAATTATTTGCCCAGATACTGCTGATTATATTTCAGTAACTGATTATATGGTAGGTTTGATTAGAGAGGTATTTTCTTATTTTAGCGAAGGGTATTAAGTAATGGAGAGAGTTTTTTTACTATTTAGGCTGCCAGGGTTCCCTGCGCTTGTTGCATTATGGAAACTGATTCTTGGAGGACACTGGACAGTTGGGGTCATGTTGTCTCAGTTTGCTTTAGTCGTTTTTGTAGGCTTTTTTATGTATCGCCTAATGCGTGATTTAGCGTGGTCTTCTTGGATACGTTTCTTCGTCCTATTTTCTTACAGTACAGGAATATTTCCCCACTATGCGCGTTATATGCTGACTGATTCTGTATATGGATCTCTGGCGCTTCTTTCTGTCCTTTCTCTGTGCAGAATTTGTCTAGATTTAAAGGTGCAACGCGTAGATTGGGTATCGCTCTTCTTATCCATATTTATTATGGGATTTTGGCGCGAAACTACACCTTATTTTGTTATAACCTTATTACTGCTTATTGTGGCACTCTTCAAGTTTGCTCGCAAAAAGGCTGCTGTAGTTTTTGTAGGACTATGTTTTGTGACAGCTATCCCGCAAGGAACGTTAATGGCCGTGCATAAACATACATGTGGATTGGCGATAGTCTCGGCTGGTACAGCGAGTGCACTCCTTTGGGGGATGTCGGAGCTATCTTGCGTTAATCCGGATTTTATAAAAGAGACTTTTTTGAAGGAAGAATTTCCCAATGGAGGTAGTCTGGATCCAGGAATGATCCGGTCAGCACTGCATCGCATGGTTCAGAAGAGAGTCCCTTCTTGCACATCATTCAGAATGGATTGTGCATATTTTTATTCAGAAATAAAACGAGATTTTTTCGCGTCTCTTATTAATCATCCTTTGGATTATTTGAAAATTAATGCTCGCGGAGAGATTCTTCGTATAGTGTGTTGTACGCATGGGCCTTTACGTTGTTTTGGCAAATATTCATGGAGTACCAATTCTTTATTGCAATTTATATATGAAGCATTTCTTACAGGAATTGGGCTGGTATATGCATTATACAATCTTCCATTGTTTTTTAGAAGAGTGTCTATCCAAAAAGATAGAGAAGCGCTGATAAGGTGTGCTCTTTTGTTTCATGCTCTAGGATTTATTCTTGTATATGCTCTCTTTCACTTAGAATATCGTTACGTTATCAGTTCCACCGTTCTTATGGGGGTCCTCGGATGGTGGGGTGTAGCAGATTTTGTGAATGCCCGACGGAAAATACATGTTTAAGAGGGTAAAAGACATGCTAGAAATTCTGAGAAGAGTTCTATTTGTTGTTCTAAGCCCGCCTGCTTCACTGTAAAAGAAGCGGAGAATGAAATGCATAAAATGATTGATGCTGACAGCGCGTATAAATATATTGGGAAGTTTTAAAAATATAAAGGATTGTAAATTGAGCGCAAGGGAGGAGTTTTGATTTAATCACAATAGCGTTCGATGGCGATAGCGACCGCTTCTCCCCCACCAACGCATAGGCTAGCGATGCCTCTTTTGGCTTTTCGTGTCGCAAGGGCGTGCATTAATGTGACCAAGATACGCGTGCCACTTGCCCCTAATGGGTGCCCTAGGGCGCAGGCGCCACCGTGAATATTGATCTTTTCAAAGTCTAACTTTAAGTCGTGCATGGCAGCCATTACAACAACTGCGAAAGCTTCATTCAATTCATAAAGATCTACGTCCTTTGTACCCCACCCAGTGCGTTCAAGAACCGCTCGGATCGCGCCTACTGGTGCTGTGATAAAGTAACGTGGCTCCTGGGCGAATCCAGCATACGCCACAATACGTGCCAGAGGTTTTAAACCAAAGGAACGAGCGGTACTTTCGTTCATAAGGACACAAGCAGCAGCCCCATCGGCAATAGCACTTGCGGAAGCAGCAGTTACTGTCCCATTTTCTCGAAAAGAGGGACGAAGCGTTGGGATGCGTTCGAGATCCGATTTGTAAGGAATTTCATCTTGGGCACAAGTGGTTTCGCCTTTCCGACTTGTCCATGTGAGAGGAACAATTTCATGAGAAAAGACACTGCTTGCAATAGCCCTTTGGGCGCGTGTAAAAGATTGCAAGGCATACGCGTCTTGAGCATGTCTGGAAAACCCATACTTTTGAGCAACATCTTCAGCAAATTCTCCCATAAGGCGACGATTGTGATAGGGGTCTTCAAGCCCATCTATCAACGTATGATCAACGAGTTCTCCATGCCCGAATCGATAACCTGTACGGGCTTTCATAAGAAGGTGTGGTGCGTTACTCATGCTCTCCATGCCGCCAGCTATAATAATTTTGCTGGAACCTGCTAAAAGAGCATTGCAGGCGAAAATGACTGTTTGCAGTCCCGATCCGCAAACTTTATTAACGGTTGTTGCAAATGTTGAAACAGGCAATCCTGCTTTCAGCGCAACTTGGCGTGCTGGTGCCTGACCAAGACCCGCCGGCAGAACGCATCCCATTAATATTTCGTCCACAATGGCTTTTCTCGGAAGAGGTGAAAGGCACGCTTTTACGATCTGCGCTCCAATATCCACCGCCGTTAAAGAAGATAATGTTCCTTGCAATGCCCCTAACGGGGACCGCTTGCCGCATATAATCACAACTGGATCATCATGTACCATTACCCGCTCACTGATACTCTTTAGCTAAGCAGAGATTCTTATCAACACTAGCTATTACAAACAGTACCTAATACCTGTTAATTTTCGGTTTCTTTTTATGTTTCTTTGTGGAAATGCGTTCGTATAGTTTTTAAGGGATCCAGGGCAGTTTTTTCAATGGCGGGTGTTTTTATTTTTAATGTGCGCTTTACACGGTATGGTTGTTAAAAGCGGATTGAGATTGTGCGGGATGGGGCGCTCATCTGGATTGAGAGCGGATACCACCATTG
>JAIRST010000010.1 GCA_031255325.1 Holosporales bacterium | reverse complement strand
TTTCGCTGATGAGTTATGAGCGGACATTATCGCTGACGAACAACACACAAAAAAATTTTCCCTTTACTTTTTGCGGGAATACGAATATAATTAAAATGTTGTGTTGTGTCTATGTAGTGAGGATTCGTGATGAACGGATATGTTAAAGCCGAAGATATGGCAAAACGTTGGAATGTATCAATACGTCAAGTTCAGTTACTCTGTCAACACAGAAAAATTGAAGGTGCTTCTAAATTCGGCAATGCGTGGGCTATACCGGAAAACACACCCAAGCCGACGCGCACTGGGGAATTTAAACCTGGTCGTAAGTCGAAAGAATAGCGAGAAGAATAATCCGTATGTAAGTTAAACAGCCACACAATCCGTATTTACACAAAAATCCTCACGGTTTAATAAAAGGAGATCAGGTATGAAATCTGAAAATCAAATAGAGATGGCATTTATACAAAAGCTTCAGGATTTAAAATACACATACCGCGAGGACATTAAGGATAGAACATCGCTAGAAGCTAGTTTTAGAGGGCATTTTGAAAGACTGAATCGTGTAAAGTTAAGCGATTCTGAGTTTGTGCGTCTCAGAGATGCGATTATCACACAAGAAGTTTTCTCTGCGGCCAAAACTTTACGAGAAATAAACACCTTCAAACGTGATGACGATACGCCGCTTCAATACACCCTTGTTAATATAAAAGACTGGTGCAAAAATGAATTTGAAGTGATAAACCAATTGCGCATTAACACAGAAAACAGTAATCACCGCTATGATGTCATTATACTTATCAACGGAGTTCCCGTTGTTCAGGTGGAGCTTAAATCACTTCAAATTACACCTAAAAGGGCAATGGAACAGATTGTAGAATATAAAAATGATCCTGGGAACGGTTATGCAAATTCGCTTCTTTGCTTTATGCAGCTCTTTATTGTGAGCAATGAGACCAATACATATTATTTTGCAAACAACCCCAAGGAACATTTTTCTTTCAATTCAGATGAACGTTTTTTGCCAATTTATCAAATGGCAGATGGCGACAACAACAAAATCACGCATCTTTACGATTTTACTGAAAAATTTCTCCCCAAATGTACTCTTGGGCAATTAATAAGCCGCTACATGGTGCTTGTTGTAAGTGAGCAGCGATTGATGATTATGCGCCCTTACCAGATTTATGCTGTCAAGGCTATTGTGGACTGCATTGACCAGAATCGTGGCAACGGTTACATCTGGCATACAACAGGAAGTGGGAAAACGCTGACGTCGTTTAAAGCTTCCACACTTTTGAAGGATAATCCCGAAATAGAAAAATGTTTATTTGTTGTTGATAGAAAAGACCTTGATAGGCAAACTCGCTTGGAGTTCAATAAGTTTCAAGAAGGCTGTGTTGAAGAGAATACCAACACAGAAAGCTTGGTGAAACGCCTTACTTCTGATGACTACAAAGATAAGGTGATTGTCACCACCATCCAAAAACTCGGCCTCGCTCTCGACGAAGACAGCAAACGCAATCAAGAGAAAAAGAAGAGGGGCGAATTAACTTATAAGGATCGCTTAGCAAAGCTCTCTAACAAACGTATTGTTATTATTTTTGATGAATGCCACCGCTCTCAGTTCGGCGACAATCACGAGGCAATAAAAAATTTCTTCCCAAAGGCACAACTTTTCGGGTTTACCGGAACACCAATATTTGAAGATAACGCTACCTACAAAAAGATTGATGGTACAGTTGGCTCTTATATCACTACGGAAGATGTTTTCCAAAAAGAGCTACACGCCTATACAATTACAAATGCCATCGATGACCGCAATGTGCTCCGCTTTCATGTTGACTACTTTAAGCCGGAGAATGTTAAAAAGGCGGCGAAAGCCCCAGATGTATTAAGCAAAAAGGCAATCGCTGAGGCAATAATTTCAAAACATGACACCGCAACCAATGGCAGACGCTATAACGCCATTTTTGCGACTGCGTCTATCAACGATGCAATCGAGTATTTTGAACTATTTAAATCGTTGCAGGATGAACACACTAGGAACGAGGGGGAGGCCTTTACGCCGCTAAATATCGCCTGCGTGTTTTCTCCACCAGCTGAAGGCAACAAAGATGTCAAGCAACTGCAAGAAGATTTACAGCAGGAAAAAGCCGATAACGAAAAGGAGCCGGAGAAGAAAAAGGCGGCTCTAAAAAACATTATGGATAACTATAACTCGCAGTACGGCACAAATCACAACATTAATGAGTTTGATTTATACTATCAGGATGTACAGCAACGAATCAAAGACCAAAAATATCCCAACTCGGACTATCCTCATGAGAATAAAATCGACATAACCATTGTTGTGGATATGCTTTTAACCGGGTTTGATTCAAAATACCTGAACACCCTATATGTCGATAAAAACCTAAAACAGCACGGCTTGATTCAAGCGTTTTCAAGAACAAATCGTATTCTAAATGACACAAAGCCATATGGAAACATTCTTGACTTTAGGGGTCAGGAAAAAGAGGTTAATGAAGCAATTGCGCTGTTTTCGGGAAAAGAAAACAGTGCCAGAGCAAAAGAAATCTGGCTTGTTGACCCGGCTCCCATTGTCGTAGATAAGCTTGACACGGCAGTCACCGAGCTTGAAAAGTTTATGGCATCGCAAGGTTTGGAGTGTAGGCCCGAGCAAGTGAACAATCTTAAAGGAGATGCAGCGCGGAGTGAATTTATCAATAAATTCAAAGAAGTGCAGCGCCTTAAAACACAGCTCGACCAATACACAGATATCAAAGAAGAGCAAGTGGCAAAGATTGAAGAGCTATTGCCTGAGGACACGCTACGAGCCTTCCGAGGTGTCTATATAGAGATCGCCCAACAGTTAAAAGCGCAGCAGGGCAAGGATATCGGGGACAAAGACCCTGTAATTGAGCAGCTTGATTTCGAGTTTGTTCTGTTCTCTTCCGCCATAATTGATTATGACTATATTATGTCTTTGATTTCAAAATACACACAGCCTGACGTGCCTAAAAAAGAAAAAATGAGCCGCGAGCAGCTCATTGGATTACTTAGTTCGAGTTCAAATATGATGGATGAGCGTGATGATATTATTGCATATATCAACACGCTGGAAGTCGGGAAAGGCTTGGACGAAAAGGCTATAAAAGAAGGCTACAAGATTTTCAAGGATGAAAAAGATGCAAAAGAGATGGCATC
>JAIRST010000031.1 GCA_031255325.1 Holosporales bacterium | reverse complement strand
TCCCCCTTCCTTCTCCTCTCTTCCTCACACTCTACCATCTCCCCTCTCGCTCTCCCTCCTTAATTGGTTCTCTCCTATCTCTACGTCCCCCTATCTTTATATATTTCTGGGATATACCCATCTTTGGTTCTTTAATGCAGGCACTTCTGAAAAAGCATATGGTGCTTCTTTTGTCTAAGCAGTACGCTTCAGAGCGTTTGAGGATATTTGTTGGGGATTGTAATGTGTATCAAATATCTGAAGGAATGTTTTACGGAAGATCCGGTTATGCTAGAGATAAAAGAGTTTTTAAAATTTTTCTGAAAAATCAGGATTCGATACTATCTATTACGTGTGATTAAATAAGAAGAGGAACAGCAAATAGGAACCTATTCATGACAAGCCAGAAAGCGCTTTTTGCGGGAACATTTAATCCCTTTACCATTGGACATGCCTCTGTCTATGCACAGGCGTGCCAAATATTCGGTCAGGGAAACGTTTTTATCGGTGTGGCACGTAACGCTCAAAAACAGGAAACTGATAGAGAACATCTCCGTTGGGTGATCCATACTGTTACTCCACAAGTGCTCGTCATTCCAGAACGAACGATGGTGGCAGATTTATGTCAGGAAAAAGGTTTTAGCTTTCTAGTGCGTTCCATTCGTAATGCTGTTGACTTGGTGTATGAAATGGAAATGTGCCATTGGAATCGACAGTTTAATATCGAAACGCTTTTTATTCCCTGCGATGCGCATCTTGAAAAACTTTCAAGTTCTCATGTACGAGAGCTTGATTTTTATGGGAAAAATATCAGGGAATATCTCCCTCCTTTTGTTTTTGAACGCTGGAAAAATCGCCCAAAACGCGTTCTTATTACAGGCTTTTTAGGATCAGGGAAAAGTAGTTTCATCGATTGTTATTTTAAAGGACGTGTTCCCTGCTTTGACTTCGATTCTATCGCAAAAGAAGTTTTATCAGAGGATATACGGCAGCACCTGTCCCAGGGGATCGCAGCAGGTTCTTTCGCCCATCACCAAGAAACGCTTTGTGCAGCAGGAGAAAAGCTTTTAACAGCGTTTGAAAACTTACCCGAAGGAGCTGTTGTTGAAGCATCGGCACTTGGTACGTATACGGAAAATACGCAAAATCCTTTAAATGCCTTGTACAGTACATGTTATATTATGCATATAGAACGCTTTTACGCCCCCAAGGAACGGCATACAGAAGCTACCTTTGCCGCCCATGCTCAAGCAGTACAAACATCTCCACGCTTTATCGATATTGCGATTAACGATACCTTTCAAAAGGATAGAGAAATAGCTCATTTGTGTGAAGAAGCAATACGTTTATGCAAAAACCCTTCTTAAAAGATTAGCTAATCCTTTCTTCTGTTGCTGCAACGATGGCCTTATTTGTAGCTTCTGAATCACTAAAGACCTTTAATAAGTCCAGAAAACGTAAGCGAACATGCGGATCCCCGATGCGATAATAGGCGCGAATAAGCTCATACGTTTCACGGCGCTCTAAAGGATCAATAGAATATTTCTCCCTTTCTTCTCCTAAAAGCATAAGGCTTGAAGTATTAGAGGCGTCTTTATTGCAAAAACCTTCAAAAAAATACGAAATATCTACATTTAATACATGACTAAGTTCAAGCAAACGTCCTGCACTAATCCTGTTAACGCCCCGTTCATATTTCTGCACTTGTTGAAAGGTCAAGCCAACGGCTTCTCCAAGACGTTCTTGGCTTAATCCCAAAACGGAACGCCGGGCACGAACACGAGATCCCACATATTGATCTATAGCTCCTGGCCGTGATGTCCTTCGGTTAGAGGCGTTTTCCTGCGCTTCAGAGAGTTTTTTAGGCATGATCACGCTCCTACTTTCTGAAAGGAGGTTAAATGTTTTACTTGTAAAAAGTCAATATAAATTAAATAGAATTACAATATTCAACTACAAGTTGAGCACTATAATTTGCTCAACTCGAAGTTGATAGTTCTTTATTTCTTTATTTTATTTGATGCACCATGAAAAAAAAAACTTAAAAAACATAAAAATACTATCAGGGGAATACTTCCCAAACGTGAAAAAAAGGTTGGGAATTCTGTACGAAGCGGTAACAAGCAGTCTTTATATAGAGAAATAGAAAGAGGAAGGGAAACAATTTCTTCTCCTAAAGCTGTAAAAACACATGTCTTGCCTGTATTTGCAATGCGTACGAGGGGAGCTCCCGACTCAATAGCTCGGAAACGGCAGATATGCGCATGTTGATAAGGTTCGGATGTATGTCCAAACCATGCATCATTCGTAATATTTAATAACCAATCTACTCGATGTTCCGCAAAAGGACGATCCCGCGCAAACGCCGCTTCATAGCATATAAACACGGCCGCTGGCGGAATTCCTGGGATATTCAACAAACGCGTTTTTTCTCCTGGAGAAATGTCCGAAAGACCTAATCCTTTGGCGATACGTTTCAAAGGAAGAAATTTTCTAAAAGGAATATACTCCCCGAAGGGTAAAATGTGCTTTTTGTCATACACTGCAAGAACGGTTCCTGGTGCATCGGTGACAAGCAGGCTATTATATACTTCTTGGTTTTCTCTTCGTAAAATTCCTGCCAAAAGAATCTGGGAAGACGTAAGAAACCGCCCGAGAAAATTTGTCAAACCGGATTCTGGCTCAAGCAAAAAAGGAACAGCAGCTTCTGGCCAAATAATAATTTGAGGAAGTACCGTATTAACGGAACGACTCAATTTTAGGTACGCTTTAAGGTGTTGTTCTTTTAGCTGTGGGTTCCATTTCAGATCTTGCGGAATATTGCCTTGAACTAAGCGCAATAAAGGCAGATGAGGAGGTTGCTCATACGTAATAGATCGTATACGAAAAGTTCCCACTCCATAAGCGACTCCAAACAAAAGGCATGCAGCAATCACCGGCATTTTGGAAGCCTTATGGCATTCCCAAGCTTCTCCTAAAAAAGCACTCAACAGTGCCGTGAAAAAGCTTAAACCATAAATACCGCCATAAGCGGCAATCTGCAGAAGGGGCAAAGGATGCAACCATGTGTATCCTATCAACGTCCAGGGGAATCCCGTAAAAAAATGCCCCAGCATCCATTCTGCAAGAGTCCATTGTGCCGCAAATAAAGTAGGCCCACGCCACCACGAATCGGCAAAAAAGACGTGCATTTTTGCAGAAAGCCCTGTGTATAAAGCGATATACCCTGGCAATATAAAAATGGAAAAAGGGATAAAAACAGCAAAGTGCGGCCAATTCAACGTTAAAGGTTCATAGACCCAATAGAGGCATACAAGCGCTTGCCCAAAACCAAAAAACCACCCTCGCCTAAAGCGATGAGTGTTCTTTGAAAGGCTTTTATAAAACCATGCGTATGCCAATAAAAGTACGGACGTATAATGAAAGGGAGCAAATCCTAAACCTGCCGCACATCCCCACAGAAAAGCAGCGATACAATTATAATTTATTTTATGCATTATTAGGCGCATGCATGAGGGGTAGCAACAGATATGTGTATGCCTAAGCGCACGATACGCCGAGAGTCTGCTTCAAGCACTTCGAATACGACTCCTGAAGGATGCTCAAGACATTCTCCACGTTGTGGGATATGCCCAGCAAGGGCTGTTGCAAGACCACCTAAAGTGTCCACTTCTGGAAATTCGGTACTATCCTCTTCTAAAGGAACACGCAAAGGAATTCCAAGACCTTTCTCGCACTCTATAATAGCCAAACGTGCATCTGCCACATAAAGGCCATCTGACCGACGTGTTAGGGTCGGATGGTGTGGGCTATTTTCTTCTTGAATATTCCCAACTAATTCACTGATAACATCCTTCAGCGTGGCTAATCCATCCACCCCTCCAAATTCATCAACTACCATCACCATGGGATCTCCAGAAGCTCTCATTTGCACAAGCAGCTCAAGTAATCCCATATTAGGGGCGATAAACGGTACAGGGCGCAAAATAGCCTTTACACTAAAAGTTTCTTGGGATTTGCAATAAGGCAGTAAATCTTTGGCACGCATAACACCCGTTACATCGTCAAGTGTTTCCCGATATACTGGAAATAGCGTGCGTTTAACCGCAGATACAGTCTGAAGAGCCTCTTCAAAGGAGGAGGTTTCGGAGATACTGACGATTTCTGCTCTTGGGGTCATGACGTCTGCGGCTGTAAGGTCCCCGAAATTCAATACATTAAGGAAAAGTTGTTTTTCGTGTGGATTTAAGGAAGTATCCGATGGTTCTTCCGTTTCAATCAATTCCTCTAACGTATCCCGTGTGTCTTCTAAGGCTTCTTTTGAAAGTTTAAAAAACCGTGTCAAAGCACGTAATCTATTTAACATGTAAAAGCTCTCAGCATACGCTATAAGGGTTGGGAATATGCATTAGGGCAAGAATTTGGCCTTCCACTGTTTCCATTTCTTGCGCTTGACAAGCCGTTTCATGATCAAAGCCCAGCAAGTGTAATATTCCGTGCAAGATAAGGTGTAAGCAATGATGGATAACAGATTTATTTTGTTCTTGTGCTTCTTTATAAACAGTCTCTTTTGCAAGAATAACGCCTCCTAAAAGGAAAGGCTCCTCTTCCTCATGTCCCTTTTTGGAATACTGAACATTGAGTGTTGGAGAGATTCTTTGGCTTTCCTGAGGGAACGACAAAACATTTGTTGCTGTATCTTTTCCTTGATAACGAACATTTAAAATACGTATTTCCGCATCATTGGAAAGAACACAATCCACAATGAACCGATGCTTGGTACTTTTTCCGTATGATGCACCTACCTCATGCTGGAATAAGTATGCCGCAAGATTTTCCATATGAGGCAGAAGAGTTTCCATCATTCTCCCCCATACAGGCAAAGCATACACATCAACCCGAACCCTATCCAGAACTTCAAAGGACATACAGACAGGATTTTCTAAATCGTTGGAACCTTCTAACTCTATTGGCTTTTGTACCACCACAGAATGCCTTGTTCGCATACCCCTTTATTACTTTTATTTTAAAAGAATTCTCTTCGCGGATCAATGGTGAGAGGAATTGGAGGATTGCCCTATAAAAATATTATAAATATAATTTTTATTATTGTCTGTAAATTATATTTTATTTAATCAGAAAAACCATTTCCGGAGTTAGCCTCAGCCCTAATTAGTTCTCTTTGAAATTTTTTGAAATTGCTTAGGTTTTTACCTGCATTTTACATGTATGTGAAGCACACTTAGTCTATCAATAGGAATTATGATGGAGAGTGGGTAACAGAGAATAAAAGAAAGTAGAGGCAAATAGCCTCTTATAAACTCTCTTTGATGTTTTTAAGAAATGTCTGCATTTCTTCCAATAACTCCGCACATGCATGTGGCGTTCTTAATCTATTGAGGGGATGATGTTTTTGCATTTTCAAAGAAGATAAAAAAAGTTTTAACCGTTTTTGCGTTATCGGAGACATGGATTCATGCTTATCATGTATGAGCATTTCCAGATTTCTCTCTTGTTCTTCAGCGGCCAAAAGCGTTCCTAACTCCAGCAAAATGGTATCTTTTAAAACAGTCTCCTCTTCTTTCAAAAGAGGTAATGCGGCTTCCATACTGCTGATGGCATGGGGGCGATCTTTTAAGTGGAGATAGATTTCACTATACGCAAGAAAGGCTTCTTTTGTGTTTACACCTTTAAGAATCGCAAGCGCCCGTTTGTAATCTTTCTGTGCTGTATAGGCATTCGCTTTAAGTACTTTTAGCTGCACTTTGTCCGATTCAGAAAGGATATAGTCGGGGATTTTTTCAGCCATTTCCCAGAAAAAAGGATATTTTCTTCTTTCTAGTAAGGCTTTTAAACCAAGCAAAAGACCTCGCGCTTTTGCGGCGGGCGTAGAGGTTGCTTGAGCAGCCGAAATATAAGCTTCAGTAGCTTTTCTTTTTAACCCCAGGCGCAGGAATTGGTCTCCGAAATGAGTCAAAATAAGTGCCTTCTCTGGTAATTGGACAAGAAACGCTTTCACATCATAAAAGAACTGTAACACCATCAGAGCATCCATTTGTGCCAGGGGTTTGCCTTGTATAACGCGGTGAAACAAGGGGGGCAAATGTTCTTGAGCTGCTTTAAAATCCTCTGAGTTGGGGCCTTTAAGTACTGCGCACGTACACTTTATCGCTGATAGGAGGTCACCATTTTGTTCATGTAAAGAAGCGAGAAGCGTATAATACCGTTGTTCAAAAGGTTGCCCTCTTACAAAAAAAGCGATGGAGCACAGCCTTTGTAAAGCTTCTTTATTTTCGATCGCATGCCCTTTTAAAAGCGCCTCGATTTCCGCAAAAAAGGCTTGCGCATAAACACGGTTCGAAACTACTTTTTGCGCAATCTCGCTTAAAATTTGTGCGTCGTTTTCAGGCTCTCCCTTTAATGAAAAATGCACTTTGTAAAGATCAAAGAATTCCTTGCTCTCTGGTAGCATGAATAGTGTTTCAGAAAAATTGAGCAGTTTTTGCGTAAAATTTTTATCATTGATTGCCAGCGTATAAGGGAGCAAAAAATGAAGTAAATGTAACTGCACAGGCTCGGCATAGGTTGGCAAATACCGTTCCAGATGGTGAATTTCTAAATTAAGAGGGTGCCCTAAGCCAAGATGACAAAGTGCTATCCAGCACGCAATTTCCTCTTCTTGTTCTAAACCCTGTTTGGTAAAAGCTTGAAGGGCTTGCGTGTAATTTCCTTCGATAAAATGCACCAAACCAGATAAAGCAAAAAAATCAGGAGAGCAAACGGTGCGATATGGATACCGTTCTTGCAAAAATGTCAGAATGGAAAGTGCTTCTTTAGAAAAACCGCTTTGTACATAAAAATGCGCCCAGTCGATATAAGCAGAAAATCGTCCCGCGGGAGAGAGTTTTTGAATAGCCTCTTGATGCTTGTGTTTTTCAAACACCCAAGGGGGAGCCGTATACCCTGCTGGTATCTTATAAGTTGCTTTACAAATATAAGAAGTCGATCCTGTAAACAGTGCGGAATGTTCTTTTATTGGTGTAATCGTTACTTTATCGATAGGCAAAGCCTTTTGAGGCCTATCTAAAGCAAGTGACGGAAGATCTTTTTGATCTTCACGCGTTTGTTGTATTACAAAAGGAATATTTTTTCTATGGGCCTTTGGCTTTCCCTTCGACTTTTCAAAAGATTTTGGGGGAGAAGATTTTGTTTTTGTTGAAGCTTTTACTGAAACACTTTTTGCTCTTTTCCGCGTGATATGTTTAGATTGCTTTTTCTTTTTAAGGATTTTTCTAACGGCAAGTTTTGGGCTAGGGTGAGAAGGAGTTGAAGAAAAGGATCGAGGCGATGGAGGAGCTGTTTGAGGCGTATCGGCACAAATGCTCCATTGCAAAGAAAAGGTAAAGATTATGACGGAAAAGATGGAGAGCGGTGTATACGTACGGAAGGGACTTTTCTTACAGAAAAACACGAACACAGCTCTCCAAACCGCAAGAAGAGGGAACGTAAGGAAACTATGCAAAACCTACACAGTACCCCCCTTCTTAAGCTTGATCTTGCCGGTGCTTAGTTAATAAAACGTAAAGAAAAACGGCAAAATTAGCCGTTTGTGGAAAATCCTTCCTAAAATCACAATCGCAAAAGACTTTTTGCAAAAAACAACGGCTGCCTTTTTCAAACTGCCCGTTCCCCTTCTTAACAAAATTAAATAGCGTTCGCTTTCCAACTGAGAGCAGACTTTTATAGAAATATAACTTGTCTATTATCGGAGAGAAAGCACATTTCCCTTAGTCTTCTAAGCAATCATCTTTTAGACTCTAATGACGGTCATCTCCAAATGTAATAATAACAATCCCCCCTTATTCCCTCATAAATGTTTTTTGCTTTTGAAGCTTTGGCGGATGGTGTATGCACAATCAGGTTTGCTATAAAGAAAAATGGCTCAATTGGTTTCTGTTGTTGTCACTGCGCCTGTTAAGCAATGGTATACGTATTTGGCGCCTGCAGAAATTACTGTGGGGCAAATTGTGCGTGTGCCTTTTGGAAATAGATCTGTGCTAGGGGTTGTGTGGGAAGACGCTTGCTCACCTCCAACAGAAATATCGACTATAAAAAATATCACAGAAATTCTGGCACCTTATGTATTGGAAGCGCCCATGCGCGCATTCATCAACTGGATGGCGCGATATACGATGATTCCGCTTGGCGCCGTTCTGAAGATGTGTCTTAGTGTGCCTGCGGTATTCGAGACACCTTCTGGAAGGCGTAAAAGTTTTGACCTTGTCTGGCCGAAAGATCTTTCCTCTTTCGCCCTTTCGCCTATACAGCAAGAACGTGCAGAAACACTTGCTACTGCTGTAAAAGATAAAGTTTTCCATCCTTTTTTCTTGGATGGAGTGACGGGATCTGGCAAAACAGAAGTCTATTTACAAGCGGCCCAAGAAGCTGTTTGCGCAGGACAGCAAGTGCTTATTTTGCTTCCGGAAATTACTTTAACGACAGCGTTAATGGAACGTTGTCAAATGCGCTTAGGATGTACACCTGTTTTATGGCATTCTGCACAAACTTCCGCTCAGAAACGCGAGATTTGGCGAAATGTTGCCCTTGGACAAGCCGCTCTTGTCGTTGGGGCACGGTCAGCATTATTCCTCCCTTTTCCAAAATTAGGATTAATTGTTGTCGATGAAGAGCACGATGCGTCTTACAAGCAAGAAGAGGGTAGTTTTTATAATGCTCGCGATATGGCGGTTGTACGTGCCAAATATGAGAATATCCCTATTGTGCTTTCTTCTGCGACACCTTCCTTAGAGACCTTCTTAAATGCCGAAAAGGGACGCTACACTGTGCTACACTTACCGCATCGATACAGTGGCCTGTTCCCTTCGGTGACCATTATTGACCTTAAAAAGGAGCCATCCCGTAATCGAGTATGCCTTTCTCCTACACTGATCCAGCGTATGTACGAAACCCTATACAGAAAAGAGCAAATACTCTTATATGTGAATCGGCGTGGGTATGCCCCTGTTACATTGTGTCATGTATGTGGAGGAAAGATAACATGTCCTAATTGTGCTACGCATTTAGTGGAGCATCGACGATTGGGTGTGTTGATGTGTCACTATTGTGGATATAGCGTGGCGCGTCCAAACGTATGTCCTCAATGTGGTGCAGTAGAGCTTATCTCTTGGGGAATCGGGGCGGAACAAGTTTTCGAAGAGGTACAAAGCTTATTCCCTGAAGCGACTGCGGCACTGGCATCTTCCGATACCCTTAATACGCCCCAAAAAATGCAGCAGTTCATTCAGAGCATCCAAGAAAGTGCCGTACAAATCATTGTAGGAACAAAGATCCTTGCCAAAGGGCATCATTTTCCGAATCTGACGTGTGTTGGCGTTATTGATGCGGATTTTGCTCTTGCCGCAGAAGATATTCGTGCTCACGAATACACTTTTCAGCTGCTTCATCAGGTAGCAGGACGCGCCGGAAGAGAGAAAAAACCAGGACATGTCTATATGCAGACTTATACGCCAGATCAGCCTTTGTTTCAGATGCTTTTTGAAAGAGACGCTTTTTTGCATGAAGAAGCACGTCTGAGGAAGGCTGCACAGATGCCTCCGTTTGTACGCCTGATAGCTCTGATTCTTTCTGGAGGACAAGCGGACATTGTAGAGCAAGCAGCGCGTGTTTTTGTCCAGCAATCTCCTCAAGAAGAAGCGATAGAAGTGCTTGGTCCTATACCAGCCCCTCTTTCTTATTTAAGGAGGCGATATCGCTGGCGTATTTTGGTACGGGCTTCACGCTCTATTTCTTTGACGTCCTTTCTGAAAAAGTGGTGCGCTCAAGCTCCTTTACCCAAAACTTGCCGCCTAGAAATCGATATCGATCCAATGAGTTTCTTATAGAAAAAGAGTATTATTTAACAAAATATATTTAAAATAACAAATATATTTTATCAAAAATATAGAATAAAGAATATTTTCCTATTAATTATGATTGATTTCCATATATAGATCGACGCATTAAAAGCTGGATTCGTTAAAATATCAGATAGGCTACGAGTATAATAATCTGTTAGAATTATTTTATGAAAATTCACTTTTCAGCGAAACGGGGGCTGAGAACCAGCTCCGTTCTTGCACAATTGGTAAAGGCCTATGGTCACGTAGCTTTAGAGGAAGCTGACGTTATTGTCGCTATTGGCGGAGATGGGTCTGTTTTGCATGCTCTGCATCATGCAAGACCTCTTGCAATCCCTGTTTATGGAATGAATAAAGGAAGCTTGGGATTTCTCACAAATACGTGCCAAATAGAAAACCTTCCAGACCGTTTAACAAAAGCGCATCGGGTAACGATTTTTCCCTTGACAATGAAGGCTGTCACAGCAGACGGTGCTACTTATGAAGCATACGCTTTCAATGAAGTTTATCTTTTTCGTGCCACGCATCAAACAGCCAAGATTTCTGTTACGATTAATGGTGTAAAACGCCTTTCAGAACTTGTAAGCGATGGAATTATCGTTGCGACCCCTTTGGGGAGTACGGCTTATAATTTCTCAGCACATGGTCCGATTATTCCTTTGGAGGCGTATTTGCTTGCTCTAACGCCCATTAATACATTTCGGCCACGAAGTTGGCGTGGCGCTTTACTCAACGCAAGTTCAATCCTCGAATTTTCTATTCATGAAGCGCAGAAACGTCCCATCAATGCAGTTACAGATTTTACCGAAGTGCGTGACGTTTTGACGTTAACCGTTGTTCAAGATGAACAGCATCCTGCAACGCTTTTGTTTGATCAAGAAACGTCCCTGCAAGATCGAATCCTCGGAGAGCAATTCAATGATTGATTGAAAAAATACGCTATTATTCAATCGTTATCTTTGTAAAGAAGGCAAAAAATTCTTTTGTATTGAAAGAAATTCTTTAGGAATTTCCATTAAAATTGGAGTAGTCGTCCATAATAAGGCAACTTTTACAGGCTTTTTATTATTCACAAAAGCATCATAATAAAATTTAAGCTGTGTCTTATAGGGGGAGGGAATTTGCTGAAAATCTTTTGGAACGAAGCGGTCTGTTTTGAAATCAATAAGCCAGATCGCTTCTTCTGTGTCGTAAATGCGGTCGATACGGCCTGTCGCCCCACTTCCCGTAGGAGAGAAAAAAGAAATTTCCGATGCCGTAGGATCTGAAAAGAGAAAACTGTACTTTGTCAAAACGGCTAACGTCTCTTCTAAGATGGCATCAAGGTCAATTTCGTCTGTGTAATTTTCTACTATCTCTCGTCCTTTTTCAGCCCAAAAAGCAGCAGGATATTTAGGTAATTCTTCAAGCAATGTGTGGATAGCCAATCCACGCACATATTCAGTTTCTTGCTGCGAAGAGAGGGGATCAGGATCCAAAGTTTGTACGTTGATTCGGTGTGAAAACCATGCGGGAAAAGGTTGCGATTGTGTGTTCTTAGGAACCTCCTTTGAAGGTAAAACCATGTTCTCCCCTATCAAGGACGACTGAGAGAAATGTAAAATAGGATCTTGCCACAAAGGGTCATAGTGTTCTTCCAATAGAGGAGAGACTTGAGCCTGGATCAAAGTGTACCAACTTTTCGGGGAAATAGCGCGTTTCCGCTTAAATCCTGTAATGTATAAAGCATCCTGGGCACGTGTCATAGCAACATACAAAAGGCGCTCTGATTCATAACCATTGACCTGTTGTATTTTATCATAGAGCGCTTCGACTGGGCCTATTCTATAGGCTGGGTTCGAGATCCAAAACAATAACCCATCAGGACACCACGAAAACGTCGGCGTGCGTTCATATACAGTACCAGCATCGGCCAAAATGACAAAAGGCGCCTGCAACCCCTTTGCTCCATGCACCGTCATCAGGCGTACTCCTTGGATAGAATTTGTTGTTGTTTCACGCTTTAGAAAGACAGGATGTGCTTTGAACCAGGAAACAAAACGTTCAAGAGAAAGAGAAATTTCTTCTTCAAATGCCAAAGCAACCTCTAAGAAGGCATCAATCTTTTCCCGATCGTCAACTGTTACAGCGTCAGTTAAACGAGAAGCTGCCTGTTCATGCTGAAGGACATATAGAAAGAAAGTATAAGGGGAGAATGTCTTGCCCACTGTTATCCATTCTTCCAACATAGGCGTAAAAGCGGCATTTTGTGTTCGTATATATGCCCATAAAGAAGAGGCACTTGATGCTTTCCAAGCACGACAGATGTCAAAAAGTGCCTCTTCTGTCCATCCTATAAAAGGACTTTTAAGTAAACTGGCAAGATTTAAATCGTCATCTGGATATAAAGAAAAACAAGCCGCAGCAAGCAGGTCGTCGACGAAAATCTCATCATGCAGTGCTATACAATCCGCCCCTGCCGTTACTATATTTTCTCTGCGCAACGCCTGAGTAAGAACCGTCATTAAGGTACCACGCTGCTGCATCAGTACGAGAAAATCTTCTGGTTGGGCAGTACGCCCACAAGAAGGTACAGGTGTATTATTATCAAGAGTACGTCGAATAAATTGGGCAATATATTCAGCAAGTTTTTCTTCTGGTGTGAGGGGACGTTTTGCGATCTCTGGTACCGCCCAAGGTTCTAGCGGAGGGGATGTCTCTTCTGCCTCCACGATAGGCCAAAGCTCAAACATTCCTGGAACCGTAGTACGCTGCGGCGTATGGTAGATGGCTTTTCCGTTGCAGACGCCAGAGGTCTTGGTTGGATCACGGAATGTTGCATCGATACTCGAAAGAACAATCGGTGTTGAACGAAAAGAAGTTCGTAGATCGAGACATGTCCACTTATCAGAAGACGCCAAATAAAACGTTTTAACGGCATCAAAACATGCGATATCTGCTCCTTGGAAACTATAGATCGATTGTTTGCGATCCCCTACCACACACATACTTCTGAAAGGGCGCGTTGGATCATCATGACAGAAAAACTCCGCACTTAAAGCTAAAATCATTTCCCATTGTTCTTTGCTTGTGTCTTGTGCTTCGTCAAGAAGGATATGGTCGATGCCTTCATCTAAAGCATATAAGAGGGTCTCTGCTCCTTGTTCTGTTATTAAAGCACGTGTTTTAAAAATAAGATCATCGAAATCAAGAACCTGTTCACGCTCCTTCAGATGCGTGTAAACGGAAAATAGGACTCCTAAAAAATAGGCGATAGAAAAGTGTGCTCGCGCTGCCTGAATATGTGTTAATTGAGTGAAAATTTCTTGCACATGTGTAGCTGTCTCTTCTATAAGAGGAATACCTTCAGGATGTGTCTTCTGAAGCTCTTTGCTGAGTAATTTTTTGCGAATTGCCCCTGCCTGCGTCAAGAAGGGGAGGGTTAATAAATTAAAGGTACTGGAAATACAGGGCCTTTTAAGCCAATCCTGCAGACTTTGTGCGAAAGATTGCTCGGTTTTTGTGCCTTCAGCAAAAAGGTGGCTTATGTGTTCGATGCGTTCTTTGAATAGAGGGGTAATGGCCTCTTCAAGCAATGCATCGTCTGAGGTTTTTTGATCCAAAAAAGCAGCGGTATACTGAGCGTAAAGTTCTGTAAAAGAGCGCACGGAAAGCATTTCAAGGTTTGTGCGAAAACGAAGCACTTCTTTGAACGCATCAAGCAAGCTTTTTCGATCCATGAGGCAAGAGACATGCTGAAACACAGTGTTCAAAACAGCCTCATGAGCAGCATTTTTAATGGTACTATCCAATGCGCGCTCTAAAAAAACATCTTGCTCGGTAGAGTCAATGACACTTTGTGGCATGGAACCGAAACGTTCCAAAATGGATTGACAAAAACTGTGTAAGGTATGAAACCGCACAGGCGTGTGAAGTACCTTTCCCCATAATTTCCGTGCTTGCAAGGCATAGGCTTTTGAAAATCCTGCTTGTTTCAAGGTAGCGTTTATATCTTCATCCTGCCGCCAAGCAAGAAGGCAAGTTTCAAGACGTTCTCGCATTTCGTAAGCAGCGGCTTTAGTATAGGTAATACATAAAATTTTTGAGGGCGTAACACCTGACAATAGCAATGCCAAAAGGCGATCTATGAGTGTTTTTGTCTTTCCGGTTCCTGCTGACGCTTCAATCCATAAGGAAATACGGGGATCGTGAACGGGATTATACATCCCGATTACCTCCATTCTTTGACGCGCGCGAGGTGGGCATAAGCATCATATACCGGCGCTATAGCCTCAAGAGGATAAGCCGGATACCCGCGCGTTGGTTCTTGATAGGTTTTCAAGAGGCGCTCCATCCCTAGGCGCGCTGCTTCTGCCCATGTATGCGCTTCGTCATAAATAACTTCTGTGCAGGAAGAAAAATCGCCCTTCAGATGCCAAAAGATAAGCGCTTCTACAGAGGAAGCTTTTAAAGGAGGAAAAGATCCAAAAGTCGCAATAGCTGCTTCCAAGGGGAGTTGTGGTGCTATTCCACAACGAAGGTCTTTCTCTTTTGGAAGAATACCGGTTTTATAGTCGATAATCTGCACAGATCCTGTATCCAGAATATCTAGGCGATCTGCCTTGCTTATCAACGTAAAATCAAAATCCGGAAAAGTTAATGTTCCTCGGATTTCGGTATAGCTTTTCGCAATATGCGGGCGATTTTCCAGAAATTTCTGCAAGCACCATGCCAGAATTCTTTCCAGACGAGAACGCCAATAAAGCAAAATCTCTGGAACAGGGAATTTCTTGCAAAGAAGATAGTCCAAGAAAGCCTGTGCCTCTTCTTCAGGAAGATGGTGCGCCATATATTCAAGTGCTTTATGCACATAATTTCCTCGGCGTAAAGGAGCGGGATCTTCCGCAAGATCTGCTAATGGCTTTAGTCCTAAAATATGACGTGCATAAACAGCATAAGGATTCCGAATGAGGAGCTCTACATCTGTAACAGACAAAGAAGTTGGCCGCACAGACAAAGAAGGGCAAGGGATAGGTCGCACATTGACACGTTTTACCCTTTGCTGCCCATATGCATACAGTGCTAACCATGTGTAATAGGCCGCCTGCTCGCGCCAAGGGTGCAGATTACCAAAATACGCTTCCAGAAGTTTGAGCCAAAGAACGGGACAGGTTTGAACATCTTTTTTTAAGCATGTCCGCGTCAAAAAAACTTCCTCAGCGCCAAAAGCGGAAACAAAATTGTGAGCAAGAAATCCCATTCTTTGGTCGTGAAAATGCAATCCTAGCTGCTGACGTTCTTTCTGCGACAACCATCGATCAGCCGCTTTTGTCTTTATCCACGCCTCATCATTAAGACCCCCCCAAATAATACGATCCACATGTAATAAGCGAGCTTCCAAAGGGCCCCAGATAAACAGACGTGGGGATTCATGCTCCGTCCCTCGTTTTACTTGTGTTTTCAAAAGATGGGCAAACAGACGTCGGTAAGCAGATTTGGAAATCGTAAAATTCCCTATTACTTTTAAATGTCGAAAAAGAGGAACACCATTCGTCTTTTCCAAAGAACGGATGGCCTCTAAAGACAAAAAGGATGTAAAAAGACGCTCATGAAAGGAAACAAATTCCAAAAATCCTGCTTCTTCTGCGGGGGGTACGGCAACAAGGTCTTTGATTCGAGGAAACAGATCAGGGGTCTCTAACAGAGTTACCAGTGTCTCTTGCCCTTTTCTAAGCTCTTGTTCAATTTCTAAGATAGTGTCGATAGGTAAAAGGCTAAAAGGATGTTTTAAAAGTGCTAAGAGAGGAATATCTGCAAAATTTTCTTCCATGACCTCAGCGCATAGCAAGGCAAATATCCCCTCTTGGGTTTGAATAAGCGGGCGTCCTTGTGAAACATCGGCTGTTAAATTCCAGCGTTTCAGATAAGCTTCCACACGTCTTACAAGATCAGTATCCACCGTAACTAAAGCGGCCATTTTAAGAGGTGTCTCAAAAGCTTCTCGCAAAAGAAGTGCGATAATAAAAGCTTCTTCTTGGGCGTGGGCAGCTTCTATAAGAGTGACACCTTTTGGAGGGGGTGCTGTCGCAATATTTTTCGTTTGCTCGGTCAACGCAGATGTAATACACTGCGTACATTTGATCGCCTGTTCGGGAACATCCCCTAACGAAAGAACGTCCTTAGGAGATAAAGAAATTGCCTTTAGTATAGTATACAACGCATATTGTGGATGCTCTGGTGTAAGAGTTGCATAGACGGCAGGGTCCAGTTGTATAAGCTCTGGAAAGACGATCATGCTATTAGATTGTTCATTTACAAGCCGAAAAACCTCTAGCATTTTAGGAAAAATAGAGGTAATCCCTGCCAGAACGATAGGATTTTTAGGGTAAGAATGGATCTGTGTAATGACTTCCTGAAGAGCGGTGTGTGTTTGACACGCTCCCAGCAAAGCTGTCAGTTCCGGGGAATGCGTTACTGCTTTGTAAAGTGCGCAGAAAAAGGTCACTCTCTCGGAGGTCATGTCCAAAGGAGGAGCCCGTGTTTCGTAAAGGAAAGCTTCGTCTAACAAAGAAATCAATGCAGGAATAGACGTAAAAAGAGGATAAGGAGAGGAAGCGGCGTGATAATCACGCAAAAAATGCTGAATAAATGAGAAAAAGCGGAGTGTGCGTTCTAAATTGGATTCCGTTTGCGTTTCTTGCACCGCTGCAAGGGCATGCATTTGCGGAAAAAAAATGGGGGTTTTCGCTTGCCTTTTCAGGGCTTCTGTAAATTTCCTGCAAGCTCTTTTAGTAGGTAAAACAACGTGAAGACACCGGAGGCTTAAAAGATCTGTGGTGCAATGATAACGGTATAAGATTTGATCTGCGAGAACGTCAAGAAAAGCTGTAGCAGACGGAATTGAAAAAACCGTCATGGTATTTCTAACACGCAGGAAAGGCGAGAGACTCAATGCGCGCACGCCACGCATTGCTTCCGGAAATATACAAAAGCCGTCCCATAGGGCGCATTTCAAATCGAATTGTCAAGCCATGTTTGGGAAGCAAATTACAGGGAATACGCTCTGCCCATTCTATGAGAATAATATCGCGACTGAGAGCTTCTTCAAAATCAAAATCGAAAATTTCTTTCTCTTCGCGCAATCGGTAAAAATCGTAATGCAAAAGGCGTCCTTGTATAACCTCGTACTCTTGCACGAACGGAAAAGTCGGACTTCTCGCGACACAAGGCGATACTGCAACAGCATTAATAAGAGCGCGTGCAAAGGTCGTTTTTCCCGCTCCAATGTCACCTTGTAAAATGATCACATCTCGCAAAAGCAAACGGTGAGCAAAATCTCCCGCAAGATTTTCTGTCGACGATTGCTTCGGACAATAAAAAACACCCAACTTCATATGCTGCACTTCTTCTTACTTCTATAAAAAGTATATTATACTTCTATTTTACGATGAATGATATCAAAAAAGAACTGACAACCATATCAGATTTTGTATATCTGTTTTTCTTTTATCAAATGCAAAAAAATCCGTTACTATTCCATAATGAAGGCAGTTTTATAAGGGGAGGAGGTTTATATATACAATTAATGGAACAGGAAGCCGGAGTATGTCAGGTGATGGAGAGAAGTATTTTTCGGCGAAGTCTTGTCCAAGTACTTTTTCGAGATAGCGTTGAGCGACTCCACCTAACTTATCTTATCTCCTTCTATCCCTCTCAACTCCATGCACGATACTCCTTATCTCTTATGAGTCCCGTCCCCAAAGATTTCTTGCCTCTTGACGCTTAGAAAAAGAATCAGTACATTTACAATGTAGCCTCTGTGGCGGAATTGGTAGACGCGGTAGACTCAAAATCTGCTGTCCGTAAGGATGTGCTGGTTCGACTCCGGCCAGGGGTACCATGAAGACTATAGGTTTTTGAAAAATCGCTCTATATTCCACGGACAGAAATCCTGTGTATTCCGTCTGTTCCATTAATTGTATATATAAACCTCCTCCCCTTATAAAACTGCCTCAGAAATCCTTTTACGTTTCTATGTTTTCTGCAGATTGTTATGTCCCAGCAACATTTTTCCGGAACGGCATGTATCTGTAACATTAACAAAAGTATGAAGATGTGTTCCATCTGATAAAGGAATATAGGAAAAATTGACAATAACATTGCCTTTACGCAATAACTGCCCTGTTTTAGAAATGCGATCTGTTAAATTACTAATCGTGTTTTCTTTAAAGCTTTCCCAATCGTCTCCATAATCAAGATAAGACTTAATGCACTCTATAAAATCGGAAATATGGCACCCAGGTACGCGATCTTCAGGCGTCATTCCCCAGATTTCAGCACATGCCGGATTAGAAAATTTTAAGCGGTTATCACTGGAAAATACAGAAACACCTTCATATAATTGATCTATTGTTTCTTGCTGAACATTGATAAGAGTATTGTATTGGCGTTCCATAGTGAGGGCGTCTGTAATATCTTCGTAAAAGAATAAAAGTCCTCCTAATGGATGCGGAGCTACAGCAACACGCAACGTTTTTCCATTCGGCAAATGCATTAAATCTTGTCTAGGGTCTACAACCATTTGGAAGAGGGAAAGTTGCTCCTGTTTATAAGCATAGAAATCGATAACTTCTGGTAATTTTCTCTTAAGGCGCAATTCCTCTAAAATATCAGCAAAAGAAGGGGAAGTGTGCAGCCATTTTTCGTCTAATCCCATAAGGTGCATATAAGCATTATTGAAATAATCCAAACGCATATCTACATCGAAGATAGCAATGGCTGTAGATAAAAATCCAAGGACTTCGGCATAGGCTGCCACATAGCGTTCTAGTTTTTGCGTAGTGGTATATCTTTCTGTTACGTCAAATGAGAATCCAATGGTGCCATCTTGAAAAGGAATTTCATGCAGAATAACATGACAACGCTTTCCGTTGATAACAGTGTTCTGCGCTGCATGCTGAATATCCTTCTTCTTCAACGCTTGAGAAGCAAGCGTTTTGCCTTGTCCAGACAACGTGCCAGGAATAAGAGAAATATCCTCTAAAAGGATACGCTCTAGGCTTGTTCCTACAGTGTTAACGTAAGTTTTATTACAATAATCCAAGCGCAAATCCCCTGGTCGACGGTGCCAGATTGGAAGAGGTAAAACATCCAGAAAATCCAAAAGGTAAGCATGCTCTTTTTCTGCATTTTTTATGGCTTCCTGCAGTTGAAGCTCTTCTTGCGTATCTAACGTTCGGTCACGAACCCACAGACACAAAATGTGAGTGTAAGGCATAGAGACGTGGGTGCCATGAATATTCACTGGTAAATTCGTACGCTGCGTTTTAAGATCTAACGAAAATGTTCCCTCTGTAAATCGTAAAGCAGCCAGTCCGTCTTGCAAAGCAGAGACATTTCCGAAAGATTCTAAAACTTCTGTGATAGAAATGTCTCCCGTAGCATGACAGCCAAGGAGTGTTCTAAATCGCGTAGAACACCCTAGAAAATGATTGCGAATATCCCAAGCTGCCCATGCATCTTCAGCTGTTGCACACACAGCTTCATATAAAGCCAGGTGCATTTTTAGCTGTTTAATGGAGCGCCTCGCCCAAAAGCTTCCCACAACAAGGATGCAAAATAAACACAACAGCAGAATTTCTTCTAAAAATAAATCCAATAATTCCCATAATATTACTATCAATGGTATGCCTCATTACTACCGTAATATTATATAAATTTTTAAACGAATTAAACCGACTTTATTGGGTAGATAAGAAAAACACCGAAAAAAGAGGGGGTATTCCGCAAACACGCTTGTTTTTCAGGAGGGTATATCTTTTAATACTACAGGTCTGATGGAAAAATGACACAAACAGAATCATCAAAGCGGTGGCTTAAGCGCCAAGAAGCAGATCCATTCGTTAAGAGAGCTCGTGCAGAAGGTTACCGATCGCGCGCTGTTTATAAACTTTTAGAAATCGATGCGCGCTATAAGATTTTGCAAGGAGCTAAAGTAATTGTTGATTTAGGAGCCGCTCCTGGAAGTTGGAGCCAAGTACTCGCCCAAAAATGCGGGCAATGTTCAGAAAAAACGCTTATTGCTTTGGATAAATTGCCTATCGTTCCCATCGAAGGAATAACCTTTCTGCAAGGGGATTTGGAAAAGGAGGTAACGCTCCGTAGTTTTGCATGCCTTTTGCAAGGGCAGTATGTAGATGTTGTCTTATCTGACATGGCGCCTAATACAACGGGGCACGCAAGAACAGATCATTTGAAGAATATAGTTCTTGTTGAAGAAGCCTATGCTTTCGCTGTTCAACATTTATCCATCGGAGGACGATTTGTTGCGAAAGTTTTTCAAGGAGGAACGGAAAGTGGGGTGCTCACAATACTCAAACAAGATTTTGAAAAAGTTTTTCACGTCAAACCAAAAGCAAGCCGACCAGAATCGCGTGAAGTTTATGTTGTAGCCATAGGGTTTAGGAGGAAACTGAGTACCTAACTTTTAATAAATTCTGTCGGGAGTCTCAAGAGAGGTCCAGTTTTGGTGAGAGGGATAGATTTAAGGAAAATGACGATATATACACGATGAGTAAAATAAAATCCGTTTTCTTATTGTTTGCGGTATGGGGTTCCACAAAACCACCGTTTATTGTGTGAAGCGGTAAGGAGAGAATTGAAAACTTCAATATCTTAAAATGATCAGCTTTGTTGGAGATTGGCAACCACACAAGGCTTGGCACCATGTGGTGTCGGTTTTCCTTTTATCAAATGTAAAAAATTCCGCTACTATTCTATAATGATATATTCTTACACCTTTAAAAAATTCTCTTCAATCACCCTAAAATCCGATATAAGTCAATCCCAGATTTTTGGCATCGCGTCTGAAACCTCTTTACCCGCTGCGCAGTAATCCTGCCTGGCGTTTCTTCCAAACAATCTTCAAATGCAATCAATCCGAGAAATATTTCCTCAAGAACACGGCTAATCTTTTGTTGTAAAGCGCTCGGTCAAGAGACGCACTTCATGCTCCACAATGGTTTCAACGATTTTAGGTAAATTTTTTTCAATCCAGTCTTCTAAAAGCGGCTTTAAGGCCTCTTTGACAACATCCTCTAAGCTTCCCGAAGAGTTGCCTACTAATGTTCCATATTTTCTGTGCTCAATCGTTTGACGCAATCGATCCAAAGATGTTAGAGTATCTTTTTGCGTCTTCCCAGATAACGCCGATGGAGAAGAATCCGCGTATGCCGCCCTTTCCAAGGAAGCAGGGTGTTCTGGCGTTTTTGTCTTGGAAAATTCGGCCCGTTCTGACGCATTTGCTTCAAATTGCAAGTTATTGGCGTTTTTTTCAATAAGCGACAAAAATGATTCCGCATCCCCTCGTCCTTTATGAAAAGTCCCTTCCCTTTTCACCGTATTCTCTTGCGTTTCTTGTCTGGAATTGTCTAAAGAATTTTTATCAGTTAATGTTTTTTGCGAAGGAAAAGACACCTTTTTCTCGGTTGTATCAGACCGAGAAAGGGGAACAATCGTCCCATCCTCTTGCACCATATCCGTTAAAACAAGGACATCTTCTGGTATTTTTGACGAATCAGTACTGTCTGATGCCATGATTTCACGAATAGAAGACAATATCTCATCAACTGTGGAGTCTTTATTCTCTCCCTCTATGCGCATATCCAACCTTTCTATTTAAGAACAAGCGGTAATGCCAAACGTGCACGACTTTCATTTCCTTCAGGATTATATGAAGCAACTTGTAAATGAAGTCCGGGAACGGTAAGGCGCCCGATCAAAGAAAGCGTTGTATAAGCCATGGAGACATAATTTTTCTGAATTTCAACGGCATTGTTACGGCTATCTAAAAGCTTACCTTCATAGTATAACACATCGGTCTGAGATTTAAGACCATACTTTGCGGCCTGCCGCGCTCCATTTGCTGCAACTTCTGCACTTTCAACAGCTGCTTTGCTTTGTTGCAGCTGTGTTTCTGCTGCCTTGAAACTGTTCCAAACACGAACACATTCAGCTATTACATCGAGCATAGCTTTTTTATAAGCCATTTCTGCCATAAGCGCTTCTTGATTAGCACGACGCGAAGCAGAATAAAGATTCCCTCCAGAACCGTTGGCCAATAACGGAACACTAACAACTAAATTGCCTGAATAGGTCTTGGAGTCAGTATCTCTGTCTGTAGTTTGCCCAAACATACTCCGGCCAAGCTTATCTCTCTCCTCTCTTCTCGATGTACTCGCTGATACTTCTACATCTACCCGAGGAAGCAGTCCGCCTCGCGTACTCGATACCGAATTATGCGCAGCTAAAGCTTTTTCCTGGGCCCCTTTGATTGCAGGATGAAACTGCTGGGCAAGCTTTATCAATTCTTCTTGAGACTTTGGTAGGTTCTCTGGAATATTGGGCAGTGTAATTTGCGCGTCAGGCTTGATGCGGGTTACAGCTTCAAATTGCGCTAAAGCTGCCTCTAAAGCTGCCTCTGCTGAGGCGTGTCGATATACAGCATCTGCAAGTTGTGCTTTGGCTGCAGCTATCTCTGGCCGTGTTCCTGTTCCCACTTCAAATTTTTTTTCAGCAGCATGTAGATCAGAAGCCAAATTAGATACAAGTTTTTTGGCGATTTCTACACGTTGACGCATCTCCCAAACAGCTAAATAAGCCGCAATAACACGTTGAAAAAATTGCTGCTCTGCAGTGACGAGTTCAGATCTTGCGGCAAAAACATTATGCTCGGCAGCAGCAATCCCATTTATCGTAGAGAAACCATCAAACAAATTCTGATTCAGGGTTACAGAAAGACCATTATTATAAACATTCGGCAAATTCTTACTCGTCGGAGAACCTTCTGGCAAAGGATGGTTCTTTCTCTCCTCGCGTGATCCAGAGACATTATAGCGTGCTGTCACGGAAGGCTGCCAACGACTATAGGACTGAGCCAAACTTTCATCTGCCACTTTTTTACGCGCGATAGACGCCGCCCACTCTGGGCTGCGTTTATAAGCTTCAATAAGCGTCTGCTTAAGTGTTACAGCATAAGCAGCATTCGCTGATGTTAGCAAAGCTGCTGAACATAAAAGTCCAAAAGACGCCGTACATTTTTTCATAATGTATAATCACTCCTTTTTGGCTTCCTTCCAAAGCTTGACCTTACACGGAAAGAACTATAAAATGCAAGAGTACAGGGGTCTAGTGGTTGTTCACTTTCAGGCCGGGTGGCAGAGTGGTTATGCAGAGGACTGCAAATCCTTAGAAACCGGTCCGATTCCGGTCCCGGCCTCCAAAATAAGGAACGCATGCTATGAAAAAGGTCATCTTAACGGGCGACCGACCATCTGGAAAGCTCCATTTAGGGCATTACGTTGGATCGCTTTCTCAGCGCGTTCAGTTGCAGGAAATATACAATCAATATGTGATGGTTGCGGATGTACAAGCTTTAACAGATAACTTTGAGACTCCTGAAAAAATCGCCGAGAGTGTTTTTGAAGTTGTTGGTGATTACCTTTCTGTTGGTATTGATCCTGAAAAAACAACGATTTTTGTGCAATCGCAAATTACAGAATTGACAGAACTAACGGTATACTATCTAAACCTCGTTACGCTGGCCCGTTTAGAACGCAATCCAACGGTTAAAACAGAAATTGCACAAAAGGGACTTGAAAATTCCCTTCCTGTTGGCTTTCTTTGTTATCCCGTCAGCCAAGCAGCTGACATTACAGCTTTCAAGGCAGAGCTCGTTCCTGTTGGGGAAGACCAGCTGCCGCTCATTGAACAAACAAATGAGATTGTGCGGCGTTTTAATCGCATTTATGGTGCTAATGTCTTGAAGGAAGCCGAGCCGCTTGTTGGAAAAATAGGGCGTTTGGTCGGCATTGATGGAAAGGCAAAAGCCAGCAAGTCTTTAGGGAATGCTATTTTTTTGTCTGATCCTCCAGAGGAAATCCGTCGCAAAGTTTTTGCCATGTTTACAGATCCTGATCACCTTAAAATCAGCGATCCTGGTCGCGTCGAAGGGAATGTCGTTTTTACGTACCTAGAGGCTTTTCATCCGGATCAAAAAGAGGTTGAGGCTCTAAAAACATCCTACCAACGGGGAGGATTGGGAGATACGGTCATTAAAGAGGTGCTGAATACAACATTGCAAGCCCTTTTAGATCCGATTCGCGCGCGTCGTGCAACATTTAAGCATTCCTATATTCAAGATATGCTTCAATCCGGTACCATCGCTGCCCGCGCTGTTGCTCATACAACACTTGAGGAAGTACGCAATGCCATGAAGTTACGATATT
>JAIRST010000023.1 GCA_031255325.1 Holosporales bacterium | reverse complement strand
TGTTCAAGTATTTCAACAAACCTATCAATCAGGTACTTGGTGGGATGCGCCTCAAGCGACAGCTTGCGCGGAGGCCTTGAGAACAGATATTTTGAATAAAGCGCATCCTTAAGCCACAGGAGGGGTATGTATAATTTTCAGGAGAGCGAAGAGAAATGGCAACGTGCTTGGCAGGAAGCCCATATTTTTACGCCAGAAAATGGGAAAGCGCCATGTGCTTATGTTCTTGAGATGTTTCCGTATCCCTCTGGGCGCATTCATATGGGGCATGTGCGCAATTATACGATTGGCGATACGTTTGCGCGCTTTAAAAAAGCTCAAGGGTATAGGGTATTGCATCCTATGGGCTGGGATGCTTTTGGCTTGCCGGCTGAAAATGCAGCGCTTGAGCGTAATGTGCACCCACGCACATGGACGTATGAGAATATCAAAGCGATGCGCCTGCAACTGGAACGCTTTGGTTTTTCCTATGATTGGACGCAAAACATCGCAACATGCCATCCGGGCTATTACAAACATGAACAAAAGCTTTTCTTGGATTTTCTGAAGCAAGGGCTTGTCTATAGGAAAAAAGCTACGGTTAATTGGGATCCAATAGAAGCGTGTGTTTTGGCAAATGAGCAAGTCATTGACGGCAAAGGGTGGCGTTCGGGAGCTGTCGTGGAGCGCCGAGAACTTGACCAATGGTTCTTTAAAATCACGGATTTTGCTGATGCTTTATTGCAGGGGTTGGAAACCCTTTCGGGATGGCCAGAAAAAGTGCGCACCATGCAAGAACATTGGATTGGGCGTTCTTATGGGGTGATGTTTCATTTGCGTGTGGAAGGAGAGACGGAGCCTTTGGTTCTGTTTTCTACACATCCAGAGACGATTTTCGGGGCAAGTTTCATTGCTATTGCACCGCATCATCCTTTGGCCGAAAAATTAGCCCTTCAAAATGCGCATTTGGAGGATTTTATCCACTCTTGCAACCGTATTTCTACGGCAACAGCAGATCTTGAGACGATGGAGAAGCAGGGGTTTTCCACAGGGATTGACGTGCATCATCCTTTTATTGAAGGGAAAACATTGCCGTTGTATGTGGCTAATTTTGTGTTGATGACATATGGAACAGGAGCAATCTTTGGTGCGCCAGCTCATGATGTCCGCGATTTCGAATTCGCTACGAAATATGCTCTGCCGATTATTCCTGTCGTGACAGGTGTCGATTCCGAATCTCTTCCCTATACGGGGGAGGGTATCATGATAAATTCTGCTTTTCTGGATGGTAAAACCGTGCAGGAAGCGCGTGCTTGCATTATTTCTGAAGTGGAAAGAATGGGTATTGGACAAGCGACTGTTTTTACACGTTTGCGGGATTGGGGTGTATCGCGTCAGCGCTATTGGGGATGCCCGATTCCCATTATCCATTGTCCGCATTGCGGTGCTGTTCCCGTTCCGGAAAAAGATTTACCGGTTCATTTGCCTGAGGATGTATCGTTTGCAAGTCCTGGTAACCCGTTAGAACGTCACCCTACTTGGAAATATGCGACCTGTCCGGTATGTGGCGCGGCGGCTGTACGGGAAACAGATACGCTTGATACTTTTGTTGATTCTTCTTGGTATTTTCTGCGCTTTTGCTTTCCTCGGCTTGAGAGCGCGCCTTTTTCCCCTGATGCTGTGCGGCAATGGATGCCGGTAGGATATTATATTGGAGGCGTAGAACACGCTATTTTGCACCTTTTGTACGCACGCTTTTTCTCTCGGGCTTTGCGGGTATGTGGGTATGACGTTCCTGAAGAGCCTTTTAAAGCCTTGTTTACGCAAGGAATGGTCTGCCATCCTGCCTATAAAGATAAAGCAGGGGCATGGCTTTTCCCAGAGCAAGTAGAAAAGCGTGGAGATATTTATTGTAAACGTTCGGATGGAACGCCGGTGACGGTTAGCCGCTCTGAAAAAATGAGCAAAAGCAAGAAAAATGTCGTTGACACAGAGGCTATGGTGCGCACTTACGGAGCGGATGCTGTCCGTTTGTTTATTCTATCCGATACGCCACTCGATCGTGATTTAGAATGGTCTGAGGAAGGGATGGAAGGATGTTGGCGCTTTGTCAATCGTGCTTGGCGCTTAGTGGAGCAGTACAAGAGCAGGCAAGCTTCTTTAAAGCTTTGTGACGCCCATGCTGAGGAAGCTTTATTACGTACATTGCATCAGGGAATAGAGCGCCTTACGGCCTTTTATGAAAGTTTTCAATTTAATCGCGCTATTGCGTTGATTCGAGAATTAACATCAGCCTTTTATGCGGCAATTGAAGCGCAAAATGTTGCCTATACTGTGCTTGAAGAAGCTTTAAAATCCTGGATTGTGCTTATTGCTCCTATTATACCTCACCTGGCTGAAGAATTATGGCATGTGGTTGGGGAAGCATCATTTGTTACCAAAGCAACGTGGCCTGAAGCAGATCCAGCTTATTTAGTGGAAGACACGGTAGAAATAGCGGTACAAGTGAATGGGAAAACGCGCGGAATCATGACAGTATCTTGCGAAGCTTCCCAGGAAGATGTTTCAGCAATGGCGCAAGCTTTACCCAATGTTGCTTCTACTTTGAAAGGAAAGACTATTGAACGCACGATTTTCGTTCCTCAAAAAGTTGTTAATTTCGTGTGTCATTAGTGGGGGATGTGCGGGGTGTACCCGTATCACTCCTCTTCACAAGGCATACGAAAAGCCAAGCTCAACGCCTATCCCTATTGTTGTAGATGTTATTGCTAATCGTAATGGACAACGTTTAAGGAACCGTATCTTGGAACAATTGCGCGATATTCCTATCCCAATAGGGGAACGTTACGTTCTTAGCGTCGGTCTTGGCGAAACGACACGTGCCTATGGTACATTTGCCACCGGCAGTACCGGACGGACGGAACGCTCTTACAGCGCGACCTTTACATTATATAAATCAACAGATCTGGGTAAATCTGTGTTCAGTTCTTCTTCTGGTGCGGAGAGCTCCTATGATACAGCGTTGACAAGCGGAGAGGTCGTTTTTGCCATTTTTAACTCCATAGATGATTCATTGCTCGAACAAGTCAGTATGGGCATTGTTGAGCACGTACGGACATATTTCTTAAAGGCGCCTAAACCATGATGTTAGAAACCCTTCAAAAAGCTATTCGTGCTCCAGCTGTTTTTATATTCGGCAATGATCTATCTGCCAAAAAGGCTTTTACTCTTTGGGTTGAAGAAGCTGCTTGTCGTGATGGCTATACTATCGAATATCAAAAGATGGCGTTTATAAAAAGCTTTACCACAAATATCCAAATAGGCTTATTTGGCGATACAAAAACGCTGTTAATTCTAGAGGGTATAACAGATGCTTCCCTGCCTTTATTGGAACCTTTCCTGGATGTTTTTTGTAATCAAGGGCGTGTTTTGGTGGTGTTATCGCCAGAGGCGCGGAAAATTTCCCAGCATTTTGCTCAGCATAAAACTTATATTACTTGCGGTTTTTTCAAAAATACCAAGGATCGTCTGGCTCTTTTTCAATTCTTTTTTGCGCGGCAGGGAGAATCTGCTCCCTCTGTTCCAGAGTCTCTCTTTTTAACACGTGATTTCGAGGAACATTTTGCGAATACCTGTCAAAAATGGTGGTTGCTGCGTTCCGATCCTGCGCTTCAAGCGCGTTTATGTGCCGAAGCCACTCAAATGGCGCATTGGGATATTAAGATGTTACGCTCAATGGAAGCGATCGCAGCCATCCGTTTTTTATTAACACGCTCTCTAAAGACGCTTTCTAAAACAGAACCTATTTTACAACTAAATAACAAAGGCGTTTCTGCACCTCACCCCCATGCCGCTATGATGCATACATTATTGGACCAAGAAATAGCCTTTAAACACAAAGACATTCCCCCTAAAAGTGTCCTTTTCCAGGTTTTTTTATGTAAGCAAAAGAAAAAACTATATATTTTCCATCCAACCTATATTCTTTCCTTCTTGCGCTTGGATGGGTACACTTAATCTAATAAAAAGGTGCAACGTTGTCTTTTGAAGAAATTATTCGCGCTTATGGATATTACGCCATTTTTGGATTCGCTTGCATCGAAGGAGAAATCGCTCTTTTAACTGCCGGATTTTTGGCGCACCACCAGTTGTTGTCGCTCCCGTATGTTATTTTAGTGGCATTTGTGGGTACATTAATGACAGAACAAGGCATTTTCTTTATAGGGCGTTTTTATGGGCAACAGCTGCTTAATAAGTTTCCAAAACTGAAGGAAAAAACACATATTGTTTTTCGCTTTCTTCACAAATACGATACATTATTTATTTTTACTTTTCGGTTTATTTACGGAGTCCGTAATATCAGTCCCCTTGTGATTGGAACAGCAGGTATCAGCCCCAGAAAGTTCTCAAGTCTTAACATTCCAGCTGCTGCTATATGGGCGATGAGCGTTGCAGGAGCAGGCTATATATTCGCTGATGCCCTTCAGCTTTTGATCAATAATTTTGAACGGTATCAGAAAATGATTCTCCTAGGTATTTTAGCTATAGGGGGTATCCTATGGGGAGGGATTAAATGGCGGCGGCGTATTCACTCTTCTTCTGAAGTGACAAAAAAGCATAATTCAAATAAAAACGTATAAGCCTTTATAGGAAACCATACCACGCAGGACGGAAATCCCCTCTGTAAAAGTCTATGGATTATTGCCAAATTAATACGTTTAAGAAAATGTTTCCTCATTTCTCGTACTTTGGGGTCGGAAAGATAAAGTATATGTTTCAGGTCTTTTAAAGACATGCCTGCTGCAAAGAGTTTCTTTACCCTCTCAGTTTGTCCTTCCTCTTTACCTTTGGCTTCTCCCTCGGTGAAATCTTCAGCAAGTCCCTGCTCTTTACCTTTTGCCGCAGCTTGTTTTTGGGCATGGGAAGAGAGAGTGTGATGTGTTTAAAGAAGCCGCTTCCCCAAGAGCTCCCTTCTCCCATTGCTTTTTTTTCTTTTATATAGCCCTTATCGGGCATAGATTCTTTTGGTCTTGATTTTTAGAAATTAATTCGGCGAGAATACTCATATTTTGAGTGTATTTTTCAAAGCTACCGATATTTAAAGGTTTTATATGCAAAAATCTTGGTATGCCGTTGTTCCTGCCGTGTATTTGGTGCTTGAAAATGCGCAAAATAAAATTTTGCTGTTAAAGCGATTGAACACAGGATACATGGATGGTTTCTATAGCTTGGTTGCCGGGCATATTGAAGCACAAGAAAAACCGAGTAAGGCGATTATTCGGGAGGCTTATGAAGAAGCAGGCATAAAATTGCATCCTGATGATGTGCAGCTTCAGCATATTATGTGTCGCTATAATGTGGGAGTCGTTGACTATTTTTTCAAAGCAACCCATTGGGAGGGGATGATCTCGAACAAAGAGCCTGAGAAATGTTCGGAACTGGCTTTTTATGCATTAGAAGCCCTTCCTGAAAACACCGTATCCTATGTTCGAGAGGCTTTATCTTTTATGCGTCAAGGCGTTCAGTTTTCCGAATTTTTTGATCTAATCAGTGCTTTTCATCCGGGTTCAGGGTACAGAAACGCAGAAAAAACAACAGCATAAAAAGAGCTTATGAACCTCAATAAAAGTACTGTCCGCCATTTATGCTGATCGTCGCACCTGTAATAAAAGATGCTTTATCGTGTGCTAAGAATAAGGCGGCATGGGCGATTTCTTCGGGCATACCTAGGCGGCGCATAGGAATTTGTTCGACAATTTTTTCAATAACATCTAAAGGTAGAGTTTGAGTCATATCAGTTGCCACGTATCCCGGTGCGATAGTATTCACTGTTATACCTTTGCTGGCTCCTTCTTGGGCAAGCGCTTTGGTAAATCCAATGACACCCGCTTTTGCTGCCGAGTAATTTGTTTGCCCCACTTGCCCTTTTTGGCCATTGATAGAGCTTATATTAATGATGCGCCCAAATTGTTGGGTACGCATCGTATCGATGACAGCATGACACATATTGAAAACAGAGCTTAAATTCGTATCGATAACCGCTTTCCATTGATCGGCCGTCATCTTGTGGAAAATAGCGTCACGTGTGATACCTGCGTTGTTCACCAGAACATCGATCGAGCCGATCTGGTGTACGACCTTTGCCACACCCTTTCTACAAGCGTCATAATCCGCTACGTCCCACTGAAAAGCAGGAATACCTGTTTTTTTCGTAAAAGCTTCGGCTGCCTGCTGGTTCCTTTGATAAGTAACCGCTACGCGATAGTCTGCATTATGAAAAGCTTGCGCAATGGCAGCGCCAATACCGCGAGTACCTCCTGTAACAAGGGTTGTTTTCATATTTTCTCCTCTTTGTTGATAACATTTTTCATAAAATTAAGGCAAGGTTTCCAGAACAATTCTTCTGCATGGCTTCCAACCAAAGCACCGATATGCCCCACAGAGGGGCAGATTGGGAAAGCATGGGGCAAAAGAGCTTTCAACGCATTACCAGAGGCGGGCGGAACAACTCTGTCATTGAGGGGAGATGCTAAAAATACAGGGGGGGTCATCTCAGCAGGCAAGATCGGTTGATGAAACAGTGTCCATTGCTGTGTGCACAGAGCATTATCCAAGAACCAAGAGCTAATAGTATTTTGGATAAAAGGCGTCGAAAGGGCGTATATATCGTTCAGCCAGTCTTCTGTTTCTACGAAAAGTTGGCGTTTTGCTGGATCTTTGCATCGTGCAAAGTGAGCGTATTTTTCAAAAATCGTCCAAGGCTGCAAAAGGTTCAAAAAGCTTGTTGTGATAACCGGTTCCGTAATGTCTGATACAAGCCATTTTTTCTGTAGCAAAAAAGTGTGATCGATGAATTGCTGTGTAAAAGAAGGATAAACGCGAAAATCCCACGGAGGAGAAAGAAGGAGCGCTCCTGCTATAGGTGCTATAGAAAACTTTTTGTCGATCTGCTTTATGGAGTTCAGCAAGCCAAGCGCTGTAATAGCACCTATGCAATAGCCAAACAAAAACAATCGTGTTGACGTATGGGAGGCAAGAGCATGCAGCGCAGGAAGAAGAATCTCTGTGTAATACGCTTCCATAGAAGGCAAGCATACATCTCCCCAATCCAGCACATAAGAAGCGATACCATTTTGGGCAAAAAAGGCGCTTATTCCTCCGTTAGGCAGCGAAAAAATACCTGGATTGTTCATGAAAGCGGGCAGAAAAAGAACAGATGCCTGAGGTGTGGTGAAGGAGGGGATATAGCCCAAAGAAGCTGCACCATTATGCCAAATCTTTGTAGGAAGGGGACGCTTACTTCGCGGAAACTGCTGATAAGCTTCTACACCTTTTGTGAAGAGAGAAACATGCTCAGCAAGGAATGTTTCAAAAGCTTCTGAAGTAAAAGATGTGTATAGGTTTTCAGGAATAAAAGAAGAAAAAATAGATGTTTGGGAAGAAGCGTGGAAAAAATCTTGATACCAGGCATGGTGCTGTACGAATAAGCGCATAAATTGGCGCCACGCTTCTATCCCCATAAGACGCATGAAGTGAAAGGAAAAAGGAATGTCTTGGGTACTAAAAGAAGAGGTGTTCACGGATCTTTACTTAAAATACTGATAAAACTCTTATAAACGGTTCTGAGAAAAAATTGAAGAGAATTTCCTTTGGGAAACGTTTTGTCGTGTTTGAGTTTGTAGCTTTTAGATAGGGTTGCACCTTCAAAAAGCCATCTTTAGAATAAATTTGAAAGCAAGTGTATCCTTATGCGAAAAGTTTTAAAAAGCTTATGTGCGTTCTCTTTCTATTGTGTTTTTTGCTTTCATGGAAAAGCACAAGAATACTTCGATTATCAGGCAACAACTCCTTGCGATCCTCGAGTTATATCGGCGATGGCGCCCTATTGGACGAAAGAATTTGGAAATCCTCATGCTCATCATGCTTTCGGAGAACGTGCAGCGGCAGCCCTTCTTAAGGCACGTCAACAAATCGCAGATATTTTAGGAGGAAAAACGCGCGATTGGATTTTTACTTCCGGAGCAACAGAGGCCAATGCGCTAGCTATTAAGGGAGTAATGCTGGCAGCCCCTTATGGGAAAAAGCATCTTATTACTTGTGTAACAGAGCATAAGAGTGTGTTGGATACGTGCCGATTTCTTGCGCAACAAGGATGTAAGGTGACTGTTTTACCTGTGGATCGTGAAGGGCATCTTTCTCTGACGCTTTTAAAAAAGGCTATTCGTCCGGAAACAATGCTTGTGTCCATCATGGCAGCGAATAACGAGATTGGTGTGATCCATCCCTTATCTCAAATCGCAAAAATTTGTCATGATCGAGGTGTTTTATTGCATACAGACGCAACGCAGGCGATCGGGCAGATTCCGTTTTCTATTTCTTTAACGCATGCTGATTTGGTGAGCTTTTCTGGGCATAAGATTTATTGTCCGAAAGGTATTGGGGCGTTGTATGTTGCACCTCATGTGGTTCTTACTCCCCTTTTTCATGGAGGAGGGCAGGAGCGAGGTTTACGCGCTGGTACGGTGCCTGTTCCTTTATGCGTCGGGCTGGCAAAAGCGTTGGAAATTGCGGAAGAGAAGCGTTCCACCGAATCGCAGCGTTTATCCCTTTTGCAGAAGGCCTTTTTACAGAGGCTGCGGACCTTAAAAGGGTGGTGTTTAAATGGCAGTTTAAAAGAGCGTCTTCCTAATAATTTGAACATCAGTATTGAAGGAGTCGATAGCGAAGACCTTCTTGCTGCACTTTCTGAATTTGCTTTGTCCACAGGATCGGCTTGCAATTCAGATATACATTTTTCACATGTTCTGGAAGCACTTGATCCAGAGGGAATTCTTCCGCCTGCGACGCTGCGTATAAGTTTTGGACGCTATACGACAGAGGTTTCAGTACATCGTTTAGCGGATCGTCTTATCGAAACCGTAGAAAAACTAAGACATATAAAGCCTTTTGGAGGAAAACGTGCCTGTAAAACAAAAAAGGGAATGATTGCTCATTAGTTCTTTTGAGTGATTTCTTGTTTTCTTGCTGTGATACTAAAAGCACGGATAATAGGCGCCATCAAGCAAAACAAAAAAATCCACCAGCTTTGCCAAAAGCTATAGCATCCTAGCGCTATGATAATCGCCGCACCAAGACTGGCGCAGAAACTAGCTTTTAAAAGAATGGGGATAAGAGCTCGTTCGAGCGCACGAAAGACCATATGTA
>JAIRST010000005.1 GCA_031255325.1 Holosporales bacterium | reverse complement strand
ACTTTCAAGCTCCTCTTGAAAAGCGCCAAATCGGGGGGGTAGGTATTCACCTTATCAAGCAATTTTCCCAACATATGACGTATCAGCGCAAAGAAGAGCGCAATATTGTAACAATTCGCCTTAAAAATCATTAATCTTCTTCTATCCTTGGATTTAAGGAGGTGAACATTGAATTTTTGGTCGAATCCTCCTTCGATGAACTCTCAGAAGCTTGCTCTAGGGATTTTTGGTTGAGTTTTTTCACACGAGCAGGATATGTTTTACGTGTTGGCGTTTTGCGTGCAGAGACAAGCTGATCTTTTATTTTGGTAACAAAAGTTTCAAGCTCTTCGTCTGTCATAGCAGTAATATCCGGAACAGGAGAAGAAATATTCTTGCCCTGCGCTAAACGAACTATAAGTTCTTTTACTTTTAACGCTGTACCAAATGAAGCGGCTGACAGAGAAGCTTTGTATAGCGCTTCGAGATCATGTAAAAGATCGGGCGCATTAAAGATAGGTTTCGGCATGAATTCTCCTTTTAAAGCTTAAACTATAAAGATAACAAATTTCACAGATAAGCACAGAAAACTTCAGAAAAACTTTTTATCTACAGTAAGATAGAGCGATGTTTATAAATACAAAATCATGTATTAGGCAGAATTATAGTCGGGTAAAAAGAAAAGTGTTTCGGGATAAACAACACGCACAAAAAACAAGCCGCTAGGGGGTGCTGTTGGTCCTCCTGCCGCGCGGGCTTTTGCTTCTAGTGCCTCTTTAACCTGCTCGGGTTTCCAAGTACCTCGTCCAACCTGAACCAGTGTTCCTATCATATTGCGCACTTGATGATGCAGAAATGAAGGCGCCTTTATGTGCATTGTAATAAAAGAATCCTCGCTTGTGAAATGTATAGCATATATCGTTTTGACAGGAGATAAACTTTGGCAATCTTTGGCGCGGAAAGTTGTAAAATCATGATGCCCTACTAAGTATTGTGCCGCCTTATTCATCGCAGCCACATCTAAAGGAGTAGTAATATGCCAGGCTCGATTTCTGTCCAAACACAAAGGCGCACGCCGATTGATAATTTGATACCTATAATGGCGCTCTATAGCTTGGAGACGCGCATGAAAATTAATAGAAACCTCGGCAAGGGATAAAATGGCTACAGGATGAGGACGAAGATAAAAATTAAGGGCTGCTTGCAAACAAAAAGGATCCCAGACCTTTTTAAGATCGAAATGCACCACTTGACCTAAAGCATGCACACCGGCATCTGTCCGTCCAGCGGCAAAAACTGTAACTGGATCAAAAGCAAGGATTGCGAGAGCCGTTTCAAAAACCTCCTGGATAGAAAGTACTCCACGCTGGCGCTGCCAACCGCAAAAAGGTGTCCCATCATATTCAAGGATCGCCCGATAACGGGGCATTTAAAGGGTTCTTCCGATAAGATGTGTATGACCACGCAAAAAATCTACTCCCGACATGCGATTCTTTCCTTCTGGCTGAATCTCTAGCAAGCGGATATGACCATCGGCGCAAGCGAGGGTAAAAGAGGCGTCAAGAATTGTTCCTGGCATGTTAGAGCTATTGGCGGAAAAATTCGAGATAATTTCTATCTTAAAAACTTTAATGCGTTTTCCTTCAAGAAAAAACCATGCTCCCGGTATAGGATGAAAAGCGCGGACAATACGATCAAGGATTATTGCCGAATAATCCCAATGCAGATGCGCTTCTTGAGGTGTAATTTTGTGTGCATACGTAATGCCTGTTGTGGGTTGAGGACAGGCTTTTTCTAAAAGGAGGGGGAATGAGGCAATATTTTCGCGTATAATTTGCCGTCCCGTTTGCGCAAGAGCAGCCAATAGCTCTCCTGCTGTCATTTCAGGCAAAATGGGAACTGGTAAGGTTGCGAGTATCGCTCCCGTATCAAGCCCCTGATCCATGTGTATGAGTGTAATACCGGTTTCTGTATCTCCTGCTAAAATAGCACGCTGAACAGGAGCTGCCCCCCGCCACCGAGGAAGAAGCGAGGCGTGCACATTGATACTTCCATACCGAGGTGTAGCTAAAGCAATTTCTGGCAGAATTAAACCATAGGCCGCAACAATAATAGCATCACAAGAAAAAGCCTCTTTTCCAACAGAACGTAACGTTTGCGGAGTGTAAACAGGAAGATCCACCTTTTCTGCCCAAAGGTGCACAGGATTTTTTGTAACATGCTTGCCTCGTCCTGCAGGCTTTGGAGGTTGTGTATAGACCGCAGAAAGTGTAACAGAAAGGTCACAAATCTCTTGTAGAATTTCTAAAGAAAACGGAGAACTCCCCATAAAAAGAACAGTCGGTTGCAACATCCCTATATCTCTCTCTTTTGTGAACATTTCTTTCTGCAAATTTTATGGTGATTGTAAAACAATCATAATATATCAGCTTAGAAGAGAAAAAAAATTATATAGATTTTTTTCTATTGGTTTTTTGCGTTCTGCGTTGCCTATTTTTTCTCATCAAATGAGAAAATTCCTTTATAATTCAATACAATATGTTTTTGAGGGGGGGTAGACTCAGATGAAAGCTATC
>JAIRST010000045.1 GCA_031255325.1 Holosporales bacterium | reverse complement strand
GAGCGAAAACTATACCCTTCGATGGACGTCGAAGCTACTCACCCCCAAATATGGTGGAGGTGCCGGGTTCTGCCCCCGGGTCCGTATCACCTATCCTGTATAGCGTTTATCGCCATAGCCCCTCTACAGAAACAAAATATTCTATCACACAATCAAATATCCTGCAAATATGCTTTATAGACTGACAACCATATAAAGTTTTTGCACTATCTATTTTCCATTGATCAATGGCGTGCAAAAACTCCCTCCGCATTCAATGTTTCGGTTGTTTTTGTCATTTAAAACCCCTCTGTCAATTGTTCCTATTCCTATAGTTGTCAGTCCTAACACTCTCCTTACTCAGCACATCCTACACTAAACCCTTTCTCTATGACTCAGGAGAAAAACTCTTCTTAAGAGAACAGCTATTTCTTCACAAGAAATAGAGGGCCGTTTATGGATAATGGCCTGACATGATCATCAGATTTATAACGCAACATTTCAATTTCTTTATTTAAATTTGATATTTTTTCCTGAAGTTCTTCCTCTGCGGTTTCATTTACGCGAACCTGTAGCTCCAGCTTTTCCTTTGGTGTTTCCTCTGCTTTGCGTCGTAACTCTTGCAATTTTTGTTCTTGCGCTGCTTCACTGCTTACGCCTTGTGCCTTCAGTTCTATCTTCAGCCAGTTGTTGCCTTCTCCATTTTTTATCATCAGCAACAAACTGGGTTCCAATGAACATTCATCTAGTTCTCGTAATTGTTCATTCAGCTGTGATATTTTTTTCTGTAACACTATTATAACGTCCCTTAACCCCTTTACCTCCTGCTCACAAGACCTCAATGCCTTTAAAGGAAGAGGTATCCAATCCAACAGTAGCGGAAATTGAAAAGACGTCTCCCCATATCGGATAACGCAAAAAGGTAGCGATGGTCCAGGTTTTTGATGAGAGGAAAACCATTTCGCGTCAAAAATGACGTTATGGTGGTCTTTTACCGCGATCATCAGATCCCTATCATTCTGACAAGTAACAGGTTCACTGCGATTCTCCTCAATATTTTTTTGACGGGCTGTGCGGAACGCCTCGATTGCTTTTTGACGCATCAGTGTTGCATGTTTAAAACAAGCATTATGTTGCTTTTCCCAATCGTCCCAATCATCTAGATATTCTGAATTCTCAGCTTCTTGTATAAACTCTTCTCCTCTCCCGTATTTATAACATGCTGCTAAATAGGCATTAGCTTCATCAGAAGACAAACATTCCTTCCAGTTGTCGCGCAAAGTTTGTAAACTGTACACTTTCTGTATTAAAGAAAAATCCTCATCATTTAAACCCCTATCTTCCTCCAAATAGGGCATTAATGCCCCTGCACTCGTCGTCAGGATACCACCCTTCGCAAGGAGAAAGAAGAGGGTCTGGAGGAGCATATCATTAGTTCGGAAATTATCTGGTACGTAATCTGAAAACTGGCTTCGGTTTGTTATCGCATTTATGTCATCAAGTATGTACCCAAAAAGAGGCAGCGTTTTATCCATAAAAGACGGGACTAATTGCCGTAAACCGGATATTTGCCCTTGAAAAATAACACGTCCATATTTGCTTGCATAAGAAAGATCGTTCTCGTCATATACAAATGGATCTAAGAAAAACCATCTTGGGTTTGCAAATCTGTCTTTTGCATGTCCCGCTTTAAGGGATTCTCCGATAACAAGAAATGGACTTCCATATTTGTTGTTTACATACCACATAACTGCACTAAAAACCTGCAGATGGCTTTGGTTTAAGTTTTCCTCCATTAGATTCAGCACGAATCCATTTTCCTTGAAGCTATCTAGATCTTCAGGGGAAACTTTCAACTCTTCTGGTGTTAACTTTCTGATATCGAATATTTCATCAGTAACATGTGATAGAGTATCGTGTGTGGTTGGTATTTTCCCATCTTCGAGCATCGCAAAAGTAAGATTGCATAGCATCCCCATTAGGATTGTCGTTGCTCGTTTTACGAAAGTATTCATGTTGTTTTCCTTTTTCTGCGCGAAGCTAATAGTATATACCCGTCCCTAGTTGTCAATCCTTTAGTAGAATACATTTGCATAATATAATAAAAAGTATTTTTTTCAGTAACAAGCAAAAAATCAACATTCCTATTATTGGGATACTTTTCTGGTGGGTTAGAAGAAGTTCATTGTATTTGTCAGGTGTGTTGGATTGTCGCTTGAAGAAGTGTCATTTCCTGTCTGGTGACAGGGATACCGTCCATAGACGGCCATCAGAACATCCCGAGAGACCCAGCGGACAATACCCATTTGTGCTTTATTCATGTCAAACACGCTCCCTTCATTCAAAGGTCTGGATAGGGATACCGCTGTTTCAGCTGCGCTGTATAAAACAACGGCGATAACAGCAGACGGATCAGTATTATTCTGGTCGAAAGATGTTGTATTAAATCGAAGAGTCATCTTTGTGACATCACAGAAAGATTGCTCTGTATCCAGGGTAATACCCAAACCTTCTTTCGTCAAAGCCTTTGTTTTCGTAAGCTCTTCCTCTACAATATATAAAATTGGTCTTTTCCAGCCATCTTGCACCATGAAAGCCGACATGCCGAGTTTTTCATAAGGTACTGTGCCAATATAAGAGCTTCCTGCCTGAATAATATTCTTATCTGGCGGGGGTAAGCAAGAATGACGCAAAGCATGAGCGGCAAGACTCGCAAAAATCATTTCCATATGCTCTTGTGTTGTGCGCACTTGCAATCTTTTCTGCATCGTCAGAGTGGATTGTAAAATGATGTTTGATAAAATCCCAAGAACCATCAAAGCAATAGCAACCTCTAGCAAACTAAATCCCGCATTCTTATGACCACGCCTCTGTCGCATTGTTATTTTCTCGTGGAAAGACGACGCCGGTTACTTCCAAATTTCGTCAAAATGTGACGATCCATAGAAGAAATTCCCGCATTTGGCGACATAATCCGGACGCGCAGTAATATAATAAGTTCTGTAAGCTCTGATTCTTTTTCATGGGCGTTAAAAAGGCTGTTAACAACAGGAATTTCTTGCGTCTCAGGAATACCAGAGCGTGTACCTTTATCCCGTTCTTGCATTAATCCTCCCAAAAGGGCGATTTCTCCAGAATGCAACGTTAGAACAGAATCCATCTCGCGTACTTCAACCACTGGGATAGTGGATTTAATCATTGCAGCTTGCCCGATATTCGGTGATCCTGCTCGAGACAGATACGAAACAGCGGGATCCTCTTTTGTGCTTGCAATGCGCGAAATTGTTGGACGCAACGTCAGCACAACATCGCCTGTTTCTAAATTAATGGCAGGTTGTACGGTCATCACAAGTCCAATAGGTACGGTTTGCATATGGCTGACAGCGACCTCGGAATCTCTACCTGTTACACTGTTAGAAAAGTTTCTATTATATTCTACGCGAAAGAAAACTTCATTTTTAGCCACTTTAAGGACAGCCGTTTGGTTATTCATTACCGTCAATCTTGGATTAGATAATGTACGTACACTTCCAAAACGTTCGATAAAATGAGCGATGGCAGAAATGTTTTTGCTATCTTTAAATCCAAGCGTAAAAACATCGGAATTGCCTTCCGTTATATTAGAAAGTTCTGTTCCACTGCTTGCAGAAGTGCCAATAGGAAGCCCTGCGATAAAATGCGGCCGTAAAGATTGCCAATTGATGCCGTTTCTGTATGTGTCATTTAAAGACACCTCTAAGATTTTAGCTTCGATCAAAACTTGTGCTGTCGAAGCAAGACGCAATGCTTCAAGATAATCTTCTATTATCTTATGCTGCTTCTTATTGGCAAGAAGCGTCAGCAAACCAGCCTGCTTGTGCAAAGAAATAACCTTACTTATTTTGTTAGAATCCCCTGAATCTGTAGAAGGGGCCGATGTTTCTAAAATAACGCCAAGTACTTGCTCAACTTCCTCCCAGAAATCGGATTTACTAGAAGCTTTCAGCACACTGCTAGAGCTATTATCCAGATTCTTAGCCTCATTCTTTTCGGTTGCGAATATATTAATTGCCGTAGATACGGCGTTCGCACTTTCACGTACTTGAATTGGGAAAGAAATCGTATACGTCTTTAAATAAGGGGTATCGGGCTCGATAGTAATCAGATCCCCCTTGATGTCATACCGTAACTGTGCGAGCTCGCATAAGGTTTCTATAATCTCGATGAAGGGTTTATCGGTTGCTGAAAAAAAGATGCCACGATCCTTTTTATCTTCCAAGCCAGTTACGCGATAATTTACTCCAGCTTCTGAAGCGAGCGTAGCAATGGCTGTCTTAAGCGAGCTCTGATCGGTTAAAGTAATCGAAACCTTTACTTTAAAGGCTGTGGGAATTTCTTGTCGGCGTTGAGGACGCTTGAGGGGAATAAAAGTATCCTCTTCCATGTCAACCGGTGTAAAGGCGAAATCTTCTCGTTTAATAATGGGCGGTTTGTTCTCATGGGTACTACATCCTGCAATACAAAGTAGAAATCCGATAAAAATATATCGCATACACCATCCTTTGTGTATTTATTCGAAAAGTATTATAAAAATACACGCGAATACTATTCGTTTTTACTAAAGAATAAGAATAATGGGAACTTTTATTCTTAATGAAGAAAAAATACATTTATATTACTTACTCTTATCCCTTATTCCATGGATGGTGATCATCAAACAAGATGAACGCTTTCAGATTATTCCTGAAGGAGGGCTATTCTGCTTTTTTGTGCTCAGCTGTTTGCACCTGTATTTTACCCCTATTTTTTGGGAAAGTATTTGTACGCTTGGAGGAGGAGCAGTGCTGGTACATAAGATTTTTCCAGTGTTGTTAAGAAAACCTGTTTTAGGCGGAGGCGACGTCAAACTTCTCTGTCTTTGCAGCTTATGGATTCCTATTTCCATTTTACCCATATTTTTAGCCATAGTGGGAAGTGTTGGATGCTTACGTTGTGTGCTTTCCCGTAAACGTCGTATCCCTTTTGCGTTTCCGACAGGATGCGGATGGTTCTTTTGTGTTTGTAAGGTTTGGTGATAGATATATTTTTTGGTAGCCAATAAAGTGGCCTTGCGGAGGAGCACATTTTTCTGGTGCTCTTAAAAGAACAAGATTCTTGCTGAATTATAAACTTGGTATAGCTAATCTTTAGTAAAGACTTTAGTAAAGACTTTAAAGAAAGGGGGGCTGAAGCCCCCATTGCTAGCCTATATGAGGTTAGAAATTGATTTTTGTTCCAAGCCAGAAGAAGTTCCCCTGGTTATCTTCAAATGGTGTTGTGGAGTTTACCCATGAACGCTTTTCCTTCGTAGAACGTCCTTTCGTTCTAACGTGATCAAACTCTCCATATGCAACAACGCCATCTAGGATCTTGTAATCTACCGTACCGGTAATAACTTGCCCCGTTGTTTGATCACCTTTTTCCGCATATTTTTTAACAGAATGGTAATATCCCGCCGATGCTTTCCAAGATTTGTATTCTAATGCAAGACCAGCAGTGTAAACCTTTCCCATATCGGCCCCCTTTTGGATGCCCTCGGATGCTTTATACACTTTGGTCATCAAAGACTTAAGATTATCCGCATATCCAATAGCTAATTTAAATATTTTGTATCCAATAGTGCCACCCACTTGAAAAGCTATAAGATCTTCAACTACTCTTCCATCTCCGGGGGCTTGTGGCTTCCCCTGTCCGTACCATCCACAGCCAGCTAATGCAAGATTAAATGCCTCGTCAGAACCATAGTTATAGGCCAATGCTGCTGTCACGCCATTTAGGTAGAAAGCGCCAGCGCTTAGATCATCATCTTTAGCGGGAAGACTTGATGGATTCGATCTGCTATGTTTCTCGTTAGCGTTTGGTGTCTTGAAACCACTATCGTCCGTTTCATTCTGCAAGTTTCCTTGTGTAACATATGGCGCCATATGGTACTGATAGTTAATATTCGTTACATTCTGCAACATACCTACTGATTGGCTATTGGGCGTATAGGATACGCCAAGCTGCGCCCCTTTTAATATCGGTGACATATAAATAATTTTTGTCGCAATACCGTCATCAGCCGTGATTCCCGTCTGCAGTAAAGAACCGCCAGATACGTTAAAGACGTTGGCAATTGATCCTGCTGCCCCCTCTTGACCCCCCAGGACAGTTGTACCATCGATGCTCATCTCATCAGCGGCGCTGCTTTGATTTCCAAATTGAAATTCTCCAAAATTCCCTGCAGCGGAAAGATACGCTTCTGAAATGCCAGATTGGCATTGCTGCCCCATACTGGCATCTGCACTTAACCCTACATTACCCCCAAGCGTGACCCCCTTTGTTGTCGTCATGGACGGATTAAACGTAATGGTTCCCGAAACAGCGAAATAGGCATGATCTTTTCCAAACGATTTCTTTTGAGTTCCTGCAACGGCTAAACTCTGTAACTCTCCACTTGTACTCACGGCAAATCCACCAGAGTTATTAAGATCAGCATTCACTTCTTCTTCCTCTTGTGCCCCTACCATCAGCAGAGGAAATGCAGCTAAAACACCAGCAACAGTTCTTAACAAAATTCTATTCATTCTTAATACTCCCTTTAGGTTCTATGGCATATAAAGTCCGGCATTGGTTAATAAAAGATAAATATTGTATTTTTTAAGCTAAAATATTAACGTTCATAAGAAGTAAGTTGCAAAAACACCACATAGTTTTTTGCTTTCATGTGGCCTCTTTTGAAGAGCACAGGAAGAAGCATGGTTCAAAATACGGTTGAGCCCATATTCTTTTTATTATCGTTATTATTTGTATAGGGAATAAGGGTATGTGTGCACAAAAACAGCTGGAAAATTTTGGTTTGCGCGTTTTATGGTTTCTGTAAGAGTTCTTTTAATGAGCATCATAATTCTCGACTAACTTAAAGTATGATTTTGAATTGATCGTAAAAAGCAAGGGATCCAGAAAAATCACATTTTAACGCCTCGATTTTTGGAAAATATGGGATCCACAAAAGCGCATCTTATAATATTATTCAAATATCCCAAAGATATGCCACAAGATAAACAGTACCCAAAATACATGGTCGGGGCGAGAGGATTCGAACCTCCGACCCTCTGCTCCCAAAGCAGATGCGCTACCAGACTGCGCTACGCCCCGATAAATTCTATGTACTGCATAAAAGCTTATATTTCAAGAGCAAGAGCTCCCTTTATCTTTCGCTCTTGATCCTAAGAGAAAGAAAAAGTAGCTTCGATTAACGTAAAGATAAAGAGGATATTTTGACACGGGCATTTCTCTTTCCAGGGCAAGGAGCGCAATTTGTGGGCATGGGAAAAGAGCTTTACGACACTTTTCCTGCAGCCCGTGATGTATTTGCATGTGTCGACGAAGCTTTGTCAGAGAACTTGTCCCAGTTGATATTTCATGGTCCTCAAGAAACTTTAAAAGAGACGCAAAATACGCAACCTGCTCTTATGACCGTAAGCCTTGCAGTCGCAGCAGTGCTTGAAAAAGAAGGAGGTTTCTTTCTATCGGAACAAAGTGCTTATGGTGCAGGGCATTCCTTAGGGGAATATGCTGCACTTGCAGCTTTTAAAGCACTATCTCTGGAAGATACGGCTAGGATGTTGCGTATACGGGGAAAGGCGATGCAAGATGCTGTTCCTGGAAATATAGGAGGGATGTTAGCTGTTTTAGGAGTGGATATTCCTACCGTTCAAGAGATCGTGAAAATGGCCTCTGCTGATGGAGTTTGTGAAATCTCCAACGATAATTGCCCTGGACAAATTGTTATCAGCGGAGAAAAACGGGCGCTTGATTCAGCGGTAGTCTGGGCAAAAGAAAAAGGCGCCAAACGTACCGTTCCTCTTGAAGTCAGTGCGCCTTTCCATTGTTCTTTAATGGCTCCAGCGCAAGAGGATATGCGCCAAGCTTTTACCAACATATCCCTAAGAAATCCAGAGGTTCCGCTTGTTTCTAACGTTACAGCAGAACCTACGTCAGATGGCACAAAAATTGCAGCACTTCTTATAGATCAGATAACGCATTGCGTCCGATGGACAGAGAGTATGCAATGCCTTATTTCTTTAGGAGTCGATCATTTTATTGAAATTGGGGCAGGGCGCGTTTTAACAGGCCTTATGCGGCGTATCGCTCCAGATAGGCGTGTGAGTACACTTAACACACCGCAAGAGATTGAAGAATTTCTTAAAGAAGGTACGTGAGGAGGAATAAAATGTTTGATTTAAAAGGAAAAATTGCTCTTGTTACAGGGGCTACAGGGGATATTGGGGCGGCAATTGCGCGTGCTTTACATACTGCGAACGCGACGGTTGCTCTATCTGGAACACGACGTGAAGCATTAGCCCATTTAGCTGATGAACTTGGAGAACGAGTGCACAGTTTTCCGTGTAACCTTGCTGATACGGATGCAACCGAAAAGTTGATTCCGAATGTTGGGCAAGTCCTTGGGAACGTCGATATTTTGGTCAATAATGCAGGTATTGTGCGAGATGGCTTGCTGATGCGTATGTCTGATGAAGCTTGGGAGCATGTTCTTGCGGTTAACTTAGAATCTCCCTTCCGTTTGATGCGTGCTGCCATTAAAAATATGCTAGGGCAGCATTGGGGGCGTATCATAAACATTACCTCCATCGTTGGGGTTACAGGAAATGCTGGACAAGCGAACTATGCGACCTCGAAAGCAGGGTTGATTGGTCTTACGAAATCTACTGCTGCTGAGGTTGCGGCCCGAGGTATTACTGTAAATTGTATCGCTCCCGGCTTTATTGCTTCGGCAATGACGGACTCCTTAACAGATGAGCAGAAACAGCATTTCAAGGAGGCTATCCCCGTTCGTCGTGCGGGCACGCCTGAGGAAGTTGCAGCAGCAGCACTTTTCTTGGCAAGCTCCGAGGCATCGTATATGACAGGACAAACGCTTCACGTAAACGGTGGATTAGCGATGATTTGAGAAGGGCAAGAAGAAGACATGCATATCAATAAGCATACTGGATGGTTGAGACGTTATATTGCTTTAGCAAGCATTTTGTTTTTTACTACTTTCGCATTTTCGGAACCGACTTATGAAGTGCGTCGATCAGATAAGCATATTATTCACATTGTGACGTTTCCTACTCAAGCTTTTCAAGCACATTTAGTGAAAGCGCAAGACGCGTTGTTCGGCCGAGAAACAGTCAGCTCTTGCGCCCAACGATTTCCAACGGCGATTGCCATCAATGGCGGTTTTTTTGAAATGGGAGAGAATACAGATGGGATTCCCAGTGCAACACTCATTTTAAAGGGAGAAATTGCCGGTTTAGCGTTGAAAGAACATTTCTGTCTTGTGCTCAGCGAGAACACTTTAAAAATTGTCCCATGTCATGGGCAAGCTTCTGTTTGTTTTGGGACTGCATGCGTGCCTGTTACCGCTGTTAATAAAGCGGCGCGTACGGAAGATGTCCTCTTATACACAAGCTTTTGGGGAAAACGGACGCGCACACCTCTCTCGGGGAGAGTGGAAATTGCATTTGACAAAAATTGTCAGCGCATTACATCAGAAAATCACGGAAATTGTGACATTCCATCCGGTGGATACGTTGTCTCTCTTCCTCGTGACAAAGTTCCACAAAAAGGGCTATCAACTGCTGTATTAAACATTACTTTAAGCCCTCATTGTTCACTGCAGTCAAAGGATTCTTGTGTGACAGGTATTCCTCCGTTAGTTCTTGATGGAAAGATTATTCCTGCCATTTATGAATGGAAAACAACTTTCGGTACAGCGCGGCATGCGCGAACAGCCATAGGAGTACGGGCCAATGGAACGATCGTTTTAGTTGTTGCCGAACATCACAGTGCACGAGATGTCAACAGTTTTACTCTTGGGGAAGTCAGAGTACTCTTGCGCGACAAAGCTTCCACTTTGGATCCGCCCTATCAAACAAAACTCAATACGATACCTATAGATCAAGTTTTAAAGCTCTGTCGAGAAGAAGGAACGACTTCAGGAGTAGAGGGGTTAACGCTCTTAGAGCTTGCGCAACTTATGCTTGATCTAGAATGTATAGAGGCCATTAATCTTGATGGGGGAAAGTCTTCTTCTTTATATTTTGATGGAAGAATAGTTACCCAAAAAGAAGAACGCCCTGTTTCAGATTGCCTTATCTTTGAAAAACGGGCATCTTAGGGAGTGTTTTTTTAAAGTTCTTTGAGACTTTCCCTAAAATTTAAAAGAGGATCCTATGCATAAAGCGAAAAGTTCATCCGAATTTCAAGCGCTCAAACGTGTTATCTTATCATGTGTAGCTGGAAGCTCTCTTGAGTGGTTCGATTTTGCTTTATATGGCTATTTTGCAGCCATCTTAGGGTGCACTTTTTTTCCATCAGGAGACTCTTTTCAGCAGCTTATCGCTTCCTTTGGGGCCTTTGCGTCAGGTCTTATCGCCCGTCCGTTAGGCGCTATCTTGTTTGGATATATTGGCGATATCTGGGGAAGGAAACGTTCTTTGTTGATTTCCATTTATT
>JAIRST010000048.1 GCA_031255325.1 Holosporales bacterium | reverse complement strand
GGATGATGCATGCAGGATCTATCAAACCTGTAGGACGGATGACCTGTTCAACATAGGCACCTTGTGTGCGCTCTAATTCCCATGGACCAGGTGTTGCCGAAACAAAAATCGTTTGTGGGCGTAAAGTATCCCATTCTTCGAATTTTAATGGGCGATTATCTACACAAGAAGGAAGGCGAAAACCATAGTCGCTAAGCGTTGTTTTTCGCGCCTGGTCGCCTCGGTACATACTACCAATTTGCGGAACTGCAACGTGGCTTTCATCGACAATGAGCAAAGCGTCAGCAGGCAAATACTCAAAAAGCGTTGGAGGAGGAGCTCCAGGTTGACGGCCCGTAAGATAGCGTGAGTAGTTCTCAATTCCCTGGCAATGGCCAGTTGCTTGCAGCATCTCGATGTCGAAACTGATACGCTCATTCAGGCGCTGTGCTTCAAGCAATTTCCCCGCATCTTTCAGTTCTTTATACCGTACTGCCAGATCTTCTTGTATTCCGGCAATGATACCAGGTAAACGGTCTGCTGTTGTCACAAAATGCTTGTTCGCATAAAGTTTGATGCTATCAACAGCAGCTTGCTTTTTCCCTGTAAGGGCATTAACTTCTGATATCGCTTCGATTTCATCATCAAATAAAGAAAGGCGCCACGTAAACCCCTCTGCATGTGAGGGATAGATTTCGATAGTGTCTCCTAGTACCCGGAATTGGCCACGATTCAACACCATGTCATTACGCGTATATTGTAGATCGACGAGCTTGCTGAGTAATTTATTATGTTGATATATTTGTCCCTTCTCAAGCTGTAGGGTCATCGCGCTATAGGCGTCTCGATCACCAATGCCATAAATGCATGAAACACTTGCAACAATGATAACGTCTTTACGTTCAAGAAGAGAACGTGTCGCAGCATGACGCATCCGATCAATCTGTTCATTGATAGTTGCTTCTTTCTCGATATAGGTATCCGTGCGCGGGACATATGCTTCAGGTTGGTAATAATCATAATACGATACGAAATATTCCACAGCGTTCTGAGGGAAAAATCCTCTCATCTCGCCGTATAATTGTGCGGCAAGAGTCTTGTTTGGCGCCAAGATAAGAGTTGAGCGATTGAGCGCTTGAATGACATGCGCCATTGTAAAGGTCTTTCCAGATCCCGTAACCCCCAAAAGAACTTGGTTGCGTTCGCCTTGCAAAATTCCTTGTATCAGCTCTTTTATGGCGGTTGGTTGGTCTCCGGCAGGTGCAAAGGGAGACGTCAGCGCGAACATTAGAACCCCGTTTGAATACGTCTCACAAGCTGTTTTATCGAAGGAATAAAGCCATTCGCATAATAAGGATCTTCAGCAAAGCGATAAGCAGTGTCGCCAGCAAAAACAAGTTCTGTATTAGGGTTCCCTCCATGGGCAACAGCTTGCAACGTTTTTTGAATACAAAAGGAGCGTGGATCTGCACAACCGACAAGCTCTTGTTGCGCTTGACACCATCCACTAAAGCGGCAAGCACTTAAACATCCTACACAAGCTGCTTGGTCTTGTTTGATTGCGTTCGCTTGCTCTGACGTGACGAATACAAACGTGCCTTCTGGTGTACGCAAAGGAACAGCATATCCAGCTGTTTGCCAAGTATGAATAAGCTCTCTATCTGAAGATTTTATGTATACAATATTTCCGCGTACTCCTATAGTAAAAGGTACAGAAAAAGTCTCTGAAGAAGTTTCTTGATAGGCTATTTGTCGCGCAGATCTATCTTGCAACTCTTGAAGAAACACGTTATTGACAGCAGAAGAATAAAATCCTGTTGGGCTGAACGTTGTTGCTTTCACATCGCCTTTCTTTAAGGATAAAAGCAATTTGTGCCACGCTTGCGCAACAGGAGATTCCTGTGTCAAAAGCGAACGCGTTCCAAATTGAAAAGCAACAGGGCCAACTTCCTGGTTATCGATCCAATCCGTCCATTCCGAAAGCCACCATACACCTCCAGCAACAATGATTGGGACAGCATCCAGGCCGTATTCGCGCATCAAAGCGCGTAAAGCAACGACGCGAGGATAAGGGGATTCTGGCGTATTCGAATTTTCACTATTGGACAGCCCATTATGGCCGCCCGCTCTCCAGGGGTCTTCGTAAACGACACCCCCTAAGAAAGTGCAAAATTTATGATATGTACGCTTATAAAGAGCGCGAAAGGCCCGTGCAGAAGAAACGATGGGATAATAATAAACACCATATTGCGTTGCGATTTCTGCCATTTTGTAGGGCATTCCGGCACCGCACGTTATCCCATGAATGAACTCTTTTGCGCGCGAGAGGATGCCATGCAAGATTTCCTCTGTTCCTGCCATTTCCCACATAACATTCATGTGAATACGGCCTTTTCTTTGGGCTATTTCGTGAGCGATTTTAGCTTGGGTAATTCCTCCTTTGATGGCTTGCATGATAAGCTCTTTGTAACGTTCAGCACGCGTTTTTCCTGCGTAAATTTTTGAGAAAATGTGTTCTTCAAAGGTAAAAGCATCAGCATTCACAGCAGAAAAGGTTCCAATCGCCTCCATCTGTGCCCAAGCGCCACATGTTGCGCCTGTAGAAACAGAAATTCCTTTACCTCCCTCGACAAGAGGCAAGACCTCAGATCCAGACAACGTTAATGGCTTAAGATGGAACACAATTTCTCTAATTTTTGGGTCAACATAAAATCTTACGTTACTCTATCAGTTTTTGCAGTAATTTGGAAATGAGCTTTTAAGTATATTGGTTTTGCATTTGCTTCCCATTATCACAGCAGAAGCCTTTGAAGTTATTAAGGTACGTGTGTAAGGCGGGGGATAACTCAATAGCAGCGTATGACAAGCGTTCTACCCATGCGAGCAATTTATACGAGAGGTATAGGGATTATTCTCGGTATCGGATCCTAAGGCTTATTTTTATCTGTTTAGATTCTATAGCATCCTCCGCTTCAACCAATTCTGACCTTCTTCGGAAAGGTATCCGCTTAATAAATTCCAAATTGTGTCATGATAGATTTTTAACCAACTTATCTCCTCTAATGTAAGGAGGCCTTTTTCTAAAAGGGCTGGCTCGAAGGGTAAAAGTGTTAAAGAAGAAAAAGCCAAAAATTCTGAGGCTTCTGGGGCATGCACTACTTCAACTAAATTCTCAAGACGTATTCCGAAAGCATCCGCTTCGTAATATCCTGGTTCAATAGAAAGAACCATTCCGGCTTTAAGGGACGTTTTGGAAAAACGAGAAATATTGGGCGGTGTTTCATGGACGTTGAGGAAATGCCCAACGCCATGCCCCGTACCGTGAGCATAATCGAGCCCTAATGCCCATAAAGGACGACGCGCTATGCTATCTAAAGCGGCACCGTATGTTTCCTTAGGGAAAACTGTTGTTGTAACAGCGATAAGACTTTTCAATACGGTGGTATAGATACGTTTAATGCGTTCGTTCGTTATGGATCCTAGCCCAATAGTACGCGTACAATCCGTCGTACCATCCTGGTAATGCCCACCAGAATCAAGCAAGTATAGTTCTCCAGGCATTAAAGCACGTGCCGCTGCACGAGGCGTGTGATAGTGAATAAAGGCAGCATTCGCCCCTGCAGCAGAAATTGTTTCAAATGAGGCCCCTTGGAAAAGAGAGTCTCGTGCCCGAAACGCAAGCAGTTTTTCTGATGCCGACCATTCGTTTACAGGCGTATGAAGCAATGCTTTGTTAAGCCATGCAAAAAATTCTATAACAGCGACAGCATCACGTTTGTGGCATGCGCGAAATCCGCATAATTCTGTAACATTTTTAATGGACTTTAACTGCTGACAAGGGTTTTGTTCTCGGACGAGTTTCTTATTTGCTGAAGTAAGAAAATTAATAACGCCACAAGGCGCCTCTTCAGGATCAATCAGTATCGTTTCTACACAAAGGGCCTCTATCACTGTTTTTAATTCTGCAAAAGAGTGCCTTGTGCATTCGGAAATAGGGGGGAATTCTAGAATGTCACTAAATAATGCTACCTTCATATCCCCTTCAAGGAGCGCATAAGCAGGAGGTGCAGGCACATAAGGCGTATCCGCGCGCATATTGAGAAGCCAGGCGATAGAAGCTGGATCTGTTAAAAGTAAAGCTTGCGCTCCGAACTTCCTAACTGTACGTAAAACTTCTTCGCGTTTTTGCTGGGAAGAAGCACCAGAAAAACACTCTTCGTGGGGAATAATTTTAGGAAATATGGGGACAGGACGATTTTTCCATAAGGTATCCACAAAGTTTTTCATCACTGGACGAAAAACCAAATGCGAAACTGCTTTTTGGAAGCGCTTTAGATGTGCTTCTGTCAATTGCCATGGATCAAATCCAATAGTCCCCGCTTTAGGCAGAGCCTGCTTTATCCAACATGCTGGCGCTTCGCTTATAACCTGGAAAGCATTTGAAACCTGGCGTGAAGCAGCAAGAAGGTATCGTCCATCCACAAAAAGTGCTGCCCGATCTATCAGGACAATAGCTAGCCCCGCAGATCCTGTAAAACCCGTTAACCACGCAAGACGCTCTTCCCAAGGCGGTAGGTGCTCACTCTGAAAACGATCCTCCTTTGGTAAAATAAACCCATCAAGTCTTTGTGCTTTAAGAAGAGAACGCAAATCAGAAAGACGGTCCACCTTTTGTTCCTTTGTTGGATGTTTCCCGTTTTGCCAAAAAGCTTAAGATACTTCAATATTTTTCGATTGATCCGTGCCGTGCTTTTTTTTTACCCCTCTTATCCTGGCGAATAAATCGTACACAATAGGAACAATAAACAGCGTGAAAATTGTTCCGAAGGTCATTCCTCCTACAATAGCCCATCCGATCTGCCGCCGTGATCCAGCACCTGCTCCTGTTGCTAAAGCCAAAGGAAGCGTTCCCAGAGTCATTGCAAAAGTCGTCATTAAAATAGGACGCAAACGCAGTGTAGCGGCTTCGATAATCGCTTCAAAACTAGCCTTTCAGGTTTCTCGCAATTTATTCGCAAAATCGACAATTAAAATACCGTGCTTTGCGATCAGGCCAATAAGTGTCACCAATCCAATCTTGGAATAGATATTAAGACTTCCTCCTTCGATGCAGGTTAAAGTAAGAAGAGCCCCTGTCAACGAAAGAGGCACACTGAGAAGGATGATGAAAGGATCGATAAAACTTTCAAATTGTGCTGCAAGAACGAGGTAAATGAACAAAATCGCCATTCCAAAAATAAAGTATATCTGCTGGTTTTCTTCCAAGAAAGCATGGGTTGATCCTACGAAAGAAAGACGCACATCTTCCGGTAGAAAACGCGCACATAACGAATCTACCATCGCCACCGCTTCCCCCAGACTTCGCCCTTTAGCAATTTCCGCTTTAAAACGCAACGATAACAGCTGATCGTAATGATCCAATGTAACAGGAGCTTGACGCGATTTAATCGACACAAGATCCGATAAAGGAACCATTTTTACCCCTTCACGTACTGATCCTTCTCTAGATCGGACAAAGATATTATTAATAATATCAGATGGCGTTTGATGCAAAGCGTCCGCTACTTTAATAAATACGTCATAGCGCTTGGAATCTTGTTTTAAACGACTTGCAACACGCCCTCGCACAAGGATCTCAACCGTATCGGCCACATCTCCGACCCGCACCCCTAAAGAAGCGGCTCTTTCTCGATTTGGCTCTACGGTATATTCCTGAGCGGTTGGAGCCATCGATCCTTCAACGCGCGAAAAATACGTTGGCATCCCGTAAAGAAGCGCATTCATCGCAGCTCCATACTGTTCTAAATAAGAGTATCCCGCATTGGTTTGCAGCACGAATTCCACTAAGTTGCCTTCAACACCAGATCCTTTATTGCTAAATACATTAACTTCAACACCTGTAATTTTTTTCAATTCTGGTTGAACCGATTCTGCAATCTCTTGAGCAGTACGTGAGCGCTTATCCCAATCATTAAGGGATAGTCCCCCTTCGATACTGCTGCCGTTTACATTGATACTGCGGAGCTCTAGCTCTGGAATTTCCTTTACGACTGAATCCACTTGTTGGGCATAGCGTTTCATGAAAGAGTACGTAGCGCCTGTTGGCCCATATCCACTGAGTCCTAAATATCCATCATCTTCCCCTGGAATACTTTCAGAGGGTAGATAAAAATAGGCGCTTCCAAAACCAATTAATAAAAAAAGAACACCTGCTCCAAGCGTTTTCCATCGATTCCTGAAGGCCGTATGAAGGGCAGTTTTATACAAATCTTCTATACGTTTTAAATAAAGGGCATGCTTTCCTTGCTTCTTTTGCTTTTCAGAGGAAAGGAATTTTGAACACATCATCGGAGAGAGTGTTAAGGCAACAATCCCAGAAATCACGACTGAACCCGCTAAGGCAACAGAAAATTCTTTGAAATAGCTTCCTATTTTTCCCGGGGTAAGAGAAATAGGCGCATAAACAGCTGCTAATGTTAATGTCATCGCAATGACCGCAAAGGCGATTTCTTGCGTTCCTTTGACGGCAGCTTGAAATCGTGACATTCCTTTTTCCATGTACCTGTGGACATTTTCCAGCACAACGATGGCATCATCAACAACAAGCCCAATTGCCAAAACAAGAGCGAGCAATGTAATGACGTTAATCGAAAAATCGCATACATAAAGGATAATAAACGTTCCGATAATGGATACTGGAATCGTTACAAGAGGGATAAATGCTGCCCGAATAGACCATAAAAACAAATAAACCACACCAATGACCAACAAAGTTGATTCGAAAAGCGTTCTATACACACACTTAATGGAATGCTCGATATATTTTGTGGAATCTCCTGCTAAAGCGATTTTCATTCCAGTAGGCAAAGATTTCTCGATTTCTGGAATGAGCTTCTTCACCAAATGTCCGACTTCTAATGGATTCGCTACGGCTTGCTTAACAAGCCCAAATCCAACACCGTCTCGTCCATTAACCCACATACCGTCTCGTACATCTTTAGGGCTAAACTCTGCATGTCCAATATCGACTAATCGAATAGATCGTCCATTCGTATTAGCCACGATTAACTTATTAAACTCTTCAGGTGTTGTAAGCTCTCCTACAGTCATCAACATATATTCACGATCTTGACTGACAATACGTCCTCCTGGACGCTGAAGATTTTGCTGATGGATGGATTCTCGTATTTCCAATGGCGTCAAGCCATAAGCCGCCATCTTGTGCGGTTCAAGACGGATATGCATGGCACGATCGCTTCCTCCAAAAACATCGACGCGCGCAATACCATTAAGCACTTCGAATTTTGTTTTAACGTAACGATCAACGTAATTTCTGATATCGTCTATCGAATGCTGATCACTTGTCACAACGACCGTCATGATCGCCCGTGCATCAGAATCTGCTTTTCGAATAATAGGCGGTGGAATGTCATGCGGCAGTTGGTCTTGTGTTCGGGCTAATCTATCCCGCACATCTCCTGCGGCCGCATCTATCGATCTGTCTTCACGAAAAGTAATGCTGATAGTGCTCTGTTCGTTGCTACTGTGTGAGGTAATAAGTTCAACACCTTGGATCGTCGCAAAACTTCCTTCTAATAGTTTTGTTACTTGTGTTTCGACCACTTCAGGATTTGCTCCAGGATAGGAAGTCTCAATAGAGATAATCGGTTTTTCGATACGGGGTAACTGGCGGACAGAAAGGCGTGTTTGACACACACATCCTAAAAGAACAAGCACAAGGGTCAACACTGTGGAAAACACAGGGCGCTGAACGCAAACTTCAGAAATTCCCACAATACTCTCCTTTAGCTAAGATTTACTGTTTCTCTGACTGTAACGCACCTTCAGATATCTCAGAAAACGTATCTTCCGATGTTTCCCCTTCTCTTTTTCCAGAAGCCTCTTCTATAGACAAAGCAGGAGGTTCAACAGAAGCGGTTGACGTATCCTCCCCTTGTACTGGAGCAGATTGATCCGTATTCTTGTCCTTAAATTGCTTTTGCCCTGATTCTTCGGAAGACTGGTTGTCCTTATGGAATAAGGTCTTTAAGAAGTGAACAAAACGCTTTACAAACCCTTCTTCTTGAGGAACTGATGCCTTTTCCTCAGCATTAGCAACCTGCCCTTCTTCTGAAACTTTATCTTTATGGAATAAGGTCTTTAAGGAATGAACAAAACGCTTTACAAACCCTTCTTCTTGAGGAACTGATGCCTTTTCCTCAGCGTTAGCAATCTGCCCTTCTTCCGAAACTTTATCCTTCGCTTTTTCTGCTACACCTGTTTCTTTCTTTTCCGAAGTTCCTTTTGTGGACGAAGCGGCAGGCTCCTTTTGCTTATTAGGAGAAGTTTGCATCACGCTTTCTTGGATAAGAACAGGTTTGTTATCCCGTACTTTCATATGGCCCGCTGTTACAACATAATCTCCTTCATCAACACCACTTAAGATTTCGACTTCACCATTTTTTCTTTCTCCTGTAATAACAGGGGAGCGAATAACAATGCCGTCAATGATGCGATAGACAATGTCCATATCTCCACGGCGTTCGATGGCACTTTCGGGCACAAGAATGGATTGCTCCCCTTCTTCAATAGGAACATATACTTCTGCAAATCCTCCAGGTCGCATCGAGGCACTTTGGTTTTCCAATACAGCGCGTGCAACAAAGCTATGGGCAGAAGAGTCACCGATGGGATCTATGGCGATAATTTTTGCAAAAAATTTCTGCTCAAGTTCGTTAGGAAAAACGTGCACTGTTTGACCAACGTAAACATGACGCAAACTCATTTCCGGTACTTTGAAATCAATTTTCAAAGGTGTGCAATCGACAAGGACAACCAATTCTTTACCTGCGTTGACAAACTCTCCTTTGCTAATCTCTTTCAATCCAATAATGCCATCAAAAGGAGCGCGAATGTTATGCTTTTTCAACATAACTTCTTGAAAATCAACTTGAGCTCGCAAAGCTTCCATTTCTGATCGACGCCTATCGCATTCACTGGAAGAAATAATCTGTTCTGCGGCTAATTTTTGTGTACGCTCATATTCACTTTCGGCATGTTGTAGCTTTGCTTTAGCTTCTCTTAAGCTAGCTTTTGCGCGGGAGCTGTCAAGTTCAATTAAAAGATCTTTTTTATCAACGAAAGATCCTTCTTGGAAATGAATCTTCTTAATTCTGCCGTCAACTTCAGCGCGAATAATCGCCCGATCATTAGGACGCAAGGTGCCTGTTAACCTTAATGTATGCTGCATATTGCCAAGACGCGCCTGAACAGCTTCGACAACAGGTACCTGCGAAAACACAGCTTGCATATCCTCTGTCTCTAGCTCTGTCTTTCGTAGTTTTAGAAACCAAAAAAGGAGAGCAACAACTAAAATGCCACCCCATATAACGAGGTTTCTCCATATTTTTTGGCTTTTAGTCATGCATTCCTCCGACACTTAAAATTATACACCCTCAACATACCTAATCTTATACTCTTTACACATGTTTCCCAACGCTTTCAATGGAACACATTTCTATTTTGTCAAAGGTTGGTTAATTTTTGATGTAATATCATTACGCAAACTCTTCCCAATACGTACAAAAATTCCCATTGGCGATATTTGAAAAGCTTTCTGGCACAGGCGCCGTTAATATCGGGAGGTTTGGGACGTGTAATTGATACGCATGTAATAGTAAATTTACATTTTCTTTAGGCGCTGTATGCAGAGATGCTTTTTGCACAGTTCCGTATTTTATATCACCAACAATAGGCGTGCCCAGAACGGCAGAACAATGCACGCGCAACTGATGAGTACGTCCTGTTAAAGGGTACAGCGCTAATAATGCATAAGAAGTATACGCTTTCAGCACACGATAATCTGTTTCAGCAGGCTGGCCAATTTCTGAATTAATAACAACACGCTCTTCTCCCCCAAAGCGTTTTTTTATAATAGGTGCAGAAATACGTCCTTTCGGGGGATGCGGAACACCATCGGTGATCGCCAGATAAGTTTTCCGGATACGATGTTCTTGAAAAAGACACCTAAAATATTCAGCAACAGCGCGTCCTTTGGCAATCAACAGTAAGCCAGACGTCATTTTATCTAAACGATGTACAAGAAGATAATATTCTTTTGTAAGAGCAAAGTGGCCTTTAAGGAGTGTATCCACGCTGCAATAAACTTTGCTGCCTCCTTGCACCGCTAATCCTGCGGGTTTATTCAAAGCACAGCATTGCGCATCTTCATAAAGGATCAGGTTACGTAGTTGATGCTCATACTTAACGGTCTCTTCTTCAGAAAAAGAAGAGGCAACTCGAGAAGCTTCCTCGCTTTGTATCTTTTGATCGATGAGCTCAATCTCTTGTCCTGCTTTAAGAGAGATATTCCCGTTAACCGGCGTTTTGTCTACAAGGATACGCTTTTGCCGAAGGCATTTTTGTAAAGCACTATAGGAAAGGCTCGGAAAATGACGTTGTAACCAACGCTGTAAGCGCATTCCTTCTTCATAAGAAGTAACATGCGCTTTGTGATGAGGAGACAAAGCGTCAATATTCTCCATTTTCTTTTGACGTGTCACAGAGTTCTTGCCAGAAATCCCGGATACGCGCGAAAAATCCTTCGGATTGTGGATTCGTTTTACTGGAGTCCCCTTCTTTTTCAAAGGCTTCAAGTAATTCTTTCTGCTTATTTGTCAGATGTACCGGTGTTTCTACCTGAACATGCACAAACATGTCGCCACGCGAACTACTGCGCACAGCCGTCATTCCTTTCCCTTTTAGACGGAATGTTTGTCCTGACTGTGTCCCTTGAGGGATAGAAACCTGCGCCTTCGTGCCATCGATTGTGGGCACTTCTAGCGTTCCCGAAAGAGCAGCCGTCGTCATTTTTAAAGGCGCCGTGCAGTGCAAAGCATTTCCTTCACGTTGAAATAAACGATGGGAAGTAATTTGCACAAAAATATATAAATCTCCTGACGGCCCGCCACGTACACCAGCTTCTCCTTCGCCGGACAATCGAATACGGGCACCATCCTCTATCCCCGCAGGAATCAAAGTCTCAAGAGTACGTTCTTGATGGATACGTCCTTCTCCACGACACTTTGGGCATTTCCTTTCGATTGTCTGGCCTGCCCCACCGCATTGCGTGCATGTACGTTCCACTGTAAAAAAACCTTGTGTAAAGCGGACCGCTCCTGTCCCCCGACAAGCGGCACAAGTGGCAGGTTGGGCTCCTCCTTCTGCTCCTGTTCCTTTGCACGTGGCACAAGCGATAGGGACACGCAATTTCAAACGTACTGATTTTCCCTGAAAAGCTTCCTCAAGCGTTAGCCGAACATCATGACGCAAATCTGCTCCACGCATACGTGTGTCTTGACGGGAAGTGTGTCCACGTGTAGGGCCTCCGGAAAAGATTTCTTCAAAAATATCCGAAAAAGCCCCACCTCCCATATTAAAGCTAAACCCTCCCTCTTGGGCCCCGGGGTTGAATCCATTCCCGCCCTGGAAAGCAGCTTCGCCAAAACGGTCATACGCAGCCCGTTTCTGCTCATCCTTTAGGATGTCATAGGCTTCATTAATCTCTTTAAATTTCTGCTCTGCTACCTTATCCCCGGAATTTTTATCGGGGTGATATTTTACTGCTAATTTGCGAAATGCCTTTTTAAGCTCGTCTTGAGAAGCGGAACGCGAAACGCCTAAAATCGCATAATAGTCTTTTGCCATGTAATAAAGCCCTTAATGGAAAATAGGGGGGAACATACCCACCTGATAAGTAGATTATTTACCATCTTCTTTAACTTCTTTAAAAGAAGCGTCCACGACGTCTGCAGGCTTTAACCCAGATTCGTCAGAAGTTTTCGCAGAAGATGTTGCTTCAGAAGAAGGCGCTTCTTCCTGAGCCGCCTTATAAGCGGCTTCCCCAAGCTTCATAGAGGCAGAAGAAAGAGCATTGATTTTCGTTTTGATCGTTTCTGGATCTTCAGATTCCAAATTGGATTTTAGGTCAGCAACAGCTGTTTCGATAGCAGATTTCTCTTCAGCTGATATTTTATCCCCATACTTAGAAAGAGACTGCTCAGTGGCATGCACAAGCTGATCTGCTTGATTGCGTACCTCAACAAACTCTTTGCGCTTACGATCTTCATCGGCGTGGGCTTCAGCATCTTTCACCATACGCTCGATGTCTTCTTTGGAAAGCCCACCAGATGGCTGGATACGGATCGTTTGCTCTTTATTTGTCGCTTTATCTTTAGCAGAAACATGCACCATACCATTCGCATCAATATCAAACGTCACTTCGATTTGCGGCATACCACGTGGTGCTGGCGGAATTTCTTCTAGGTTAAATTGCCCCAAAAGCTTATTGTCTGCAGCCATTTCACGCTCACCTTGAAACACGCGAATAGTCACAGCTGTTTGACTATCTTCTGCCGTCGAGAAAATCTGACTCTTCTTTGTCGGAATCGTTGTATTTCTATCGATAAGACGCGTGAACACTCCACCGAGCGTTTCAATCCCCAAAGACAAGGGCGTTACATCTAAAAGGAGCACATCTTTGACATCCCCTTTTAAAACTCCTCCTTGGATAGCAGCACCAACGGCTACTACTTCGTCCGGATTAACTCCACGATGTGGATCGCGCCCAAAGAATGTCTTTACCGCTTCGATAACACGTGGCATACGTGTCATGCCTCCGACGAGAACAATCTCTGAAATATCTTTAATGCCGATATTCGCGTCACTGAGCGCTTTTTTGCAGGGTTCGATTGTCCTCTGTATTAAATCTTCAACCAAAGCCTCAAATTTCGCCCGAGTAATCTTTACGGTTAAGTGCTTTGGTCCACTCGCATCTGCCGTAATAAAGGGTAGATTCACTTCTGTTTCCAAAGCAGAAGAAAGTTCTATTTTTGCTTTTTCCGCTGCTTCTTTTAAACGCTGTAAGGCTAAACGATCTTGACGTAAATCAATTCCTGCATCTTTCTTAAATTCATCAGCAAGAAAATCGATGAGCCTTTTATCAAAATCCTCTCCACCTAAAAAGGTGTCTCCATTGGTGGACTTAACCTCGAAAACACCATCTCCAATTTCTAAAATAGAGACGTCAAAAGTTCCTCCTCCAAGGTCATAGACAGCAATGACACCACTTCCCTTTTTATCAAGGCCATAAGCTAGTGCCGCAGCCGTTGGTTCATTGATAATACGCAAAACCTCAAGACCTGCAATTTGCCCTGCGTCACGAGTTGCTTGACGCTGCGCATCATTGAAATAAGCAGGCACTGTGATAACAGCTTGCGTTACTTTTTCTCCCAAGAAATGCTCTGCTGTTTCTTTCATTTTTTGCAAGATAAACGCACTAATTTGACTTGGGCTATAATCTGTCCCTCGCGCATCAACGTAGGCATCACCATTTTTTGCTGCGACAATTTTGTACGGTGTTTGGTACTTCTTTAGAAGACCATCGTCATACCGCCGTCCAATCAAGCGCTTGATGGCATAAAATGTATTTTCTGGATTTGTTACAGCTTGCCGCTTGGCCGCTTGGCCAATAAGCCGTTCTCCTGATTCTTGAAAAGCAACCATTGAAGGCGTGGTACGCGCTCCTTCTGCATTTTCAACGACACGAGGCTCCCGCCCTTCCATGACAGCAACACAAGAATTCGTTGTCCCAAGATCAATACCGATAACTTTAGACATATTTCGTCCCTTTCTTTAAGCAGACACTAAACAACGAGGCCCCATTAGGCACCCCACCCATATCTCATGTAGGTTGAAAAACCCATAGCGATAATTTGAAAAATAGCATATCTTAATAAAAAATCAAGAGGATTTTTTGCAGAGAGGAAAAGTGCCAAACAAGCAACAATTTACAATTTTTACAGATGGAGCTTGCAGCGGGAATCCTGGTCCTGGAGGATGGGCAGCTATTATTTGTTCAGATATAGGAAAGCAAGAAATATCAGGAGCCGAGCTTGCGACAACGAACAACCGTATGGAGCTGATGGCAGCAATCGAAGCTTTAAAAACGCTAAAACCTGGAGCATGTGTGCATATTTTTACCGACAGTCAGTACCTGCAAAGGGGTATTACTTCGTGGCTGAATACTTGGAAAGCGCGTAATTGGCAGACATCCGCCAAAACTCCTGTTAAAAATAAGGATTTATGGATTCAGTTAGATACTTTATGCGCATCTTTGCAGGTGACCTGGTCATGGGTCGAAGGACATGCAGGGCATCCCGAAAACGAACAAGCAGATCAGCTGGCGCGCACCGCTATCATTAGCTTAGCCATGCAAACGCCTTCTTAAGTTTTTGTAGTATATCTTTTTTTAAGGTTGTTGCATATTTTTCGTGCTTTTTGAGGGCTCAAGAACTAAAGGAAAGAGTGATAAATAAGGAAAAGATGGATTTTTCTGTAGTCTATATTACGTGTCCAAATTTAACGATGGCGCAAGCTATCGGCCGTCTTCTAGTTGAAGAGCGTTTGGCCGCATGCATCAATATTATTGGGCCTATTCTATCCATATACAAGGAAACTACCCTTACAGAGGTGCAAGAATACGTTCTTTTGGCTAAAACCCCATCCGATCGTGTAGAAAACCTAAGTCGACGTGCTCTTGAACTCCATGAATATGATACCCCTGCTATTTTATCTTGGGGAGCTAATGGAAATGGACATTTTGTTGATTGGATGGCACGTACCCTTGCTCAAGGTTAAGCACATAAAACTTTTACAGAAACGCGTTGTTGTTCTATGAAAAATTTTAAACGAAGCCATAAACGAACATACAGAATTTTGAAGTACTGAGGATTCGAAATGTTTATTAAGCCAGAGAAGAGGATCTTTCTTCCTTAAGAAAAATGTCATAGCCTTGCCCGTTCTATATAGATCAAAGAAAGAGTCCATACATTAGGAATTATTGGGGGTTAACACTTAATATACTTATTGTTAAAAGCTTCATCCAGGCGAATTTTATCTTGATCGCACAGTAAGGAATCTTCTTCCCTCAACACCACAAAAAGGATTGACGTTTTCTCTTTTGCTCGCTTAGAGTGTTTCGTTGGTCCTGGGTAAGAGATATTTTGAGGAGAGTATTTTGTGAATAAAAATGATTTAATTGCTTTTGTGGCTGAGTCAGCTGGTTTAACAAAAGTTGATGCGGGACGTTCTGTTGATGCCTTTATCGGAGCGATTGGTGTTGCCTTGAAGAAAAAGGAAGAGGTTCGCCTTGTGGGATTTGGCACGTTTTATGTATCTAAGAGAGCTGCTACAAAAGGCCGAAATCCACGCACAGGTGAAGAAATTTCTATCCCTGCTTCACTACAGCCAAAATTTAAGCCTGGGAAATCTTTGAAAGATGCCCTTTCTTGAGTTTTTGTGATGGGGCTTGGAGACTCAGCATTAAACTGAGTCTTCAGTTTTTCTGTGTCTGTTTTATGGGGATGCCTTCAGAGAAAGAAAAGATTAGCAATTTTGTTTTTAGTGCATCTTTTAGATTGCAGAAGTTGGAGTTGCTGACATAATAGAAAATTATACTCAATCTCAACATCCTAACATGCGTTTAGGGGATTCAAAGAAATTGCCCGGAAAGCGTTCCTATCATAATCTTGCATGTTAGATTTTGTTTCTTAGAGATCATGAACCATTGCAATAGAGTGCCCGTGGAAAAAAGAGGTTCTTCGGATCTACAGATCCTTGCGACAGCGTTACGTTTTCTTTCGATAGATGTAATAGAAAAAGCACACTCTGGTCATCCAGGTATGCCTTTAGGAATGGCGGATGTTGTCACAGTATTGTGCCGAGACTTTCTCAAGTTTTTCCCACAGGATCCTCGTTGGCCTGATCGGGATCGTTTGATTTTTTCGAGTGGTCATGGATCCGCCCTCCTCTATAGCTTGCTATATTTTCTAGGGTATGCACACCCCACACTGCAAGATTTGAAGAACTTCCGCCAAATACATGCAAAAACAGCCGGACATCCTGAATATGGCACACTTGAAGGCATTGAGATGACTACAGGGCCTCTCGGGCAAGGGCTGGCGGCCGCTGTTGGTTTGTGTGCTGCCGCTACGCAGCACTGTGCTCTTGCCTCAGCGAACCTTCACAAGACCTATGTACTTGTAGGAGATGGCGATCTAATGGAGGGAATTTCTTACGAAGCAATCTCTCTTGCTGGTCATTTACGACTGGGGTCTTTGATTGTTCTTTTTGACGATAATAATATTACGGTTGATGGACCAACGCATTTATCCCGTACAAGCGACATAACCGCCTATTTTGTCGCAGAAAATTGGCATGTACGTACAGTTGATGGTCATACATACACCGAGATTTATGACGGAATTTGTGAAGCCCTTTCGGATCCTAGGCCATCTTTGATTCGGTGTCGTACGGAAATTGGGCATGGGTCTCCGACTTTTGCTGGAACAGCCCATATACATGGGACTCCTATCGGTGCAGAAGAGCGATGTCGTATGCAAAAAGCACTTAACTGGCCTTATGCGCCCTTCGATATTCCAAAAGACATTTTGAAAGCGTGGCGTTCTATGAGACAACGGAATGAAAAATCGTACAATCTTGGGAACACAATACGCTCTTCTTGCCATTCACGAAAAACGTGTTCTGTTCCTTCTATTGTATTCGATGCTTTAGAAAAGCTTAAAGAAGAAGCTTTTCATACCCCTATACCATGTGCTACGCGTATGAACTCTCATCGTGTCCTGGAATCGATAGTACCGTTATGCCCTGCTCTTATAGGGGGATCGGCAGATTTAACGCCTTCTACTAACACAAAAATTTCTGGAATAGTACCTTTTATGGCGGAAACACCGCATGGACGATATCTCCATTATGGTGTTCGAGAGCATGGTATGGCGGCGTTTATGAATGGGTTAGCGTTGTATGGGAACACTATCCCCTATGGAGGAACTTTTCTTGCTTTCAGTGATTATATGCGTCCTGCGTTGCGCTTAAGTGCTATGATGAAGTTACATGTTATCTATCTTTTTACGCATGACTCCATTGGGCTTGGAGAAGATGGTCCTACCCATCAGCCCATTGAGCACCTGATGAGCTTACGCCTTATTCCTAACCTTTTTGTTTTTCGTCCAGCGGATGCTATAGAGACGTACGAGTGCTGGGAGTGTGCCTTAAAATGTTGCGACAACCCTTCTGCCCTGCTCCTTACCCGTCAACACGTTCCTCTTGTGCGGTCCAAAACTAAATGGAACGCAAATTATGCAGCTTTAGGGGGGTACATCCTGGAAGAGGATACTCCAGAACGCCAATTTACTCTGCTAGCAACAGGTTCAGAAGTTTCCATTGCTGTTCAAGCCAAAAAACTTCTCAATGCGCAAGGATTTCAAGGCGCTGTTGTCTCTTTACCTTGTTGGGAACTTTTTGAGCAGCAAGATTCTGGGTATAAGCAAAAAGTTTTAGGCTTTACATCTGTTCGTGTCAGCATCGAGGCAGGCTCTACTTTTGGATGGGAAAAGTATATAGGAAAAAAAGGACAGGCTTTTGGAGTAGATCGATTTGGCTCTTCGGGGAAAGCAGAAGATTTGTTTCAATTTTTCGGTTTGACACCGGAAGCTGTTCAAACGAAAGTCATTGAAATGATCAAGAAAAAAGGAAATGATAAATGACGTTGCGCATTGCCATTAACGGATTTGGGCGTATTGGGCGTCTTGTTTTGCGCGTCCTCAAAGAAACCCATTGTACGGACATAGAGGTTGTTGCTATTAACGACCTTATTTCTCTAGAAGAAGCGGTTTTTTTACTGAAACATGATTCTGTTCATGGAACTTTGCGGGCTGATGTGCAGTTAAAAGATGCCCATACCCTATGCGTTGACGGATCTTCTATTGCATTCACGACCTCTACCAACCCTGAAGAGTTGCCCTGGAAGGCTCATGCTGTTGATATTGTTTTTGAATGTACGGGGCGTTTTACAAAACGCTCTGATGCTGCCCGCCATCTTGCGGCTGGGGCTTCTCATGTCTTAATTTCTGCCCCAGGACAAGAGGCTGATTACACAACAGTCTATGGTGTGAACCATATGGGGTTATCTGCTCAACACAAAATTGTCTCGAATGCCTCCTGTACAACCAATTGCCTTGCCCCTATTGCCTCTATTTTGCACGAAACATTCGGAATAGAAAAAGGATACGTCACGACGATACATGCCTATACCGGAGACCAACGAATAGTCGATACCGCGCACAAAGATTTTCGTCGCGCGCGTGCTGCTGCTATCAGCATGATTCCAACATCTACAGGGGCGGCAAAAGCGGTGGGACTTGTTATTCCGGAACTGAAGGGAAAACTAGATGGCACAGCGATTCGTGTGCCAATACCCAACGTTTCTTTGATCGATTGTGTATTTATATTAAGACAATCTGTAACAGAGACTAAAGTTAATACAGCCTTTCAGAAAGCAGCAGAAGGAATGTTAAAGGGGATTTTGGCTGTCTCGGATGAACCTTTAGTTTCGATTGATTTTAATCACACAAGCGTTAGTGCTACTGTGGATTCGCTCAGCACGCAAGTGGTAGAAGGAACTCTGTGCCGCGTTATGGCATGGTACGACAATGAATGGGGATTTGCGTGCCGCATGCTTGATACCGCCCGCACCTGGAAAAATACTTGGTGATGGGAAACAGAATCCTATCAATCAGTATTTTTTGTCGAAAGTCGAAAGCAGCGTGATTAGCACAAATACTGTCGTAAACAGCAGGCAAGAGTTGTCTATCTTCAAGACCCAATTCTCTCCTTACAGAGTTAAGGCCATTTTACGATATTATTTAGATTTTTTTGCGTTTCTGATAAAATACACTGTGTTGTGCGTTTGTAAAATTTGGTGGTAGAGTGCGGCGGTTATATATTTTGTTGGCTGCGATTGGTATCATCGGAGGTCTTGCGTTGTTTTTGTACTATGGTAAAGAACCAAAGGCAGCAGCCCCTGAGAAGGAACAGCGTATAAAGGCATCAGAACGTATTTTTAAACCAGCAAATGGCAAAGCACCAAAGAAACTTATTATTGTGATGCACGGATATGGTGCAAATGCAGAGAATATGTGGCCTGTTGGGTATGAAATCTCCAAGGCTCTCCCCGAGGTAGAGGTGCGTGTTCCTGATGGATTCGATCCTTGTGACGGAAATGTCGGGGGGCGTCAATGGTTTAAAATGGGTAATTGGACATTGCCGGAGTGGTGTGCACAATTGACACAAACAAAAGCACGCTTTGACGCTTATTTATCTTCCATCCTTGCGGAATTACACTTTTCTGAAAAAGACGTAGCGTTAGTCGGTTTTTCTCAAGGAGCCATGATGGCTTTGTACTTTGGGGTACAGTGCGGTGTGCAGGCGGTAGTTGGGTTTTCCGGTGTGTTTGTCGATCCGGATGTTTTGAATAACACTCCTTTCCAGCCCCATATTCTGTTGGTCCATGGGGATGCTGATAATGTAATTCCTCCAAAAGCTTTTTTTCAAGCACAAGAAATTTTACGTGCGCATCATGTCCCCTTTGAAGCTTTTATGCGTCCTCATTTGGGGCATAGTATCGATACCGAAGGGCTTCAACATGCGTGCGATTTTTTAAAAGAACATCTAATACCGTGAGTTCAGATTCTCACAACTTTCTTCCTTGTCCTAAAGGAAAAGTGCGTCTTGCATTCGTCATTTCTTCTTTAGAATTTGGGGGAGCCGAACGTGATCTTTCAAAACAGGCTAATTTTTGGGCGGCGGAAGAGACTGAAGTTTGTATATTCGTCTTTACAACAGCGCAAAAGCCTCCTGCATATCCGTTAGATCCCCGTGTGCAAGTGTATTTTCTGAAAGATCATTTCCGGCATATTCCTGTCGTAAAGCTTGGTGATGTTTTACGGCGGCTCTTTTGCACAATTGCACTAAGACGAGCTTTAAAGAAATTTAAGCCGAATGTGATCGTATCGTATGTAGATATCGTAAATATTACTACACTGATTGTCAGCAAGGGTTTAGGTATTCCTGTTATTGTATCGGAGCGTATTGATCCGGCTTATCACCGCTTGGGATTTTTTCATCCATTATGGGATTTTATCCGTTTACATACCCATCGTTGGGCATCTCATGTTATTGTACAAACACAAGATGCCCTACGTTATTTTCCAAAGCATTTTCAAGAACGCCTTATGGTCATTCCCAATTCCGTAGCAAAACCCTCTTGTGCAGTAATAATAAACCCAACGATACAACATATTGTGACCATTGGACGGCTCTGCTTTCAAAAAGATCAAGAAACATTATTACAGGCGTTTTCGTTAATCCAGAAAAATCATCCCACACTTCAATTAACCATCTATGGAGAAGGACCTTATAGAGCGCATTTGGAACACATGATCCACGAAAAAGGGCTACAAAACCATGTATTCCTACCAGGAATGGTGGCAAACGTTCAAGAAGTCCTTTTGCAAGTAGATTTATTTGTGTTCCCTTCGCGTTACGAAGGATTTCCAAATGCATTGTGTGAGGCTATGGCCGTAGGGTTGCCCATTATTGCCTCCAATTGTTCTGGAAACACAACCGTAGTGCAAGATGGCGTGGATGGTCTTTTATTTCCAATAGGAGACGTGCAGACTTTAACGCAGAAAATGGAGTTCCTTATTGAAAATTTTGACGAACGCCAACGCCTTAGCCAAAACGCACGCTATCTACCAGAGCGTTTCTCAGAAAATCTCAATCATCGGTTATGGAAAAAAGCTATTACGAGAGCTATAAGATCCGCTTCCTCGGAAAAATGCTGAATTACATTATCCTTATCGAGTTCTCTCTAGGGCCCTCATATGTAAATATTTTTAAATGAAAGTAAAATTCACCATATATTGGTATATGTAATTATTTTGGAAGAGTGAGGTTGGTGGCTAGAAGGGGGAGATTATAGTGAGTATAGATGAAGGGAATTGGTGAAGCGAGGGGGCATATTTATGAGAATCAGCAAGCAGATATAAAAATCTTTAAATGCCAATCAACAGGAGAAAGTGCGTAAAAGACTCAGTAATTTAAAATGCGACGCAATGGCCGGCTACGAAAAAGCGCATATGCTCCTGTACATTATGGACACGCAAGTAATCTATTCCTAAACAGGCTGCAAACTGCGATACAGCAAGAGTTTCTATATCACGTTCTGCTGCCGAATGCGAAGAGAAACGCGCCATAAAAGATTTACGGGCATGGGCTAACATCACAGGACATCCAAGCTCTTGAAGCTGCGATAGCTTCTGTATAATAGCAATATTTTCTTGCTTTGTCTTGCCAAAACCTACTCCAGGATCAAGAATGATATTCTCTCTGCATAGGCCTAAATTGATAAGATACTGTATACGTCCCTCAAGCCATTTTATGTCCATTCCATAGAGCATCGTAACGAGTTTCGCTCCATGATCAGCAATCTTTTTAATTGTCTGCTTTTGAAGGCGCGCCTTAATATCGTTAATCCATAAAAAGGAATTTTTTAAAGCATAATCAACAACTTCATCAAAATATGTATCTATCCCTAAGCACCCTATACCCTGACACATTTCTACCACAGGAGCCAGTCGAGCGATTTCTTCCTGAGGAGGGATCTCTGTATAACCAGGATGTGTTGATTGTGCCCCAAACTCCACAATCGTAGCCCCTGCCGTATACACATCTTGTACCTGCTTAACCGCTGATTCCGGCGCAAAAAAACACCCTCCATCTGAAAAAGAATCTGGTGTTACATTAACGATGCCAACAATTTTAGGCTCAAGAACAAAGCTTCGTAGAGGGGTATAAGTTTCTACCATAGCGTTATCTGGTCCTGCTCCCATCATAGCTAACAAAGATTGAAAAAAGGAACGGTTTTTTAACTCTTTATGAGGTATAGTCAATGCATCTGAATCAATTTTTACATTGTGATACAAAAGAATATCCAGATCGATAACACGAGGAGAACCCAATATATGCTCTTTTGGGCGTCCTATACGGCATTCGACTTCTTGAAGGCGATAAAGTAAAGCCTCTGGAGAACATAAAGATTCGCCAGCCACGACCATATTATAGTATGAATGATCCCAAGATGCTGGCGCATCTATTGGCAATACGGCCTTTGTCTCGAACACAACAGAGGATTTACAAACGGTAAAAAAATCTACAAGCTCTGCCACAGCTTGACGCAAATAGGCGAGCCGATCGCCTATATTACTTCCTAAAGAAAGATAAATCATTCCTCACCAATCCGAACACACAAAAGAAACCTCTTGTACTCCCTCGATTGGAGGGTGAGGCTTAACCACTTCCACACGCACCGCTACATCTTTCCCGACAGAAGCATGAATTATATCATAAACGTATTGAGCAAAACGTTCTACAAGATGAAAAATATGTCCATCTAGAGCATTTTTCACAGTTTTCAGCAAAGAATCATAGCAAATGGTGTCTTTTAGATCATCACTTTGACAAGCATATGGGCCGCTAGACCACCGAAAAGAAATATTCATAATAATCTCTCGTGGTTCTTCTTGCTCACACATTGCATTCCCCAAAATGATGCGCGTTTTATACCCTCTGATATAAAGCTCCCCCTTCACAAGCCCCCCACCACTGTATTAAAATAAAATGAATACCTATTGTATAAAAATCAAAGATATGAAAATGAGAATATTATCCTATAAAATATTCTTGGTCTCAAGCGACACAAAAAAACCCCTTAACAAAAATCTCTCCCAATTAGAGGATAATTCAATAAAGGGGATATAGCTATAATAGCTTCATGCAGTAATAAGGTTATGCGATAAAATGGTGTAAACATTAAGGTTCAGGAAATTTACGTAAGGATATTTTAAGGAACCGGAGGGAAAGAGAGGGAGTTGTGTAAAGATTTTGGAAACTATAGAGAACGGGGCCGTCACAATGTATACGGAAGGCTGTGGTTTGGGGAGAAGGAAGGATATTAAGGCGTTTTGGGATTGTTGGTATTGTGTCCGCTAGGAATCAAGTATCCTCTTATAATTGATGAGAGGAAGAATAGGGGAAGAGAAAGGGGAAACTCTATCGAGCTCGAAAGTAATGCCTGTACGAAAGCGTGATGAAGTGTATACACAAACAATCCCAAAGCCACAGTCTTCCGCAATTGAAAATTCCTATCTTTCTTTTCTTAGGCAAGACCCTTTAATAAGGGGATGAACCAACACAAAATTGTTACTGCCGTGAGAGGAATTCCTTAAGCACTAGTTTGCTCAAAACCAGAGGGAATTTTAATCTCTTAAATTCGGCCAAACGATGCTTTACAAAGTTCCAAAGGGCTCCATAGCCCTTAACGGTGTATGACTCTGCAATAAACACACCAACGATACCGACGCAAGTAAAATCCTTTTCACTCTTACAGCTCCCTCTTCTTCCCTAAAAGTCAATACTATATCTCACATCCTCCAAACCTCACACCTATACCCTCTCTACACCCTTACTCTGCTTAAAACAAATCTCTATCACATATCATTAGCTTAACATCACACTTCTTCTCTTATTCGTCTTGTCCTTCGTATTTCATCTTTCATGGAAACCTTTGTGTCAATAAATTCCAAAAATTAAATTTTATTTATATACTTTTTGATAACTTTTTATTCCTAAAATGGAATTCACAGATAAAAATGGAGAGTACTCGCGATGAAAAAAGAACTACTTCTTTGGAATCCTTCTTCTGAGCGTATTGCTCAAACGAATCTTTATCGATTTATGCATAAAATTGAGCGCGAGCAAAAATGTACTCTTCCTGATATGCATCACACATGGGAATGGTCTGTAAAAAATCCCTATGCTTTTTGGAATAGTATATGGGATTTTTGCGGTGTTATTGCGGATACAAAAGGAGAGCGTGTTACAAACGGAGAGAAACTATTCGAGCATCACCACTATTTCCCAGATGCACGCTTAAATTTTGCAGAAAATTTGCTCAGAAGGTGTGACGATCGCTTAGCCCTTGTTTTCTGGGGAGAAGATAAAATCCAAAAAACATATACCTATAAAGAGCTTTTCGATGCTGTCGCGCGTGTGGCTCATGCGTTGAAACAGCAAGGTGTCATACCCGGAGATCGCGTTGCAGGATATGTTGCCAATATGCCGGAAACGATGATCGCGGCTCTTGCGACCATCAGCATCGGTGCGATTTGGTCTTCCTGCTCGCCCGATTTTGGGTCTGCAGGAGCCCTCGACCGATTCGGCCAAGTTGCGCCCAAAATCCTTTTTGCGGTCGATGGATATTACTATAAAGGAAAAATTTTTGATAATATTTCCAAAATTACCGAAGTTGTTGAAAATCTTCCTTCCCTTGAAAAGCTTGTCATCATTCCTTATGTAGGTACAGGAATTCCGCAAACCATAGGGCAACGGGCAACCGATTTTAACAGTTTCGCCGGAAGCGGTCCTGCTCCCGCCCTTGAGTTTAAGAAATTTCCTTTCAACCATCCTATTTACATCATGTTCACCTCTGGAACTACGGGGGTTCCTAAATGTATTGTGCATGGAGCTGGTGGCACACTCCTCCAACACCTCAAAGAGCATCAGTTACACTGCGACATAAAACCCAATGACCGTGTCTTTTACTTTACAACATGCAGCTGGATGATGTGGAATTGGTTTACCTCTGTACTCGCCTCTGAGGCAACGTTACTTCTTTACGATGGCTCTCCGTTACATCCAAAACCTGACATTCTTTTTGACTATGCCGATGCATGGGATATGACTCTATTTGGAACGTCAGCAAAATATCTGGATATGATAACCAAGATAGGCGTTCACCCTATAAAAACGCATAAGCTCGCCCCCCTTAGGACAGTCGGTGTCACAGGATCGCCCCTCAGCGGAGAAACAGCAACCAATGTTTATAAAAGCATCAAAAACGATGTGCATCTTAACGTCTTTTCGGGAGGAACAGACATTGTTTCTTGCTTTATGATTGGCAACCCAATCAGTTCAGTCTATGCCAATGAAATGCAGGGGTGTGGACTGGGTATGAAAGTTGAATTTTATGACAGCCAAGGCAAACCTACTTCTCAAGGGCAGCAAGGAAATCTTGTATGTACAAAAACGTTTCCATCTCAGCCCATAGGGTTCTGGGGAGACGCTACAGGAGCGCGCTATCATAAAGCTTATTTCGAGACGTTTTCAAATGTTTGGTGCCATGGAGATTGGGGAGAAATTACGGATCATAAGGGGATTATTATTTCCGGACGTGCCGATACCATTTTAAATCCCGGAGGCGTCCGCATTGGTACCGCTGAAATCTATGAACAAGTGTGTACTATCAAAGAAGTGATCGAAAGCGTAGCTGTTGGCCAACAATGGGATAATGACGAACGTGTTATTCTGTTTGTAACATTGGCAGAAGGCGTAACGTTAACAGAGGCTTTGGTTGACAAAATAAAACGCACGATTCGCACTAACGCAACACCACGCCATGTCCCCAGCCGAATTATCCAAGTACCTGCTGTTCCGCATACGAAGAACGGAAAGATAACGGAAATTGCGGTGAAATGCATTATTCATGGACGGGAAGTCAAAAATAAAGAATCACTCGAGGATGCTTCTGTATTAGAGTATTTCCAAAACTTACCAGAACTTGCGTGCTAATTTTTATTTAAGGACAGAAGGCGAACTTTTTGAAAGCCACTGCTCGGCATCCAGGGCGGCCATGCATCCTTGCCCAGCTGCCGTTATAGCTTGCCTATAAATGGGATCACTAACATCCCCTGCCGCAAAGACCCCTGGAATTGATGTATGCGTCTTTCCGGGCGTTGTGATGATACTGCCGTCATGAGCTAGGGTAATTTGTCCTTGAAAAGCTTCTGTTGCAGGTGCGTGACCTATAGCTATAAACAGCCCATCTAAAGGCATGGTTTCAGAAAGACCGGTTTGCGTATCTTCCAATAGAATGGCATTAAGTCGTTTCTCTCCTTGGCAAGATACAACGCGTTTGTTCCATAAACAGGTAATATTTTCGCACGCAAAAAGCCGTTTTTGTTGGACAGCTTCTGCCCGCAGGGTACCCCGTCGATGAATTAAGTAAACCCGTGCTGCAAGACGAGAAAGGAATAAGGCTTCATCAACGGCTGTATTGCCTCCTCCGACAACGGCTACCGTTTTGTTGCGAAAGAAGGCACCGTCGCATGTTGCGCATGCTGAAACGCCAAAACCGCGTAACCGGCTTTCTCCGGGAATGCCCAGCCATCGTGCCATGGCTCCTGTGGCAATAATAACGGTATCGGCCATGTATGTATTTTCCTCGCCGTAACACACAAATGGCCAATGAGAAAAATCCGTTCGCAAGACTGTATCCGAAATAAGGATAGCTCCGAAATGTTCTGCTTGTGTTCGCATTGCTTCCATAAGATTTATAGTGAGAATAGGGGCTACAAATCCAGGATAGTTTTCGATTTCTGGAGTCATCATCAACTGTCCTCCAGGAAGCGTGCCTGTTACCACAACGGGAGCTAGATTCGCACGCGCTAAATATAGCGCCGCCGTGTATCCTGCAGGACCAGACCCTATAATAACAACTTTATGATGTACCACTTAACCCTTCTTGTAATCTTTTCTATCATTCGTAGCGCAAAATAAACATAAGGACCAGCTCCTTACATACACTACTCGATCGGTATAAACTAAGATTCCTCTTTCTATATGCCAAAGTCCAAGGAGGTGATATTAAGGAGAAGACATGGACTGTTTCCTTGTAACGACGAGAAACTTTTAAGAAGTACGGATTAATGCATCCAAGTTCTCTTCTTGCTTTTGAAGC
>JAIRST010000009.1 GCA_031255325.1 Holosporales bacterium | reverse complement strand
CCCATTAACGCATTGATTGGCCACCCCAAAATATATCGTTCATAAATCGCCTTGATCCCTCACGGTTCGCAACTCTGCCCCCAACATCGTTGCAAACCTACCTTCTTACCCTAAAATGTACACGCACCCTACACGTCCCCCCCATAGCCCAAAATATGGAAAAAGAAAATCCTTAATTTTTAGATCGCTTGAGGCGTAAAGAGCGGGTAGTTCCTATTGAAAACTACGAACAAGGCTTTCAGCGACTAGATTCCAACCGTCAATTAGAACGAAAAAAACAAGCTTAAAAGGAAGAGAAACAATGACTGGTGGCAACATCATCATCCCCATCGACATAAGAATAGCAGCCACGACCAAGTCAATTACCAAAAAAGGTAGGAAAATCAAAAAACCGATTTCAAATGCACGACGTAACTCACTGATAATAAAAGCAGGCACCAAGGTATGAAAAGACACATCTTTCGCGGATGCAGGGTGTTCTTTAGAAAACTCTGTAAATAAACGTAAATCCTCTTCCCGCACTTGTGAAAGCATGAATTCTTGGAAAGGCTGACTTATCTTCTCCCAAGCGACTTCTTCTGAGATTTTTTCCTGAGAGAGGGGAGAAACCCCTTCATTGTAGGCTTTTTCAAAGGTGGGAGCCATGATCGCTCCTGTTAAAAACAAGGCTAAACTAATAAGTACAATATTAGGAGGCATTTGTTGCAATCCGAGCGCACTGCGCAGGAAAGAAAGAACCACGGCAATACGCGTAAATGACGTTGCCATTACTAAAATGGCCGGCGCTAGACTGATAACGGAAATCATAAGAAGCAAGTTCAGGAGTCGCGCCGTTGTTTGGCCTCCTCCTTGTCCAAGATTTAGATTGATTTCTTGCGCATAAGAAATGTTCGGTAGAACACATAAAAGCATAACAAACTTCGAAAACCTTAAAGCGCCAAACCCAGGATATCGATTAAAGATGAGGTTCCGCATAGTATGAATTTTCCTTTGTTGCAGAGCTTTTTTCAAACCGATCCACAACAAGATTCGTTGCTCCACCAAGGAGAAGTAAATGCACCCGTGCGCCACATTGGATAAGGACAAGCCGATGTTTTGGATCAAGCGCCAACGTTTCAATAACCTTTAAGTAATGATATCCTTTTTTATCCCGTTGCTTTTGGATAAAACTGCTCAATCCCATGCATATAACCAACAGCAAAACGACAGCCGTCAGAGCGATGCCTCCTCGAATAAAAAGGTCAACAGTCATGACACTCCATCTTAATAGCAACCGAGAACGCTTCCTATGACTTAAACGCCCTCAATTCTTTTAAAAGCTCTTGCTTATTCTATTGTAAGATAAAACCCGTTCCAGTTTTTCACAAGCCATCATAAGCAATCGTCTCTTTCAAGGCGAAAGTTTATACCGACAGCCCTCTTTAGGAAGAGGGCTTCAAAAGCTTATTTATCCTAAAAAGAACAGACTCTTTAAAAGGTTTTGCACACTCGAAAAGTATACACTCAGAAACTTAGACACTTTTAGGTGTTTCAGGAGCGTCTTTTGTTTGAGTACAAACAGCTTCTAAAAGCTGTTCTATTTCTTGAGCTTTTTTGTTTTGGTTTTTAACTGTATCGAAGATTTCTCTGCGCCAGATGATATAGTCTTTCGGAGATTGAATTCCAATTTTTACACGTCCACCCTGTATTTCAGAAACGATTACTTCGATATCTCCATTAATAACAATGGATTGACCGGACTTCCGAGAAAGATAAAGCATAATGTCCTTTCTTAACCCTTTATTAAGTGTACTCTATTATTTATTGCTTGTGAATAGTTGCGATAAATAAAAAGAGAATTAATATAAAATGAGTTTTTCTTATCATAGTGTCTTAAATACTCCAATGTTTCAATCTCTTTTAAAGAGAACAGAATGGGATAATGCCCGCGTTGGCGTTATTAACGAAAATCTCGCCAACTTAAATACGCCAGAATATATGGCTATGGATATTGCCAAAATATCAGAAACACGGAAAGGCGCGCTTACTTTAACCACAACGCATCACGATCATCGGAATAGCGCCTCTATTGGCACAACATTCGAGCGTGTTAAAGATATCGAGGCGACGCGGCTTAATGGACATATCAACATCAATGAGCAACTTCTTAAATTACAAGAAGCATACATGGAAAATACGCTCATGTTAAATTCATTTAAAAAATTCATTGATTTACATAAAGTTGTTCTTAAGAGGTAATGATGACAACCATACTCCCTATTCCCAAATTTTCTTCTTATGCTTCTCGTATGACGCATGATCCTTTGTTGCGGGCGAAGAGGACTGCTGCTTCCGGAATGGATGCGCAAACAACACGCTTGCAAGTTATCTCGGAAAATCTGGCTAATGTGCACACAACGGCTCCAGATCGGGATTCAGACCCCTATAGAAGAAGGATGGCTGTTTTTGCGCATGACAATGCTACAGGTCAAGTACTTGTAAAAAAGATTATTCAAGATCTTTCGGATTTTCGGCGAGAACACAGCCCATTAGATCCAGCTGCTGATGAAAAAGGATTTATAAAATTGACAAATGTTAATCCACTGACTGAAATGGTTGACTTGCGGCAAGCAGATCAGTCTTTTTCTGCATGTCTAAAAGCTTACGAAGCGAGTATTGATTTAGATAAAAAAATTGTTGATTTGTTGAGGGCATAAAAATGGATTTCTGAGAAACTGATGGTATTTAAGAATTCTTTAGAGAAATGGTGTACGGAATTGTGACATATTTGATGCGCTGAAGAATTTGGGCAGTCATTTAACAACAAAACATTAGATAAAAAGAGAATTAAAGAAAAGTCTAATATTGGGAGAAAACAAATGAAGGTACATTCTATAACAAATCGTTTTAGGATCGGGACTATGGCAAATCCAGTCAAGAAAGAATCCACAGGGATTTCTTTTGCAGATGTTTTGAAAGAAGAGCTTTGGACGACTCCGCGTGAACGAATAACGCAGGCGGAAAATTTAATTATCCAAGCTACTATCGATCCAGGGATAAACAAACTGCAGTTTGTGACCGCTTTGACGGATGCAGAGATTGAACTCCAAAAAATGACGACAGTTTTTGCAAAAGCGCAAGAAGCATACGATAAGATTGCTCACATGCCTTTATAAACTGTGAGACTAACACTTATATCGGGTTTCAGAATGATTGAAGGGAAATTTCTAAAAGTGTAAGGATATATTATTATTAAACAGTAATGTAATTTTTGCATTTTATATTTTGATATGAAGGAAAATAGACAGTAAAGGACGTAAAATCCGATATTAAGTGTTAGCCCCTAAACTTTTGGTGCGTGGACTGACCGCTTAGAGACGCTATATGCTTCCGCTTTTGACTCTACGCGCCATTATCCTCCTATTGCTTCTTGAACAGAAGGCATTTGTAAAGATAGTTACGTAAGAAAAATTTTTCTATATTTTTCTTTCAAACATATCAATGCCGTTAGCGAAAAAAGAAAAAAGCTAAAGCCGCTTAAATAGCTGGCCGAAAATCCTGCCTTGCGGATAATCTCCTCTAAACTTAACTGGGAATAACGACGCTAATGATGATACGTTCATCAAATTTTCTGTATAAAAATTGGCACGCCTGAACAGGAGAAAGTCGCGTACTGTTAACTCTTCCTAGACGTGCCATCAATCCAATAGCCTACTTTGACGGTATCCAGTCGTCTTTTTTAAGATAGACCTCGCCTTGGCTATGAGCTTTTTCCATGTCTCTTAAGATTCTCTTGCGCTTTTCTTGACGCGCTTGTTCCTCACGTTCAAAAACCCCATGCCGCTTGCCATATTCGCTAACCCCAAAGAACATAAGGAGACTAATAATCATCGTTGGAAAGAAACCACCCACACCTCCTAACCGCTTTTCCAATCCAAATATCAGCCAACTCATTAAAGTAAAGCTCCCTACAACCGCTGTCCACGTAAAAGCTTGTATGCTTCCTTTATACCCCATAACACTCACCAGCAAAGGAATAAGGACTATATCAAACCAAAATCCATCAGTCGACACTATGATATTCATGGGGGACATCCCTTCAAATGTAAGAGCAAATAAAACGGCAAATAAACCAAGTCCAAAAGTTGCGTAACGTGCATATTTGAGCATTTGCAGATCTGTTAGAGAACGCTTTAAACAAGGAGAAACAATGTCACATACCAACATAATACCGCCAATGTTTAGGTAAGAGTCGGCTGTTGATTGAAAAACAGCAACGAGCGCCGCAACGACAATTCCTTTAAAACCAATAGGAATAACTTTATCGATGATATTCGACATTGCTGAAGAGGGAGCTATTTGCGCATCTAAAGCCACTGCCCCCAGACCAATGCATGTAATAATCACCATAGCTATAGCAATTGTTAAACCACTCCAACAAAATGCCTTTTTTAATTGACCTATATCCCTCCCCATGAGTAAACGCTGTATTGTCACGGGCTCAAATAAAGGCATTGAGAAAAGTAAAAAGAGAGGGCCATATTTCCACGGATAATCTGCAATTCTGGAAAGGCTCATATGGTTTTCCGGAATAGAAGCACAAACCGCATCAACACCTCCGACGCTTGAAATCACAAGGTAGGCTACTATCGGCAAGACAACTAATATAATTATGAGCTGGATGAGATCTGTTATGGCAACAGCACGTATTCCTCCAAAAGCGGAATAAAGGATAAAAATGCCACATCCAATTAAAGAACCGTACACAGAGGAAATGCCTAAAAAGTCATGAAAAAGGAGCCCCACCATATTGACTTGTCCTGCAACACATCCGATGGTTAAAAACACACCAGCTACACCTGCGATAACCTCACCTCTTCTGCCAAAAAATAAGTGCGCTAAGCCTCCTGGACTAATCGCCGAGCCAAGATAGTTTTTCATACGGGGAGCAACAAAAAATGCAATAAATAATAGCCCTAATCCCTCCATTACACGAAGAATTGGGAAAACGATTCCATCGGTAAATACCTGTTCTATAAGACTTATAGTATTACCACCTCCCACATTCGTCGCCACTATTGTTGCAAACAGAGCTCTCACAGGGAGGCCACCTCTATTACTTACAGCAAATTCCCGCATCGTGCCGATATTGCGCCCGCTCCATACACCGATAGCAAGGACCGCAATTAAATATACACCAACAATAATAAGGTCTATGTCCACACCCAACCTCCTAAATACCTACAAATACTAAATCCTATTTACGCGCTTCTTACAAACATTTAAACTTTTTCCTTTAAATCTTTTTAAAAAACAAAGTATTAAGCCTTTTAAATTGTGAAATTTATTATCAAAACAGGATAATCAGAGTTAGGATACGTGGAATTGCTTTCGCGGGATTGCAGGGGGCATGAATAACGAAAATGGAAGACTTGACATATAAAAAATGATGTAGTCCTTACAATGAATATGAGTTGTCATAAAGATTTAAGGAAAAGTAAATTATGTTACAGAATACTATTCTATCGGTATTCGTATGTCTAGGTGTTTCACAGTGTGTAGCCATGCCAAAAAATCCAGATCCGCATAAACAAGCACTTTTAGAGCAAGAGTATAAAAGTGCCTGTATATACGCCGCTATATACCCATCTGTATCTTCTTGCATGGCTACACACTGTGAAACACCTAGACATATGAGTATTGGTGTGATGATGTTTTAGGAAAAAAACATGAGCGACTTAAAAAGCAACATATTATATTTATAAAGCATTTGTATTTACAAAAAGTTAAAAATTATTCAAAATTTTTCCCTGTTTTTGATAGTAATACTTAATGAGTAGAAAACAGATTATTTCCGGCGCAAGTGATACACTTCTTGGTGCCCAAAGCTTTTAGCAAGGGTCACAATTCCTACATACTCCGTTACGTAGCGTTCTTGAAAGCGTAGTCCTTTTTGTTCAAACTCATGACGTAATCCATTTTGTTCGGCGTGAAATGTTGAAACAAACTGTTGTGTTGCATACACTTGACCAACAGTCGTTACGGGTTCAAGTCGTGCAGCTCTATTAATATGTCCTCCATAATAATTTTTCCTTTTAATAAAAGGGTCTTCTGCCTCGTACACAGGACCTGCATGTAACGAAATGCGGGCGCGGATAGGAAAGGGAAATTCTGGATATTTGCGTCCTAACGTTTCAACGATATCGCAATAGCGCAACCCAAACTCTGCGAGGACTGATGCTGTGTTTCCAACAGCAAAAACCGCATCTCCCCACGTGTTGACGGATTCCAAAGGTAGATCTATTTCCGCCATAGCAATCTGCAATTCTTGTAAAAAGTTCAAAAATGCTGGAATGTGCTCATCTTGCAATTTGCTATACCCCGATAGATCGGAAAACATCATCATCTTAATAACGCGATCTGGAGCGTGAGCAATAAGAGGATCATATTTGCGTGTATAACAGGCAAAGGCTTTTATATCATTGAGCTTTTCTGCCGCCTCAGAGCTTAACTCGCGAGAGGGCCGGATATCAGAGAGATCAATAAAGTGCAAGGTTTCAATATTGGTCCATCCATCGATAAAATCGGAGGGACCGCCAGGAATAGAACGTATTGTAGAATCCCATACGGCAATAAGATGCGGCTCACTTGTTAAGAATTGCCCACGCATAACAGCCGCACCATGCATAATGGTGTTGGAAAATCGAAAGAGCATATCATGCCCAAGATAACGATCCTCAGCCGAGATACTAACCGTGCGAGCATTTCGTAACGCTCGTCCAAAACGTTTTTCCCAACGTGGCCCTGCGTGACGGACATTCGTTTGAATGAAATCTTCGATAGCGAAAGGCAGGATGATATTGATCTCTCCTCCGCGTTTTAAGATGGCTTCAATAAACAATAAATCCGCTCCACAAGCGGCGGAAGCATAGCCGATAGTTGCGCCCACTTCATCAAGCTTCTCGTTAATTGCTTGTTTGACGGGCTCTTCAAGTTCTGGTGGAAAAATAGAAACAGGCAAATGTGGCGCATCAATCATATAACCTGTAAAAACCGCTATAGCAGGAGGTTTTAAGGCGTCGAGCGCTGCCTCTGGCACACGGAATCCTGCATCACGCAAAAAAAGCAATTGTTGCCGTGCCGTAACAATAGGAACATAGCTTTCGAGCTTCTGTTTCGTCGCTTCTTCATACATACGGCACGCATCGTCAATGCGTCCAAGAAGAAGCTCAGCTTCTGCAAGATCGATAAGCTCGGCAAATTTTGCTTTCAGTCCCACTGGAGGAAGAAGCTTTAACACTTCTTCTGCTAATTTCGCAGATTGCGCTTCGTCTCCCGTAAGCCAAGAAAGCCACGCGGCATTCATGCCTGTCGTTGTTTGAGGATCTTTTTTGAAACTTTCTAAATACAATTCGCGTGCAATGTCTAAATCTTGGCATGTATGAGAATAGTGCCATATTTCTTTAAAAATATGCCCGATGCCCGCTAAAGTGCGGCTTTCTCCTGTTTTAATTAAGGAGCTGTCCCTTAAGCGTTCAACATTGACAGCCCCTTCATTAATGATCTCTCCAAGTAACGGATGCACTAAGGTTTTTGCTTCTTGTACGGCTCCTGTTTTCAGCAAAACAAGAGCATAAGCTTCTTGCAGCCTGAGATTTTTTGGAAATTTTTCGAATCCTTTACGGGCGAAATCGTGAGCTAAAAACATCTGCCCACTTGTAATGAGATTAAAAGCTTCTGTTTCTAGCTCTTTCTGAGAAAATTCTTCAAATGGTTTCATAAACCTTTGCATTACTTTTATGTAATTTTAAGGAAAAATACTTAATACATGATAAATATTAAAAAATCCTTTTTAAGAAAGCCTGTACATTTCGTTATGGTCAGTTGAGATATCTTTGAAAAGCTTATACAAAGAGAGAAAAAGGAGCCCGTATACGTGGTCGACCAAGGTGAGATTGTCTTTATGGATCGCGTCAGCCTGCGCTACCAGGAAGGCGTTTCAGTCTTAAAAAGTCTTTCGTTACATCTCTTTCCAAGATCGTTTCATTTTTTAACAGGGTTAAGTGGTGCGGGAAAATCATCGCTGCTAAGGCTCTTGTATTTAGGCTTGCGTCCTACGGCGGGGACATTGAAAGTTTTCGGCGCTGACGTTCAGAAAGTATCCGCTCAAGAGGCAAGTCTTATACGCCGACGTGTTGGTGTTGTCTTTCAAGACTTTAATCTTATTGAGCACTTAAGCGTTCTGGAAAATGTCATGCTTCCTTTAAAAGTACGCAATGAACACCCTTCTGCACGACAAGAACAAGCACGAGAGTTACTTTCCTGGGTTGGTCTTGAAGAATACATGGATACGCTCCCCAAGCATCTATCAGGAGGGCAACGTCAACGTGTTGCTATCGCGCGTGCTGTTGTAGGTCGGCCAGACCTTCTTTTAGCTGATGAACCGACAGGGAATGTGGATGATAAAATGGCGCAAAAGCTGTTTCATCTTTTCGACGGTTTACATAAAATGGGAACATGTGTTGTTATTGCAACTCACAGTCGACATTTTGTAGACATATTCCCCTATCCCGAATTACATTTGGAAAACGGTCGATTGATACCGTGCTCCAAGAAAAATGACCCGACACATTTAGGAATTCTCTGAAATGGTGCACATCAGAAAAAGTCCCTCTGATTTTCCGTTCGAAAAGAATGTCTCTTCAAAAGTGCTCCCTTGGGTAATAGGAGCTTTGATCTATCTTGCGACAGTAGCGATTTTAGGATGTATTGGCGTCTATCGAACAACAGAAACCTGGAACACAGCCCTTTCTGAACATATGACGATCGAAATTCCCGTGATTCAAGAAAGTAAAGAAAAAACGGTTGAACACTTGCAAGCATTTTTACCGACTCTTCAAAAGATACCAGGTATTTTGAAAATAGAAATTATTCCAGAAAATCAAGTGCAAGACCTTATTGCAGCATGGGTTGATGACCCTTTGTTATTAAAAACGCTTGAGATGCCCATCCTTGTTGACGTACTTCTTACTCCTGGGCAACCTGTTTCTTCCGAGGATATACGGATAGAGACCACCAAAGTCTTCCAAGAAGCACGTCTTCACAATCATGCAGAATGGTATAGCCCTGTTTTGCAATGTGCGGCTCTTTTCCAAATTTTTTCTATAGCGCTTGCTCTTTTGACGGGCCTAATCGTTATAGGAACCATTATTTTTTCGACTCATGCAAGCTTGGTTGTTCATCAACGTATCGTTAACATTCTACAACTTATTGGTGCGACAGATGCTTATATCGCTCAACAGTTTGAGAAACATACATTACGTATGGCATTACAAGCTGTTTTAATAGCTATTACTATAACTAGTACGACACTTTTTGCTTTTCAGATCTTCAGTGATATTCCTATTATAGTGGGGGGATTAGAATGGAGTACCATTGCCCTTATGCCTGTGTTGATGATGGCTATTGTGTTGTGTGCGACACGCTTGACAGTGATATGGTCTTTATACAAAAAAGATTTGAGCGTCGCTCTGTAAGGCATATGTTGAACAGTGCATGGAAAGTACTTTTTCTAGGCAGTATTCTTGGTGTATTATTCATTATATGGCATTTTTTCTTGTACCTTAAGCAAGTACCAGACTGTGTACCTTCCCTTCCAGAGGGAGTACAAGCGATTATTGTCTTAACAGGAGATAAACAACGTTTAGAAACAGGTTTTTCCCTTTTAACTCCTACGAGGCGTGCATTTGTATCTGGGGTTCATCGTAGTGTATGTGCATCGGACATGCCTTGGCGAGACAAAAGTCAGTTATATAAACAGGCTGTTACTTTGGGCTATGCTGCTTACAATACCCGAGAGAATGCTTTAGAAAGTATCTTGTGGATTAAGCAAAATAGATTTAAGGCGGTTGCTCTTGTGACGTCTGATTATCACATGCCACGAAGCCTTACAGAATTTCGTCGCGTTGCTTTTGATGGGCAGATTTACCCTGTACCTGTAGTGCATAAAAGAGAAGCAACTTGGTACTATCACGCTTTCCGCGAATCTGTTGGCGTATTAATCTCTGCCCTATGTGTCTTCCTGGAAGATCTCTAAAGGAACTTTAAGATGAAAAAAGTAATCCTTGGTATGCGTTCTTTCTTTTTTATGGCGGCCTTTTACATTGTTACAGCAGTGTCCCTTATAGGAGCCTGTTGGGTTCTCCTGTTACCAGAGCGTTATGTCTTTCATTACATTCGCCGTTGGTCCCGTTCAATTACCTTCCTTTTAAAGTATATTATGGGAATTACACCGCAGGTTTCGGGATTAGAAAATATTCCCACAGGACCTGCTCTTATTGCTATGCGCCATGAATCCGTGTGGGAGACTGTTGTTATGTTTTCATACATTGATCATTTTATTTTTGTAGTGAAAGAAGAGCTTCTTTGGATTCCTTTCTTTGGTTTTCTCCTTAAAAAATTGCGGTGTATTTCTTTAAGACGCAACAAAGGAGGAGCTGCGTTGCGTACTTTAGTTACGCAAGGGAAAGAACGTCTGGAACAAGGATACAAAGTCCTTATCTTCCCAGAGGGGACACGCATGGCGCCAGGATCTTTTCGCCCCTTCAATAGCGGACTAAGTTTTCTTTATGAAAAGATTGATGTACCTGTTATTCCCGCTGTTTTAAACTCTGGTTGTGTCTGGCCGCGTCGGCGCTTTTATAAATACCCTGGGACTGTTACATTGCAGTTTCTGCCAGCGATTTCCCCCGGTATGTCGCGTGATCAGTTTCTCGCTCATTTTAAATGCGTTTTCACGGATGCTTATCAAAAACTTGAAAAGGAGCCTATGCATGTCGAAAAAAACTAAAAAGATCTTAGGTATCATTATTTTTCTGATGATTGGCTTTCGCGTCATAATGTTTCTTCAGCTTACGCCGCACCTGCAACGTGCCTTCGTGGGACGTCTCATCCAAGTGCAAGAAGACTATATAAAGCAAGGAGGAGAGTTAGCATACGACACGTTTGAGATTACCCCTACAGTATTTGGTTCAGCAAAAGTTACGTGTCAGCGTTGCGTTTTTTCTTCTCCTGATAAACGATTGAAATTTTCAACACCGAAAGTCGATGTATCTTGGACAATCTTTCGGCCCAATAAGCTGAGCATCACCTTTCCTGAAGAAGGAATTTTTGATCTATGCCGGATAGGTTCTGTTTGCTTCGGTAAGAAAACGCGGCTTACATTGCCTATTTCTTGGAAAAATATGCGTCCACAAATTGCCCTTTTTCTTTCTGGCTCTGTTTACCTGTCAACAGACAAAATTGAAACACATAAACCTGGGAAATTTATTACCTTCAAAGGAGAAGATGTTTTTCTTGCACTTCAGTCACGAAACAAGCCTGTTACATCTGCCGATGGCATAGTACATAAAGAAAATGTTCTCCACGGTGAGATGTCGATTAAGCATTTGGGTTCCTATTTAGGGCAATTCCTCATTTTCGAATTTGATACGCATATAAAAGCTTTTCTCACCCATCCAAAAATTCTTTTTGAAGGAATTCCTACGTGGAAGGAAGCAGGGGGGTATATCGAATGTGAAGATGCTGGTATACAGATGAAAGACTTAAAAATGCAGCTTAACGGAAGTCTAACACTTGCCTCCTCAGGCATTCCAGAGGAAGGTGCTTTTATATTAGAAATTGCAAGAGAAGGAGGTATCCTTGAGGGACTCAAAGAGTGGTCCTTCTTTTTGCCGAGAAAAATAAATAATACTGGAAAATGTGGGGATCGTGCTCGCATTCCGATCACACTACATGCCCATAATTGGTTCATTGACGACCTTTTATTCTTCGATTGGAAGGAAAGGTCTTACAAAAACGAAGCTTTAGAGCATGCTCTTTCAGAACTTGAAAACGGAAACTTCACGTTTTGAAAAACACGATTTTTTATAAAAAGCTTTAAAATCGTCATGTTCTGTATTAGGGCAAAGTCCTAATCTTGCACGAATCACATGCGCTTACACGCTTTCGTAATATCCTTCATCTATGCTACATTGATTTAGCGCATAGGTCAGATGGTTTTTTATGCTAAATCCTCGTAAGACAGCATGGTTCATGTGGCTGATCGCTTCCATATTTTATGCCTACCAGTATATTTTAAGAGTCGTACCCAGTGTTATATTTGAGGACATTATACAGCAATTTAATATGGACACTATACTTTTCGGTCAATTTTCGGGAGTTTATTATATTGGGTATTCTTTGATGCACATTCCGCTCGGTATTATGCTAGATAAATATGGACCTAAAAAAATCCTAGCATTCTGCACGGCACTTTCTGCTGCTGGAGTTTTCCCCATTATTTTTGCACAGCAGTGGATATATCCGACAGCGGGCCGGATTATTACAGGAATGGGATCTTCCGCCGCTATTCTTGGGGTATTCAAAATAATACGCATGGCGTTTGACGAACAGCGTTTTACAAGAATGCTAAGCTTTTCCATAACCATCGGTCTTATCGGGGCTATTTATGGGGGAGCTCCTGTCCGCTCTATGTGCGATGTTTTCGGCTACAGAAGTGCTCTTGGTGTATTCATTTTTGTCGGATTCTTATTGGCAATAGCAATATATATTATCATTCCTGAAACAGAATCCCATACGGATAATAGTGATCAATCGATGGTATCCAACATACGAGACGTTTTCACCAATTTAAAAGCTATGCTCCTGTGTGTTTCCGCAGGATTGATGGTGGGGCCTCTTGAAGGATTTGCCGATATCTGGGGACCGAAGTTTTTAGAACAAATGTGCGGTATTGAAAAGTCCACAGCAAGCCATCTGACATCTCTGATTTTTATTGGCATGTGTTTTGGAGCCCCGGTACTCAATTTTATTGCAGAAAAACTTGGCCATTTAAAAACGATTATCCTTTCTGGCTTAATAATGTTTGCTGTCTTTCTTATACTCGTTATGAAGATGTTAAATACGACCAGTATAACAATCTGTTTTATTATCGTTGGCGTATGTTCCGCTTACCAGATTTTGGCTGTTTACAAAGCTTCTACGTATGTGAATAAGCATATTGCCAATCTGATCACAACAGTGGCAAACATGATCATTATGACTTTCGGATATATCATTCATAGCACTATTGGAGCCACCATTAATCTATGTAATAGATCTGGTATAAGCTCAGCATTCTGTTTAGGGATCGCTGTGATACCTGCCGCATTGCTTATGGGAACCATTGGATTTGTCATAGTCTTTTGCATGGATGCGAGATCAAAGAAAAATAATCTGAGAGAAATGACTTAGGTTCTTAGCACAAACTTAGTCAGAGATTGTCTCTTACTTTTTTCAAAAGTTCGAAAATAGGAACCTTTTCAGCGATGCTGCATCCTCTTTTTCCCTTCTTCTCACAACCAAATACAATTCGTCTAACGCGATTCTCTCCTAAAACTGTTCTGCTGTTTAATTGCAATTTATTCGCGTAATCTATGGAAAAATCTTATGGCAGAATTACGGTCAATGACTCCCTATCCCCTTCCTGTTCTCGCTGTCGTTCCGACCATAAAAAATCCCATCAACTTTATTTGCTCTCTAACGCTCAATGCGCAATGTTTTATATTCATCAAAATATTCTTTTTATATTATGAAAAACAAATTAAAGATTTATTTTTTAAACGACCTAAAAAATGTAATATATCAACCTATTTTAACACTTTCTTTTCAGTTTAGTTTTGTGGCGATATTTCTGTATTTTTTTTGCAGAATAATAACACAGAGCACAATACTTCCTGTAAAGAATTTTAAATCAGAAGACGCAAGTCCGAAAGACAAAGCAATTCCTTGGATTTGTTGGTATAATAAGGCCCCTAAAAGTGGCGCCAACAACTGCCTACTCATCGTATGTGTACCAACGAGAGCTTCACCGATCATAAGACTCGCCAATCCATGGATAACGATTCCCACCCCCATACCAATATCCATATAACTTTGTACTTGCACGATCAGACTGCCCGCCAGGCCAAATAAGCTTCCCGCTAGAAATAGCCCTAAAATGGTGTATCGTTTGATGCTAATCCCTTGTTTTTTCGCAAAATCTGGATTTAATCCGACAGCACGAAATCTTAGCCCAAAATCCGTACGTAAAAATAAAGCAAGTGGTAAAATACATAAGCATAAAATGATCATTAATATTAGAATAGTACTGTCGATATCGGCACTAAATAATCCAGCACAATCAAATAAAGCGATATTTGGTTTTCCCATGATGCGTAAATTTACGCTGTACGCCATGGTGCTTAAAATAATTCCCGCAAGCATAGTATTGACCCGAAAGCGCAAGTGTATAAAAGCGGTGGCGATTCCCATACATCCGGCACTTAATACACTTAGCAAAACAGCAAATACCGGAGGCATCCCAGAAGATATACAAGCAGCGCACATCGCTCCTCCCAAGGGATATGCCCCTTCTGTTGTTAAGTCCGGGAAATCCAAAAACCGAAAGGGAATCATAATGCCGTAGGCAATAAAGGTTAAGACAAGCCCCTGAAGTAAGCCGTTAAGGATAAGTTCAATAGTCATTTTTACCTACAGATAAACTTTTT
>JAIRST010000013.1 GCA_031255325.1 Holosporales bacterium | reverse complement strand
AAAAAGCCTCATTATTATCCAAACCTGAAACCAATCGTTCTGCTCCAGGCTCTTCCTGTCCCGTCTCTCTAAAAAAACTCTCATAAATCCCTTCCGAAAAACCCTCCACCTCTCTAAACAACACAGGAACGCGTCCTAAGAGCGCTAAGATTTTGCCATTTTCCCGTGTTGTACTGGTTACCTTTGACCGAACGTATGTCGGCAATTCTTTAGATGCTACGGTTTGTCCGTCTGGGTATTTTCCAACGACCATAAAGCGGTATACACCAGATTCAAGGGGTTCTCCGTTATCATTTTTTCCGTTAAAAATACCTGGTGTATAGGGTGTTTTCTCATCTTTCCAATCGAAAACAATCTTTTGCTTTCCAGGAGATGGAACGTCAGCAATCAGTCCAACGACTTTATTATCTTCCATCAAAGGATGAGAAGCAGCTGGCAGCGTTCTCACAGGAATCCCATCTTCGTTAAAGACAATAACCGTCGCTTCGCTTAAGTTTTCTGGAGCATCAAAAGAAAGTTCAAAGGCATTTTGCTCCCCAACTTCAAACCACTGTCCGGGTGTTTCAATTGTTTGCCCTACAAGATGTGCGGCATTCATGGCTTCCGTCACAGAAATATGCTCGATAAGCTTGGAAAGTTTGGCATTCATTTCAGCAGATTGCTGAACATCAGAAAGCAAGCCCATCTGGTTCACGAATTCTGTGCCATTCATAGGGTTTAGTGGATCTTGGTATTTTAGCTGTGTGATGAGAAGCGTTAGCAGGCATTCTGATGTCATAGCAAAGGGACTTTTTTGCCCTTCAGTCTCCATTTTCTTGATAACACCTTTTAAGCCGTGTTTGGCCAAATCGGCTTCATCTGCTTCTGGTGTTAAAAATTTCTCGAACCCTCGATGAGAAGCTGCATTTGTTCGCCCCATTGGAAAAGGGGTGTTGCCCAGTGAAAGTTCAGAAAGGGCTGTGATACCTGTAGGCATATTTATATTCCTCCTTTTTTACACCAGCGACGCTCGCTGATTTTCTTGGAAAGCATCTTGCAAAAAACATGCTGTTTTTGTTTCATGACGCTTTTCTAAAAAACCTTTTTCATCTATCCATCAAGATGCAATTTATGGGCCAAAAAAAATTTTTATGTAGCGCATTGTATTTAAAAAAGATTTTTTGAAGAGTGTTTTTTTCGAGCGATTGAATAAGGAAGAAAATTGCCTCTTAGGGTGACCTATAGGAATATTTTTCTATCGTCTTACGAAAATAGAGCGCATCGGATCATGGCTTACCATCGATCGGGCGATTGCAACTTCCTTTTCTGTACAAGCATAGAGGATTTTTATTTCAGAGTCTTTTTTTACCTTATCAAAAGTGCACAAAATACCGATGACTTCTTTATGACTGGCTGTTCCAACAAAGACATCGATGCCTTGTCCATCTGCGGATGTTGTACCTTCTAGGTATCCATAATCCAAAGGATAGATTAACGTTGGGAAACGCGGATGAGCTGTTCCTTTTGGGCGATCTATGATGAGCCTATGCTCAGTCAGTAAGTGGTCAAGAGTTGCCCAGAATGCTATATTTTCTCTCATGGACTTCTTTTGAGGACTTCTTCAATCAACGATACAGTTTCCGCAATGCCATACAACGCAATGAAGGATCCCATGCGCGGTCCTTCTTTTTGCCCTAAAAGGGTTTCATATAACAGGCTGAACCAAGACTTTAATTCTGTAAATCCTTGTGCTTTCCCGACTGCATAAACGGCAGTCTGTATGGTATCCGCATCAGATGCCGCAAGACCAAGTAGCGTTTCTTTAAGTGCGGTAAGTGCCTGTTTTTCTAATTCTGTAGCTGTACGATACTGCTTGTGCGGCTTGACGAAATCCTGGTAGTACGCGATAGCATGCCCTACGAGTTTTGCTAAAAAAGGCATTTTTTCAGGAGATGCTTCCGAGCGATACCGCGTAATGAATCCCCACAAAACCGCAGGATCTTCCGTATTACATACTCCTACTAGATTTAAGAGTACGCCGAAGCTTAGATCGCTTTCTCGCTGAGGGGAAGCTGCTGCATGCAGGTGCCAAACAGGGTTGTCAAGCCTTTTAACAGCCTCTTCTTGGGCATAACGACCCAGAAAAACCAGGTACTCATCCACTTGACGAGGGATGACGTCAAAGAACAACCGCTTTGCGCTTTTAGGGGAATGAAATAAATACGTTGATAGGCTTTCAATGGGGCCATAGCGCATCCATTCTTCCATTGTTAGTCCATTTCCTTTGGACTTTGAGATCTTTTTCCCTTCTCCATCGAGGAAAAGTTCGTAATGGAACCCTTCCGGAGGGGTGCCTCTGAGAATATGACAAATTTTAGAAGAAAGCTGAAAGGACGGAATCAGATCTTTGCCCGACATCTCGTAATCCACACCGAAAACACACCAACGTAGAGCCCAATCTACTTTCCACTGAAGCTTGCAGGTGCGCCCATTGACGGAGAGTTCTGTGCGTGTTCCATCCTCGTCGGTAAACGTGATCGTTCCTGCAAGAGTGTCATAATGTTCAATCGCAACCTGTAAAATTTTCCCGGTTTTTGGACTGACAGGAAGAAAAGGACTATAAGTGGCCGCCCGTTCTTCGCGCAAACTGGGAAGCATAACAGCAAGGATTTCTTCATAATGCGCCAGCACCTTTAAAAGTGCTGTGTCATACATACCGCTCAAGTAGCAATCTGTTGCGCTTTTGAATTCATATTGAAAACCGAAGGAATCCAAGAAAGAGCGCAATTTCCCATTGTTGTGATGCCCGAAACTTTCGCAGCATCCCCAGGGATCAGGAACTTGAGTGAGAGGGAACCCTAGGTAAAGGTGTATTTTTTCTGAATTGGGGATATTTCCTGGAACTTTGCGTAAGCCATCTCGATCATCTGAAAAAGCAAACAGTCGCGTCGGGCAATCGCTTAATGTTTCAAAAGCGCGACGTACAAATGTTGTACGGGCAACTTCGCCGAAGGTTCCTAAATGCGGTAGCCCCGAGGGACCATAGCCTGTTTCAAAAAGAACATATCCTTTCTGGGCTTTCGCCTGTGCGGCGCGTGCAAGGAGCCTGCGAGCCTCTTGAAATGGCCAAGACCGTGCTTCCTGTGTTCCTTGCTGCATGCTTTCTTGATCCTGAAATCTAGATAGATTCTAGGAGATTTTTGAGAGAGCCGCAAATGCCCTTTTTGATACATAAAAACAAATCATAAACGACAAAAAACCTCTGGAGGTGTCAATCTTTCTCACGATTCTTAAAACTCTCCCTTCCCTCATTCCAAAACCCCTTGTTGTCGTCAATTCTAAAACTTTACATTCATCAATTACCCTTCAGCAATAGGATGCTTTCTGTGCCAAATAATTTCCGCTACAGATAGCGGCCGTACATCTGGTAACTGCTTAAGAGGAGCGGAAGTTGAAGTATTTAAACATGTTAACGTTACGATCCCAGGCTTACTGCCTATTGTTAGCCGACGTACTATTGGAGCCAGACCTTCTATTTGCGCAATAACAACTTTATCAGCGAATAAGTGAAAATCCGTCGAATGAAATCCGCCAACATAATCTCCTGGAATATATAATGGCACCATTCCATCATCTATAATGTTACAGACAACAGCATTCTCATGAATCTTTTGGAAAAAATCCACTTCGCGTTGGATTGCAGAAGGATTGACACCTATTTTTTCTGCTTGACTCTCTTCCATATCACCGCTGAACGAAAAAGGAGAATCCGTAGCAAATCGAGGGCCCGCTCCAATACCATATAAAAGCCATTCTTCCGAACAAAGAACCCCAACCTTTCTTAAAGCCTCTGTGCTTCGCTCTGCTCCCTTCTGGGTGAGTGGCGTTCGCCCATTCTCCCAAGCATCGAGAGAAGAAAAAGACATCTCACCAAACGCTAATAATCTTTCTCGTGAAATATCTGCAAGGGCACGTGCAGCACGTAACCGTATTCCTCTGGTACGTGCTTCAAAATTCCTTGGAAGTACCTTGCGTTGTCTCCCCCCTCTACTTTTCGTTCCCATAACACCTCCTTGTCTTAAAGAACTTAAAAAAAGATGCGCCAATGATACACTAAAAAATTAAGGAGTAAATTCAAAAATACATACCTTTTTAACACAAAAGGGTTGCATTCTAAAAAACTACGTAATATAAGCAGTATTGGTAGTTTGAAATTTCATAGGAGTGAAAGAACATATGTCAAAAACAGAAAATGGGTTGAAGCGTCTTACGACAGATCAGCAATTGGATCTTTTGCTTGAAGAGTTTCAGATTCGCGATGATGCGACAGGAGATAAACTTTCGAAAGAACAGCACTTCGTTGCGAAAATTCAATTAGCAGCAGCCCGTATGGTTGCAGAAGATGTCTTACAGGATTGCTTGGAAGTCGGAAAGATTGATCCAGAATTTTGCAAAGAAAAGGTTCAATTCTATACCCATACATGGGAAGAAAATATTCGTTCATTCGCTGCCGAAATCATGAAACGCGCTTTGCGCACGCCTTATGGAAACATGACGATTCATTAATATTATATTGTACCCTTAAGCCCTTCTTCCTAAGGGGGGGTTAATTGTTGCTTGAGTGTTAAATTTAGGGCTTGTATCAATATTAAACCGTACTTGCGTATGTTCTTTAATAGACTTATATTAAAAGTAAGCAATGGGTAGCATAAATGAACAGGGAAATGGAGCTTTCTCAGCAAGTTGAGTGCATCATAGGGCCATCTTTATTAGATTTAGGGTACAATATAGTATGTGTTTCGGTTATACTGCCCCATCGTGTTCAGATTTTGATCGAACGAGAGGACAGAGCTCCTATAGGAGTAGAGGATTGTGCAAAAGCAAGTCGTACGGCTTCGCTTTTGCTGGATGTGGCTAATCCTATACGAGAGTCGTATCTTTTAGAGGTCAGTTCTCCGGGGATTGATAGGCCTCTTATAAAACAGGCAGATTATGAGCGTTTCTGCGGATTGGAGGCTGAAGTTATGCTTTCCACCCATTATGAAGGACGGCGACGTTTTTCAGAGAAGATTCTTGGCGTTCAAGAAAAAGGGGGAATGGTGATGGTATGTCTTCATGTTAATAGGTTAGGTAGAGAAGAAAAGGTTGTGTTGCCTTTGAAAGAAATTCGTAGGGCGCATTTAAAGGAACCGAAAAGACAAAATGGAGGAGAATGTCGATAATGCGGGCGCATCTTTGCGGATCAGAGCTTTTACAAATTGCTGATACGGTTGCACGTGAAAAAGGACTTGAGCGTGAAGATATTTTTGAGGCTATGGAAAGTGCTCTTCAAAAGGTTGGGCAAACACGCTATGGCCAAGATTATGATATCAGAGCTTCTATCGATCGCAAAACCGGAGAAGTGAAACTTACACGGTGGACAGCTGTTGTTGAGCTCGTTGAGAATCCCTATACAGAGGTCGCCTTAGAAGAAGCGAGAGCGCGTGATAACACCATAGAAATAGGGGGTGCTTTATCCGAAGGGCTTCCTTTATTTGATTTGGGGCGTGGAGAAGCTCAAGTAGCATGGCCAGCCATTGTGCAACATGTGCGTAATGTAGAGCGTGAGAAACAATACGAAGAGTTTAAAGATCGTGTTGGGGAAGTTATTAGCGGTGTTGTAAAGCGGGCGGAATTTAATTCCGTTACCTTAGACCTTGGGCGAACAGAGGCGATTATCCGGCGAGATCAATTACTTCCTCGAGAAGTTTTTCATGTGGGAGACCGTGTACGGGCTTATATCGCTGAAGTCCGACGCGAAGAACGGGGGCCACAAATCTTTCTTTCACGCACCCATCCCCAGTTCATGGCAAAGCTTTTTGCTCAGGAAGTACCTGAAGTGTATGAGCATGTGATCGATATTAAAGCGGTTGCGCGAGATTCCGGAAGCCGTGCAAAAATAGCTGTCTATACACGCGATTCTGGCATCGATCCTGTTGGTACATGTGTCGGGGTACGAGGCAGCCGTGTGCAAGCTGTTGTGCAAGAGCTGCAAGGTGAAAAAGTTGATATTATTCCTTGGTCAAACGATCCGGCAACGTTTATCGTCAATGCTTTAGCTCCTGCTGAAGTGACAAAAGTTGTGTTAGACGAAGAAGCACATCGCGTAGAAGTTGTTGTTCCCGATGATCAGCTAAGTCTTGCAATCGGGCGGCGCGGGCAGAATGTGCGGCTAGCCTCTCAGTTGACTGGATGGGCGCTTGATATGCAAACCGAAAGTGAAGATTCTGAAAAACGTAAAGAGGTGTACCAACGCCAATCAGCAATTTTCATAGAAGCATTAGACTGTGATGAAATGGTCGCGCATTTATTGGTTCTTGAAGGATTTAATTCTCCAGAAGAACTGGCGATGGCATCGATAGAAGAGCTTACTTCCATTGAAGGATTTGACGGGGAAATCGCAAGAGAATTACAAGAGCGTGCACAAGGGTACGTTAAAAGAAAAACGAAAGAGCTTCAAGAACAGCTTGCTGCGCTTGGTGTGGCTTCTGAATTGATGGAAATTGAAGGATTAGCGCTTGATATGCTTGTAACACTTGCCGAAAAGCATGATGTCAAGACATTGGATGATCTGGGTGATTTTGCAACAGATGAACTCGTAGAAGCGCTTTCAGATTATGAGTTTAAACCAGAAGAAGCAGAAAGTGTTATTATGGCAGCGCGAGCGCACTGGTTTAAGGACTAATGTGTTGGGTGAAGGAAAATAGTATGACAGAAACGCCACCTAAAAAAACATTAGTTCTTTCCCGTTCTTTGGTGGGGCGCAAGACTCTTGATATGGGGCAAGTGCGTCAAAGCTTTTCGCATGGGCGTTCTAAAACGGTTGCTGTTGAAGTAAAACGCAAGCGCGTTCTTTCAAATGCCTTAAATCCTTCTATAGGAAATTCTGCCGAGAATGAGCCTTTTATCGTTACCGCGGAAACAATACGGCCTCTTGGATTAACGGACCAAGAATGGGAAACCCGCCTTCGGGTTGTCAAAGAAGCCATCCGTGACGCTGATGAGCTTGAAGAGCGTCGGAACAAAGAAAGAGGACAGTCTCCTCTTTTGGAAAAAGAGTGTCAAGAAGATAAGGCGTGCGCCATTGAGCGAGAGACATCCGTTGAAACTACGGCAAATGATGATGGAAGTGTGCTAGCAGGAGAAACGTTTCCTATTCAGCAACCTGCTCCTTCCCTTGGAAAAGATAAATATCGCTCTGATCCTGTTAAAGAAAAAGAATTCGGTGAAGAGGGAGGGGGAGGTTCTTCAAAGGGTAAAAAATCTCCAATTTCAACAACAAAGCGTTCTTTACGGGGGGAGTCAGACCAAAGGCGCAGGCTTTCTGTTAATACTGTATTGAGTGGGCAAGAAGAGCGTTTGCGTTCGCAAGCTTCTTTATGGCGTGCCCGACGCAAAAATCGGCAACAACAGACACAAAATGTTGAACAAACCCGCCAGGTGCGCGACGTTGTTATTCCTGAAGCTATTAGTGTCCAGGAATTAGCAAACCGTATGGCTGTCCGAGGAGCAGAAGTCATTAAAGTACTGATGCGTCTTGGTATGATGACGACGATTAATCAAGTGCTTGATGCGGATACAGCTGAACTGGTTGTAGGTGAATTTGGGCATAACGCGCGACGTGTGAGCGAGTCTGATATTGAGCTTGGACTTAAAAGAGAGCCAGACTCCTTGGCTGACCTTTTACCCCGTCCCCCTGTTGTAACCATTATGGGACATGTAGACCACGGAAAAACATCTCTTTTAGATGCCATTCGGCGCACAGATACTGCCTATCATGAAGCGGGTGGAATTACGCAGCATATTGGGGCGTATCAGATAAAGCGACAAGATGGACGCAAAATTACTTTTATCGATACACCAGGGCATGCCGCCTTTACCGAGATGCGTGCGCGAGGAGCTAATGTGACGGATATTGTCGTTTTGGTTGTAGCGGCAGACGATGGCATTAAAGAGCAAACGATCGAAGCTATTCATCATGCAAAAGCAGCTTCTGTACCGATTATTGTGGCGATCAATAAAATTGATAAACCAGGAGCTAATGTCGATCGTGTACGGCAAGAGCTTTTAAGCCACGAGATTGTTGTAGAAGCTTTTGGGGGCGACGTTTTGGACGTTGAAGTCTCAGCAAAATCTGGACAAAACTTGGAAAAGCTCACCGAAACCATTCTTGCGCAATCGGAAATTCTCGACTTAAAGGCAAATCCTTCCAGAATGGTAGAAGGTATCATAATCGAATCTGAGGTACGTCAAGGGTTGGGTCCTGTAGCAACAGTGCTTGTGCAAAAAGGATGCTTGCACCGAGGAGATATTTTTGTTGCGGGATCTGTGTTTGGACGGGTTCGAGCTTTGCTCGATGATTGTGGACAGAAACTTGACGGTGCTGATCCAGGAATGCCTGTTGAGGTAATAGGATTTAATGCAGTACCATCACCTGGAGATGAGTTTATTGTCGTTGCAGACGAAGCGCGAGCAAGAGAAGTCGCGCAATTTCGGGAGCGCAAACAACGTGAACTTGCTTCTGCTTTAAAGGCGCGCGGGTCTGTTGAACAGATGTTTGCAAAGATTTCTTTCGATGAAAAGCAGCAGAGATTGTCTGTTGTTATAAAAGCCGATGTTCAAGGCTCTGTTGAAGCAATTTGTAATAGCTTAGCAAAATTATCAAATGACGAAGTAGGTGTCCACGTTTTGCATTCTGGTGTTGGAGGTATTACGGAAAGCGATATTGCTTTAGCGCGTACTTCGAATGCGTTTGTCGTTGGTTTTAATGTGCGTGCCAATCCTCAAGCGCGAGAAGTTGCACAACGAGAAGGAATAGAGCTTTGTTATTACTCGATCATTTATGATTTGATTAATGCAATGAAGGCACGTCTATCGGGTATACTAGCCCCAGAACAGCGGGAGAAGATCTTAGGATCTGCTGAAATCCGCCAGGTTTTTGAAGCAAAGAAGACAGGCAAAATCGCTGGTTGTATGGTTATAGACGGTATTATGCGTCGCGGTACAAAAGTTCGCTTATTCCGAGATAACGTCATCATTCATACTGGAAATCTGAAGTCATTACGGCGTATACGTGATGAAGTAAATGAAGTTGCAAAAGGATTCGAGTGTGGGATGACATTTGCGGATTACCAAGATATTCGCGAAGGAGATACTATCGAATGCTTTGAGGTGGAAGAGATTGCCCGGCAGTTCGCGTAAAGCCCGTTCCTCAGTACAATCTTTTGTTTCTTCCCGGAAACCTGCGGAAACACCACG
>JAIRST010000044.1 GCA_031255325.1 Holosporales bacterium | reverse complement strand
GATGAATATCGTTAAAGGCGAGAACATCATCGTCTTCGTACACACACTTCGCCGGAAGATCGCCTCGTAAAATTTTAGCAAAAACATTGTCTGGATTGTACATAAGTGTAAGTCTCCTTCAAAATTACTGATGATCATTGTAAATAATCCGATAAGAGGACATTAGCAATTCCTAAGATACCCCCTCGGGGTAAAAAACCACAAGAGTTGGGAATTACGCAGGATTTGTGTGCTGTTTACAATAAAAAAAGGCATGCCCCTGAGATATTAATAGCTTTACAACAATTTTTCCAAGTTCTTTAAAAACCACTTGGGGTCCCTATATTGAATTATCTCTCGCTTTTCTTCAGAAAGAGATAAAAAGGCTCTTTTCGTATGTCATTAAATTTTCTTAAGTGTCTTTTTGCTTGATTTCCAAAATGCTCTTGCATGAATAGGAGGCAATGGCTCCCCCTCCTCTTTCAAGAAAGAAAGGAGGGACTTTAGCATTTTTATAAGCCTCTTAAAGAGAGAGCGAAGGCGTGTTGGGGTTTAGAGAAGGAGGAATGGCCTGCATTTTGGATTCGGGAGAAAGAGGTGGAGAGGGTAAGGCCTGAAGCAAGAGAGGTTTCCGCAACGGCTTCAAAGCGCCGCTCTTTCGCGTCGGGCTTCAAGTTCACCTCTTTCTCTTCGTACCGAATGCTGCCATCCATACAATGCTCAATAGGCATAGTCAGCTGTGTCCGGGCAGATACCACCCGCTTGGGCTCGGAATAAAAAATTCCCCAATTCAACGGCAAGCTTCCAATAGACATCTCCTTCATCATTACCCCGGACCGAATTTCCATCGTGTGAATCGGCGCCAATGGCGTTAACATGCTTAAATGCAACGCTCTATACGGACGCGTCTGACCATATACCAGCGTGTTCACCATGCTTATCCTTTCGGAAACCTGCCAAAGCGTGGTAAAATCCATCGTTCCCGTGATACTTCCGGCTCCTAACGATAAAGCCCCAGCACTTTTAGTCGTCAACACATCCGCACTCTCGTGAAAGGTTCCCATCCGCACGCGATAATCTAAGCCTCCATAATTCCCAGATAAGCTGAGCAATCCCCCAGATGTTTTGTTCAGCGCATAAGGGGTCGAAGCAATATGCGCCTTCTTCTCTTGTGCATGAAAAAACTCCATCCCCATAAGATAAGATCCATATACCAAATGATTCCTTACTGTTGCACCTGCCGGAAACATACTCAGCAAACCTGATTCATGACTCCAGTATTCGTGGATCGTTAATGTTCCTGAGGAAGTAAAGGAAGCTCTGCCCGGCTTCTGGTTAACCGCAATGGAGGTCTGTACGCGTGGAATAAGCGTAAAGTGCATCTCTCCATTGGAAATTGCAGCAGGGGATCTGCCCGTGGCCATCAGCATAGACCGATCTTGCGCCCAGCGCTTCTTTCCATAAGCTTGAATCTGCGCAAAGGAGGCGATCCTTTGCGAGGTCGTCTCGGGCGGCAAATCTGAAAACCAGTCCAGAATAGAAGCAAATGTCGGCTCGCTTGAAGTCGTTATATTCCGGTATATATTCGCTTCTTTATCCGTTAATCCCGACCAACTCCTTCCATATTTGTCCACAAATACCGTCCCCTGCAGCCCTAGCTTATAAAAACTCCCCCCAAACGCTGCACTCGTATGCGCCACCGTCTTTACATAAGTAATCCCCATCGCACGTGCTACCTGCTCGTCAAATGCAAACGCCTTCTGCACATTCGGCCGGCGAAGCAATGCCGTTACTGTTACGTTAGGCGCAATAGGGTTTACATTTACATCATATTTCTTTGTATACGTAACAGGAATCCTGTCTGCTGTCTCCCACATTAAAATCCCCAGCTGATTGCAATGTACCGTAAAATACCGCCACTGACTCTGAAGCAAAGCCGCTATTGCTGCACACTGTGGTGCCGCAAAACTTGTGCCGCAGCCTCCTTCATCACAAACAAAAAAATTATTATCAGCGTCTCCCTCTGCCGGATAACAGAATTTCATCTCATATCCTCCACCCCCATTTGAAACCGCATTACTTACAAAAAATATGTTCCTATGGGAATACTCAGTTAACTTTTGGGCAGCTCCGGTATAGGGATTATGAACACGGTTACATGCCGCATGCCCTGGATCATTTCCTGCGGCAATAAACATGATGGCTTCGTTACTGCCAAAAATGGAGGAGGAAGTTTGAATCATACACTGTTCACTTGGCTTCTGCCCAGTTAAAGTTGTTCCACTAGAACCGCCGGTCCTAATTTGCGGAATGTACATGCTTTCGTTAATAACAGTGGCTTTGTTATTATTGACAATGTAATCCAAGGCAGAGTCATCACTTTTATACATCACAAAATGTACGGCAGGGGCAACGCTATTGGCAAATGTGGCAACCTGGTACGCATGTTTTGACGCAGAAGGGGTCGACGGAGCAGGCATTGCATGCTCACCATCGCCAACGCTCCAACGACCGGGAAACTCTCTATCCATTTCGTTTTGCGAGTAAGGTCCTTCTTCAAAAATAGCCATGGTTACGCCTGCTCCTTTGATGTTAGCGTTATGCGCCCCTTTGACCCCTACAAGATCCCTATACATACCTCCGACTGTATTTAGAATCGTAATAGGCTCTGGAGTATCGTAGGTAGGAATATATTTAGAAGGGGTAGGTTCACTCCCTCCCCCTCCTCCCCTGCAACTTGCCAAGAGTACACAAAGCCCTATCCCTAAACGTTTATGCATTCCAATTCTCTTAGACTCTTAAAGGAACTTTATATGAAAAATATTGCCAGAGCCCTAATATTTTGGCTGTACTGTCGGCCGACCAAGGCTAACATAGGAAAATTTAGCTTTGGTAACATTATCCAGTTCATACAAATTCCTTAAATCAATAAGAAGTCGTTCCTTGACAACTTCAGCAAGTTTCTCAAATGGCAATGCTTTAAAAATATCCCACTCGGTCAAAATTACTATGGCATCCGCTCCTTGGCAAGCTGTTACAATATCTGGCACCCTTTCAACTCCCGCAAACTCTATGTTCTGCGTTATGTCTGCTTCAGGATCAAAGGCAGAAAGTACAGCTCCTGCTTCTTTGAGTATGGGCAGAATGATAAGGCTGGCACTCTCGCGCATATCGTCTGTATTGGCTTTGAAAGTAAGTCCAAGAATAGCCAGCTTTTTTCCCCGTACAGATCCTCCACATGCTGCGATAATTTTTTTTGCCATTGCTTTTTTACGGGCTTCATTGGACGAATCCACCGCGTCAATCAAAGGAACCGATACGTGTCGTTCGTGTGCGAAAGCTGCTAAAGCTCGTGTATCTTTTGGAAAACATGATCCTCCAAATCCTGGTCCAGGCTGAAGAAACGCCTTTCCAATACGTGCATCCAATCCCATGATATGCGCTATATGCTGAACATCGGCTCCGCATACTTCTGCAAGGTCTGCTATCTGGTTGATAAATTCTATTTTCGTCGCTAGAAAAGTGTTCGAGGCGTACTTAGAAAGTTCTGCTGTTTCGAAATTGGTAAACACAAGCGGTATTTCTCGTTGAGAAAGAGAGCTATAGAGTGTGTGCATCCTTTCTTTAGCGCGATCAGACTCAACACCAATAACAACGCGTTCTGGGTTCATAAAGTCAGCAATAGCTGCTCCTTCGCGCAGAAACTCTGGATTCGAAGCGACATCAAAATCTGCTTTTGGAGCAGCTACTCGAATTGTGTCACGCACTTGACGGGTTGTTCCTACGGGAACAGTCGATTTTGTGACAATAACTGTATACCCTTGAAGAAGCGGTGCTATTTCTTGTGCTGCTTCAAAAACGTAACGCAAATCAGCGCTTCCTGTGCTGTACCCTGTGGGGGTCCCAACAGCGATAAGTATAATATCTGATAAACCGACAGCTTTCGCCAAGTTTTTGGTAAAATACAGACGTCCTTGTGCGACATTTTTGACAACAAGATCTTTTAGTCCTGGTTCAAAAATTGGCATAATACTATTATTGAGTTTGTCAATTTTCTCGGCAATTTTGTCGACACATGTCACTTGAAATCCGAATTCAGCTAGGCATGTGCCCGAGACAAGGCCAACGTATCCTGTTCCAATAATTGTGACCTTCATAGCGCCCTTTCGTTTGAATCAAACACTTTAATACTTTCTCGTACAATTGGCGCAAGCGCAGCATCTTGCAAAGCTCTAAAAAGGGTTGCCGCCACTATTCCGTCTCGAGCCCCGCAATCAAACCGTCTGCCAGAAACATAAACACCCGTTAAAGGCGTTCCGTCCTTTAACATACAAGCTATAGCATTCGTTAACTGAATTTCACCAGAGGAGGTAGGTTTTTGCTGCTCCAAATATCCGAATATACGTGGAGATAAAATATAACGACCAATTACGGCCGTCTGAGACGGAGCTTCTTCAGGCTTTGGTTTTTCAACAATATCGTGTGCTGTACATATCATTCCCTGGCGCGCAGCATGGGCTAAAATGCCGTAACGTGAAACATGCTCATAGGGTACTTCCGTAACCGCAATACTATTACCTTCCCCTTCGCACGTTTGTAAAAGCTCTGCGATAGCGGGCATTTTAGCCCCTAAAATGAGCTCATCCGCGAGCAACACAGCAAACGGTTCATTCCCTACAAGATGGCGTGCGCACCATACAGCATGCCCAAGCCCTTTAGGTTCCTGTTGACGAATGTATGAGGCACACCCGGGCTCTAATGAACACTGTTTAACATCCGCTAAAACACGTAACTTGCCACGATCGTACAACATACGTTCTAGTTCAAAAGCTGTGTCGAAGTGATTTTCGATCGCTTCCTTTCCACGCCCCGTAATGAAAATCAACTCTTCCAATCCCGCTTCTAAGGCTTCCTCAACAACAAATTGAATAAGGGGTTTATCAATGACAGGAAGCATTTCCTTAGGAAGAGCTTTTGTGACCGGCAAAAAGCGCGTTCCCAATCCTCCAATAGGAAAGACGGCCTTGCGAACTTTATGAAGGGTCATAGGGTGCCAACCTCTTGCTGGCTGTCCGCAGGAAACGTCACTTTCGGCAAAGTAATACCTTTCTGATGCATGTATTTCCCTTTGCGATCTTTGTATGAAACGTCACATGAGCGCTCTGCTTTAAGGAAAATAAACTGGCATGCGCCTTCATTAGCATAAATCTTGGCGGGCAAAGGGGTCGTATTGGAAAATTCAAGGGTAACATGTCCTTCCCATTCAGGCTCGAGCGGTGTTACGTTTACGATAATGCCACATCGTGCATAGGTAGATTTCCCCATACAAATAACAAGCACATCTCGGGGAATCTTAAAAGATTCCATCGTACGCGCAAGAGCAAAACTATTAGGAGGGATGAGACAAACGTCTGTCTTTTTGTCGATAAAAACGCTCGGAGCAAATTGCTTTGGGTCCACAACAGTAGAATTAACATTTGTAAAGATTTTAAACTCATCCGCCACACGGGCATCATACCCATACGAAGAAACTCCATACGAAAGAAATCCTTCTCCTTTTTGCAATTCTATGAAAGGAGTAATCATCCCTTCATTTAAAGCTTTCTCGCGGATCCAAGAATCGGGAAGAATGGACACGGCATCTCCTTCACGTGACTGAAAAAAGTTAATAGTGCGAAACGCGAAAATCAAGAGGAAGAGAGATATCCGCTTCGAAAACGAGCTGTGCATGACCGGTTTGCGTATATTCTGTGCCATTCACATTGATTATCAAGCTTCCTCCTTGTTGATTGACTTCACATGGAACAGGCCATGCATAGAGATGCCGCCCCAAAGCAGCCGCAGCAAGAGCGCCACTTCCACACGCATACGTTAGACCGGCGCCTCGTTCCCAAACGGAAAGGGAAAAGCGTAGCGGGTCAGGCAGTGTATGCTTTTGTCCCACAGGATAATAGGCAAATCCTACATTAATACGTTTAGGGAATAGAGGATGTTTTTCGAAAATCGGACCAAAGCGAGCAGCCATCATTGCGGTATCTGGATTACGTACAAAAAACACCAAATGAGGATTACCTACATTCACAAGACCATAATCTTGGACAAAAGGTTTGAAATCTTGTGTAGATTCTTGTGCCAAAAGATGCTCAGCGGACATGGAAGAAAGAATTTCCACAGTTCCCATACTGACACGCACCATTCCCGCATTTAAAACATCAAGGATATGCGCTCGGGTGCAGGTATGCACTGTGTGAGATTTCCGTCCTGTAAGATGCGTGAGCAAAAGCCCTACGCACCTTAGCCCATTACCACACATCTCTGCTTGGGTGCCGTCTGCGTTGAAAAAGGAAACGCGGGTGGATTTATTTTTGGAGGAGATATGAAGGCAAATAACTTGATCGGCTCCAATACCATAATGTCGATTTGAAAGGAAACGAACGTGTTCAGCAAAAAGAGAAGCCTCAACAAGAACGATAAAATCGTTCCCCAACGCTTGCATTTTATAAAAATGGATCATCGCGATATCTTGGGATTATCCTTTCTTTAAGAACGCTACAAAAAGTTATTGTGTATTTCTTCTGTTGCCTTTATGGCTTCCCATGCGCCTTGATCCTTTTCATCTCAGTACCCTGTCGCTGTTTGCGTATGACAAAAGAAACTCTCTACTTTTTCTATAATAGTAGCTTCCAGTGTATTGTCTTCTTGTGGCGGAATCCAATGTTCGATGAAACCTTGAAAGGGGCGTGCGCGTTCCGCTTTGTAAAAGGCTGCATGAAGAGCTGAAAGCTTTTTCGAAAATCCAGAAAGAGGGAAAATATATACTGGCTTCCGCGTGGCGCATGCTTCCGAGATCATCGATACCGAATCTGCCGTCACGAGCAAAGCGTCAGATGCTGCAAGGACAGAGGTATAAGGATTAAAAGCTCCATTCCCTTTTTTTATAATAATATTTGTTTCTTGAGCACATTGTTCAAGCTCCTGAATAAGCCAAGGAGGAGTTCGACGTGAGGGAAGAACAAGAATGCCCCATCCTGCTTGATCTAACGACCTCAAAGCATCCAGAAAAACGCGAAAACGCAGTATGGTCAGAGGGATAAAAGGAGGGAAATGAGCCGCAAGATTTTCTGTCACAGATCTTGTCCAACTGTAGTGTTTACTAACACCCCCCATAAGCACTCCTAATAAAGGACGTCGCAGGGTGGGGAAATTTTCTTGCTGTAAACTCTCTTTGAGTTTCGTTTCTGTAATGCGATGTAAAACACCTAGTGTCGAAAGGACGTTAGACCCCTGTAGCTTATCGTGTTCTGGAGCGATAACCAAATCGAATAGGTCAAGAGGCTTTTGCGGATTTAATAGAGCGATTAAAAAAACTTCGGGATGATATTTTTTAAATAAGGTTGCTACAGGCTGGCTCCGACGTCCTGCTGCGATGATAATCTTGGGATAAGGAAGACATTCTAATCTTTGAACGTATTTTTTATGGAGAGCTTTAAGCGCAAGACACGGAAGATCTATAGGGTGGACACTAAATGGCCAACCCAAACGCTCAGCAAGCCCCACAGCTTGGTTTTCTGTACCAATTTTTCCCGTGTCTACCAGAATCCAACAAGGGTAGACCATGCAGATGCTTCCTATAAAGAAATACCTTGACGTGCTTTTAAGACAGCGGCATCTATCTCTTCTTGAGAACAAAAAGCAAGCTGCACAGGAGATTTAGGCGTCAGCTCCTTTATACGCGCATGGGTCCCTTCCCGAAGAGCTTTGACCGTTGTGCGTGTTGTTGAGAGTAACGAGCAGATCTGCCCATCAACTAACTCAGGATAGGTCTTGATAAGCCACAGGATTGCATCGGGCCGATTCTGACGCCGAGTAAGGGGGGTGTATTTATGTTGCGTCTTTGTTTTCCCCACAAAAGCTGGGGTAACACGTTGCAGCCGAGCGTTTGGATCGTGGCTGCACCGCTCGATTTCCTCAAGGGTCAGTTGACCCGAAGCAACAGGGTCTATTCCCTTCATCCCAGCGTGTGCTTGACCATCGGCGATGGCTTGTATTTCCAGAAGATGTAAGTTGCAAAAATGGGCGATTTGATCAAAAGTAAGCGCTGTATTATCGATAAGCCAAATGGCTGTTGCCCGAGGCATTAAAGGTTTCATAATTTCCTATTCCTTTGTTTCAGGGCGATCAAAACCGTCCATATTTTTAGCAAGTATACGCATTCTGAAACGCGAAACCAATGCTTTGATAAAAATTTTCGTCTTGAACCTTATTGCGTCCATGCTTTTATTGGTCCTCATACGCGTACTGCGTGTCTTCTTTGTGCTATATGAGTTGCTGAGGAAAACTCCCTTCGATATACTATTTGTGGGAGGTGCTGGACAGAAACGATCGCAGACCCGGTCAGGTCCGGAAGGAAGCAGCCGCGGCGAAAGAATCTGGGTCAGTACCGCCCCCCCTAAAAAGGAGATTCATGTCTCAGCTTTCCACGTCTCGTCGTGCTTTAGCATTAAAATATAGGCCGCGTTTTTTTACTGATCTTGTGGGACAAGACCTTGTTGTGCGCATCCTTGCCAATGGACTTGTCCAAGAAGCGCTCAGTCCAGCTTTACTTTTCACAGGAACGCGCGGTGTTGGCAAAACAACGCTAGCACGCTTGCTTGCACGGGCGTTGAATTGCCCCAATCGAGATAAAAACACCGGAGATCCTTGCGGAACGTGCGAGATTTGCATGGGGATTTTGGAAGATCATCATCTTGATGTGATTGAGATGGATGCAGCCAGCCACACAGGAGTGGAAGATATTCGTGGGATTCTGGATGCATGCCAATATAAACCAGTTGCCTGTCGGTGCAAAGTTTACATCATTGATGAAGTCCATATGTTGTCGAAAAGTGCGTTCAATGCCCTTTTAAAAACCCTTGAAGAACCTCCGACGCATGTGCAGTTTATTTTCGCGACGACTGAGATGGATCGTGTTCCTGAAACGATACTCTCGCGTTGCTTACGTTTGGATTTACGTCCCGTTGAAACAGATCTACTGGCTCAGCACTTGGCCAGTATTGCCCAAAAAGAAGGGCTAAAGATAACTCCAGCTGCTTTCACCTTGCTTGCCCGATCAGCACGAGGTTCTGTGCGGGATGCCTTATCCCTTTTAGAGCGTGCAAGTTATTTAGAGCGCGATACACTGACAGTACAAGATGTACATGTCTTGCTGGGCCTTGCGGATGAAACTCGTCTTGAAGAGTTGATAACGGCATGCATAAAAGGAGATGTTACGGTAGCCTTGCATCTTTTCCGAGAAATGCGGAAGGTCGGGGCAATAGCGAAAGAAGTCCTTACGGAAATTCTTAATGCTCTTCATGCGATGACGTGTTTTCGTGTTAATGCAACGCTTATTGAAGAAACGCTTTTTTCTGAAACTGTTCTGGCACATCTTAAGGCGCTTTCTGCTAGTCTCTCTGTACCAGCGCTTTCGCGCTTGTGGGCTATATTTTTCAAAGGGTTTGAAGAGGTCATCTCCTCGCCATATCCTGAACTTTCTACTGAGATGATTCTAGTGCGAGCATGCTATACTGCTCCTTTACCCGATCTTTACACTTTGTTGCATGACGATAACCCGCAAAAGGAAACGCCGTCAAAACTTCATTCCCCTACTTCAGTTACACAAGAAATGACAACATTTAAAGATATTCTGCATGCCCTCGAGCGACATCGAGAGCCTATTCTATTGGAACAAATCAAACACGATGTCCGTTTAGTAACCTTTGCTCCTGGAAAAATTGAGTTCTGTTGTGAACCAACTGGAGCCCAAGATATTACTACGCGTCTTGCAGCGTTTCTAGAACGTATTACTGGAAAAAATTGGAATATTTCATGGTGTACAAAAGAGGGCGGGCAAACAGTTGCAGAAGAAGAAGCGCACCAACAGGAAAAGATTCAAGAAAGCATCTTGAATACGCCTTTCTCTAAGCATATGACAACCCTTTTTCCAGGAGCTACACTGGAACGAGAAACAAAAGAACAATAGAGGAAATATATGCCGAATTTTATGCAAATGATGAAGCAGGCACAACAGTTACAATCTCAAATGGCGGAGGCGCAAAATAAATTACGAGAGGTCGTGATGGAAGGTACAGCCGGAGGTGGAATGGTTACTGTTACACTTAATGGAAAAATGGAGCTTTTAAAAGTCAATATTGCCCCTAAGCTGATGGTACCGGAAGATAATGAAATTCTCGCAGATTTGATCGTTGCCGCCTTTAGCGATGTCAAAAGCAAGATCGAAGCTAGAATTTCTAAAGAAATGGGGGCTGTAACGGCACAGCTTGGCTTGCCAAATGGCATGAAGCTTCCTAACCTCTCGTAGACAACGCTGTGGATGATTTAGATATTCTTATCCAGCGCATTGCCCGTTTGCCAGGATTAGGGCCTCGTTCGGCGCAGCGAATCAGCTTGCATTTACTCAAGAAAAAAGAACAAGAGCTTGTTCCGCTTCAGCTTGCTTTGGCACAGGTTATTGAAATCGTGCATACGTGCCCAAAATGTGGGGCTTTTACAACGGAAAAAGATCTTTGTACGATATGTCAAGATTTTAAGCGAGACAAAGCGCATCTTTGTGTTGTTGAAGATATGGCAGATTTGTGGGCTATCGAGCGCGCTCATTGCTTTCGCGGTCAATACCATATTTTAGGAGGGGTCTTGTCGGCGCTTGATGGCGTTGGGCCAGAAGAATTGCATTTAGCTCCTCTTATCATGCGCTGCCAAGAGGAAGCGGTGGAGGAAGTGATTCTAGCGCTTGGCGCGACGCTTGAAGGACAAACGACTATCCATTATATAAAGGCGCAATTAACGCCTTTTTCTATCCGCGTTTCCGTACTTGCCCGCGGCATGCCCATTGGAGGAGAAGTGGATTATCTTGATGAAGGGACTCTCAACACCGCTTTCCAGGCTCGTTTAGCATTGGAGGACTAAGATTATTTATATCTGGCGTTGCCCGTGTTTCTTTTATCAAATACATAAATTTCTTTATAATTTAAAACAATATAGTTTTAAAAGTCTCGATTGTTTGAAGAATGAATTCATGCTTGAATATTCCAGACATCAATCCTTTGTAAATATACTTGTGCCTATCAATCTTTCTCTCATAGCTTACCATTACACTTCAAAACCTGTTCTCTCGACCATTTCCTACATGCATTATTTTTCTAGATGAGCGCCATCTTTCTTTTGTTCTGTATTTTACGTTCTCTCCTATCAATCCTTGAAAGCACCTGGAACTTCCATTACCTTTTTTACTTATCGTCTTTTGCTCCTCAAACAAGCTCCTTTCCTCAAAAGAAGCCAAAGGCCTAAAACTAATAAAGGAAAACTCAAGGCTTGTCCAAGTGTTACGTGGAGGATATCAAAAAAGGCTTCATTAAAGGCGGAATCGGGTGCGCGAACCTCTTCAAGGACTATCCGAATAAGACCATAGCCTAAAGCAAATATACCGGCCAAACGCCCAGGAGGAAGCGCTGATCCTTGTGTGCGCGTTGTGTACCACAGAATGCTCCACAGAACGATTCCTTCAAAAAAAGCCTCATAAAGTTGACTTGGGTGACGAGCTTCAGCTCCTCCTTTTGGAAAAATAACTCCCCATGGAAGGGATGTCGGCTGCCCATAAAGCTCGCCATTTATAAAATTCGCCAAGCGCCCTAAGAAAAGCCCAATAGGGGTTGCGACGGCAAGAATATCCATAAAACGCCAAAAGCAAAGGTGCTTTTTTTGGGAAAATCCCCATGCCGCAATAAGGACGCCGAGGAATCCTCCATGAAAAGACATTCCTCCTTGCCGAATAGCAAAAATATGCAGAGGATTTTCTAAAAAAACTTCAGGCTCATAGAATATATGGCCAAGACGGCCTCCAACAATAATGCCAATGATACCCCAGTTCACAAAAGACTCAAGAGTACAAGAAGAAAAAGGCGCTCCAAGACGAACATTCACCTTTAGCATACAACACAATCCAAGGAGAATACCGGTAATGTAGGCTAAAGCATACCAATATACAGAAAAGCCAAAGATACGGAAAGCAACAGGATCTAAGTACATCTTGCTTTCCGTCTCAAGGCATTTTTCTAATAATTGCTTGATTTTAACTTAAAAAATTCTTTCGTATATTTACATATAGGACATAATTCTGGCGCCTCCTTGCTTTCGATGGAATACCCACAAATACTGCATTCCCAAATCACTTTCTCTTCTTTTTCAAAAACTTTGTTACCTGAAATGCTTTCCAAAAGTTTATTATATTTTTCTTCATGACTTTTTTCTATCTGGGCAACGGCTTTAAATAAGAAAGCAATATCCTGAAATCCTTCTTCTTCAGCGTCTTTTGCAAATTGAGCATACATCGTTGTCCATTCATAATTTTCTCCATTTGCCGCCGCTTTTAAGTTCTGAGATGTATCGGCAAAAGATCCTCCATTTAATAATTGAAACCAAATTTTAGCGTGTTCTTTTTCATTATTCGCTATTTCTTCAAATATTTGGCTTATTTGGATATACCCTTCTTTCTTGGCCTGAGAAGCGAAATACGTATATTTATTCCTCGCTTGAGATTCCCCTGAAAATGCCTCTTTTAAATTCTTCTCAGTTTTACTTTCTTTTAAGTCCATTTTCGCCTCCCTTATTTTGATAATCATATCCTAACAATTTTAGTGTTACGTAACATCAATAGATTGTCAATTTTTCTCAGGGATTGCTCAAAGGGTGTAAATTTTTATGGAATAACAAAGACATAATCTTCATATTTTACACTATTCATCAAAAGGTTTTTTTTATTAATAGAGGAAGCGGGAAGGAGTAAAGAGAAGAGTTAAAGAGCTCTCCATTTCTATCATTTAAAAACGTTCGAAAGTGTTTCGGTATTTCAGGTAAGAGGGGTTTTTTTTGTATGACAAGAGCTTTTATTGT
>JAIRST010000019.1 GCA_031255325.1 Holosporales bacterium | reverse complement strand
GTAAAATGCGTCGATATCTTGCACAGCTCTCAATCAAAGGCTCTTGTCCCCTCCACAAACTCCTCTATAACCACATCAAATCCTAACCTCTTAATCAACTGTCCCCCGTATAAAAAAAGCCTCCCAATAATGCAAAAACATTGGGAGGGGAAATTATGATGGGATTTTCACAATTGATAGAAGAAAACAGAGAACAAATCTGTACCCCAAAACCTATAGGATTACCAATCTCAATACCCCTCATAAAACTGATCATTTTAAGATATCGGAGTTTTGAGTCCACTCTGTGACTGCTTTTCAACCGTACCTTCAATCCACCCGCTTCTAATACATCATAATTGATATGTCCAATATCAGTATCAGTCTATCGCTAGCTTTTTATATTATCCAACTCTTTAGGGAAAGTTTCTTTAAGTTTTGGTACTATAAATACAGCTAAAATAAGGCATCCTAAAATAACAAAAAAACTTCGCCTGTACTCTTCAATGCTATAGAGAGGATGGCCGCATTCCATTTGGCCATCCCAATGCCTCACCAAGATTTTTCCAAGGAGCGGCTGTAATACAACGCCACTCATCATGCATGCCATATTTACAAATCCCGAGATTGACCCGCTGAGGTTCTTTGGTACGGACTCAAGGGCTGCGGTAAAAGCTATGACTTTGCCGTTTATGAAAACGCCTCCTAGAAAAAGAACGACGATCATAGTCATCATGGATAGTGGGAAAAGTGTTACGCTTCCAAAAGCTATCAATATCCCTAAAGCACCGATATAAAGAGGTATCTTTCTGCACTTCAACATACCAGATACTTTAGCCATTAATGGGGCTCCTACTGCCATACCAATGTATAAAAGATTATTCAAAGATAAAGCTTGGGCACTTTCAATTCCGTAAAGTTTTTTTAAAAATATTGTCCCCCACATGTCTGCGAACGCACTCATCGGTGTATAGAGGAGCATAGTATAAAGCGCCAACAACCAGCATTGCTTGTTTAGAAGTATTTTTTTGAAAGAAATTTTTAGGTCCAAGGGGAGTTCTCGTGTGCGATACTGCCTGTCTCGGACATTGTGCCAAATACCATAAGATAAAATTCCTCCTAATATGGCATATATGCAGAAAACCGTTTGCCAATGAAAAGATCCGATGAGGCCTCCTAATGCTTGCCCTATAACGACAGGGCCAGCTGCGCCTACCGTGGCTGTTAGTCCTGCTAGCAGGGCAATACGTTGTGCGGGAAACCAATCAGCAATAACTTTTAATGTCGCAACAAAAGCAAACGCAGCACCAATCCCCGTTAGGATGCGCCCTAAAGCCGCAAGGAAATAGTAAGAGGATTCGACGAAAAGAGCCATGCCTACAGCACACAACAATGTGGCTCCCGCAGAAAGACGTCGTGCCCCATACCGATCAAGCAAGTATCCTACGGGAATCTGCATAAACGTGTAAGAAAGATAATAGTAGCTTATCAAGGTTCCTACTCCAGCTGCGTCAAGAGAGAAACGTTCCATAAGCTCTTCCGTCAGAAGGTTTGGAACAGTCGTCCGAGTGACGTATTGATAGCAATAAAAAAGAACAATCCAACCCCACATAGCCCAAGGTAGGGTGCGCCGTCTAATCACCACGAATCCCTTTAAATCGAAAAATTCTAGAATATTTCCCTCAAAGAAGAAAGAGCCTCTTAAGGCTCATGAACAGAATCTGCTTTCGAAGGAGAAGATTCCTTCAGTGTGGTAATAATTTCCATAACGCGCATTGCAACAACTTTTCCCGATCGTGTTTTAGCTAAGGAGGTGAGTTCATCGAAAAATGAAAGGAGTGTATCAAGATCCACAAGAGGAGAAGATGCTAAACGTACCCCTTGAAAGCCAGAAGGCATAAGCGTTTCTTGATTATCGAAAAGCTTTTCATGTAATTTCTCTCCTCCTCGAATACCTGTGTACACAATTTTTATGTCTTTTTCTGGGGTTAGTCCTTTTAATCGAATCATTTGGTTAGCTAAGTCAACGACGCGAACAGGAGTTCCCATATCCAGAACAAAGATTTGTCCCGTTTGAGCTAGCTTTGTGCAACTAATAGTGGCAGAGACGAGAATTAATTTTACCGCTTCTGGAATAGTCATAAAATACCGCGTCATATCCGGATGCGTCACCGTAACAGGACCTCCGTGCGCAATTTGCTCTTCAAAAAGGGGAACAACAGAGCCGTTAGAACTTAAAACATTCCCAAATCGTACCGTCACAAAGCGCGTAGAGGACACCACATCCAACGCTTGACAATACATTTCGGCTAATTTTTTCGTCGCTCCCATAATGCTTTTGGGAAGAACAACTTTGTCTGTCGAAATTTGTACCATTAAAGAGACACCACAGGCATGACACGCGTCCGCGACATAGCGTACCCCCAAGATATTCGTGAGCACCCCTTCTTCCGGATTGCTTTCAACGAGGGGAACATGTTTAAGGGCTGCTGCGTGAAAAACCATATCTGGTTTATGCGTTTCAATGATGAGCCGTACATAAGCTTCATCCCGCACATCTCCGATAAGGGTAACCTTTTCCGTCTCATGAGGAAGGAAACAAGAGAGCTTTCTATCGATACGGTACAAAAGAAACTCAGAGTGATCAAAAAGGATTAGTTTCCGAGGAGCACACGAGGCAACCTGTCGTGCAAGTTCGCTGCCGATACTTCCTCCGGCCCCTGTAATAAGAATGCATTTTCCTTGCAGCAAGTCCTTTACAGTTGCAGGATCGAATATCTGCGCCGGTCGTCCTAATAAATCTTCAATAGCAATAGGTTCTGCTATAATTGTTTTTTCTGGACGTTTATTTTTTTGCATAAAAGGGAGGCGAACAACTTTCAATCCAAACGTTTCTGCTGTTTGTACAATCTTCTGCAAAGGCCAATGAGGTACTTCATCCGAAGTTACAATCAGTTGCTCAGGAGGCTCTGGCAAATGTAACAAAATATTTTGTAAATCCTGAAGTGCTCCTAGAACGCGAATCCCACGAATCGTTCGTTCCACATGATGATGATCTTTATCCAATAATCCGATAATCCGATAAGGGCTTTCCACATCTTGTTGTTGATAACGCAAAAAGATCTCTGTTTCGTTTCCGGTGTATATCAATAAAACAGGCTTTCTTAAGGAGGTTTTAGAACTTTTATGTTTGAAATATTTCTCTAAAATAATCCGATATCCTACGCGTGTTCCTGCAAGAAAACCCGAAAAAACACACCAGTGAATAATAGGAATAGAGCGCGGAAGAAAAACTCCTGAAAAAATAAAAAAGAGTAACAAAGAAAATACGCCGACGGAAACAGTTGCTGCTTTTAAAACTTGTATGAGATCCCCTAAGGAAACATACCGCCATATTGTCTTGTGTACTTTGAAAAAGATACACACAACCACTGCCAATGAGCAGAAGTAAAAACTGCCCATAAGGATCAGTTCACGGGAAAGACGAAAAACTTCTTCATCAAGGCGCAAATATAAAGCAAGTGGAAAAGAAATCCACGCCATAATGCTATCAGAGAGGATAATTCGATACCGAGAAATCCATGTTATGAAAGAAGAGAGCATCTTCTTTTTTTCATTCATCTTTGGGTTCTTTCTATTTATGCTCGAAAAGTAAGACCTCTCTTCCCAAAAATCAAGAAAGTTAAAGTCAATCAGAAATCAACACCAGCAATCTATGGAAGTATCCGATAATACTTCAAAAATAGAAGAGAGAAACCCGATCGATAATGCACAGGAAAATATACCCAAAGGGAACGCAACTCATGAGATATCTCTCCTCGAGCGCATAGTGATTATCCAACAACAAAACCCCCTCATAAGGGTTCTATGGCAGGTCCTTCTTTACGTTAATAGGAGAAGAACAAGCATATACCTCCAGCTCTCGATCTAACTCTTCTGTAAAGAACTTTATTACCAAAAAATACCTTCATGAGAGCGATAGGCGTAGCGAATTAACAACTCTATAAGGTTTCGCGCTGTGTTATCCATTTTTCTTCATCAATTGCGGAAATTCTTCCACAATTCAATGCAAAACATTTATGCAACTTTAAAAATTTCCCCCTTAATAACGCAAAACTCTATTTGCCAATTCTCATCTTCTATGCACCTTACATGCCATAGTGCACAGATACAATTTCGTATGCTTTTCCACCCCCGGGCGTTCGTACATCGACTGTATCGCCAACAGTTTTCCCAATCAGAACGCGCGCTACAGGAGAAGCTACCGAGATAAGCCCTTCTTCCAGATTGGCCTCATCAACACCAACAATCCGATATTGCACTTCTTCGTCTGTATCAAGATTCGCTAGATGCACAGTAGCGCCGAATTTAATCTCATTCCCTAAAAGATTCATGGTATCGATCACCTCAGCACGCGATAATTTATCTTCAATTTCGGCAATACGCCCTTCAATAAAGGATTGTTTTTCGCGAGCGTATTGATACTCTGCGTTTTCTGAAAGGTCTCCCAAAGCACGTGCATCCGCAATCGCTTGAATAACCGCCGGACGTTCAATAGCTCGAAGCTGTTTAAGTTCCACTTGTAACTTATCAAACCCTTCTCGCGTCATAGGAATTTTACTCACGCTATGCTCCTGCCTATTTCATGTTCAAAATTGGTCGATTTTATACTAATCTTCAAGGAAAATCAAGGTTTCCACACCATCGAAAATCTTATTCTCATTTCAAATAATGTCACGCCTATGGTGAAATGAAAGTATTAAGAAAGTGTAACTACGAAGGTTCTTTTTCCTCAAGGAAAAGTCTATCAGAGGCGTAGTGTTCGGATTTTATCCCGTAACGCTGCGGCTTCTTCAAAATCCAAGTCATGAGCGGCTTTATACATAGCTTTTTCTAAAGAAGCAATTTCACGTTCCTGAGCACGGGTTTCTTGGGGGGTGAGAGGAAAATGTTGGGCCTCTTTTTGCGATACTTTCTGTTCCGAAGGAACACCTTGTTCTAAAATGGTTTGGATAGCTTTTTTGATGGTAACGGGGGTAATACCATGAGCCACATTATAGGCAAGCTGTTTTTCTCGGCGACGGCTCGTTTCTTCTAAAGCTCCCTTTAAAGAGCGGGTATGCGCATCTGCGTATAAAACAACATATCCCTCAGCATTGCGTGCGGCCCGACCAATGGTTTGGATAAGCGAAGTTTTAGAGCGCAAAAACCCTTCTTTATCGGCGTCTAGAATCGCAACAAGACCGCACTCGGGAATATCTAATCCTTCACGTAACAAGTTAATTCCTATAAGAACATCAAATTCCCCACGTCGAAGATCTTGTATCAGTTCAATCCGTTCGAGCGTTTCGATATCCGAATGCAGATATCGGGCGCGCACACCAATCTCAGTAATATATTCTGTAAGAGCTTCAGCCATTTTTTTTGTTAATGTCGTGACAAGAATGCGGTATCCGTTAGCGGTGACTTCTTGGATGCGCGCGAGCAAATCATCTATTTGCCCCTCACT
>JAIRST010000008.1 GCA_031255325.1 Holosporales bacterium | reverse complement strand
TTCACCCTAGGGCTTCTGTCTTCCTTTTCTCAAATCCCAAAATTCCGCCCCTCCTCCATAATGATATATCCTGTACTTCTAAAAATTCCCCACCTCCAATCCCTCTAAAATCTAATATAAGGGGCGGTCTAAAATTTTCTGCTCTTCTCTATCTCTTCGAATCTTCTGCCTTTACATTTTTCTTTGTAACAGCAAAAACTTTTTTTGAATACAAGGCTATTTCCTATGCTTTTTACGTCGTCTCAACTCCTTATAGGATCTTACCCTTCCTCTCTTTAATGGACTAAATCACTTCTGATACTGGTTTTTCACTGGTGTGGCACAGAAGAGATAGGTAATCAGGACTCAGATTCTCGAAAAACATCCTATAGCCTGAGCCTATATTTAAACCATTCTTTCGTTCTGGTCGCTCATCCCCCCGTTAATAACTTACCTTTATATCCATACGAAAGATTATCCACCATTTAAATCATACAAGCTTAAAAGTTTTTCATATTGATTAAACCGCAATACCAATTCACCAAGCTTTATCCCCCTCTTACACAGAATTTCATGCCTTTGTAACAGCTTCGAATTCTTTACTTAATCCCGATACAGCCCAAATCCACAAAACCATAACACATATAAAGATTGCAGACATAATAGGAGCTAAAGACACAAGCGTTGATCCTGAAATACTGGCGAGTAAGATATACTGAACTGCTGCTCCCCCTGATTTTCCAAAACGTCCTCCAACAACATCTACGGCTGCTTTTCCCTTCATTTTTAGTTCATCATCAAGAGGGATATAAGACATTTCTTTCGTCGCATCGAACAACGAGTATTTGGTTGCCTTACTTAGGACATTCTGAATCTGCCCGAATGCAACTGTCATAGCTAAACACGTTACCCCCATAGTAACAAGCATTGACTCAAATGCGTTATCGCATATAATGAAGGCAAAGAAAGCTCCTCCTGTAACTAAAATCATAAGTGGCGTAACGATGGCTGCTGTATACCAGCTAAACTTACGTAGAATGTTTGCCCCTATGAACATACATATAATCGACACCAATCCTGTGTAAATCTGGAATTGCCCCATGAATGCACTATAATCATTATGGTTAGGAAACATGATGCCCACCTGACCTTTCCAAACGCCTTCTACCAAATTAATACTGATACCATAACAAATAGGCAAAAGAGCAATAAACCCTACATATTTTGAGGAGAAAATGTATTTAAAACTCTCTAAAAGAGAAAGTTTCTCTTTCTTCTTTTTAGGTTTTTTTACGTCATCGGGATTATAAAACCGTATATCCGTCAAGACATTTTTCTGCATCCACCAATACAAGAGGATAATGCATATTCCTGAAACAATGGAAGCTCCTACAAGCCAATTGATTGTAATTCCCCATACATCCGTTCCTTCTGGATACGTTGACTGAATAGAAGAGAATTTCTTGATAAAACTACCAGAAAAAAGCAAAGCAACATTTCCAATGACACCAAACATGCCGTAAAAGCGCTTTGCTTCTTTAATTTTTGTAATATCATTTGCAAATTGCCAAAATAGAAGAGTCATTACGACACTTCCCCAGAGTTCTGCCATGACATAAAACAAAGAAAATGTCCACTTTTCTCCCACAAGAAGTATCCACTTTAGACGGGGGTATTCCCCAATTAATTCAGAAAAATCAGGATGTAAACTCTCATGATTAGGATACAAAAACAGTGCAAATGACGCGAAGAAAACTAAAAACAAGGAAAGCATGGTATAGAAAAGGTTCGGTTTTGAAAGCGCGTTTGATAGTTTTGAATAAAGCAGCATGATCAACACAGCACTTGGAAGGACTGCCCACAATTTAAGAGCGCTGATAATCTCGGCACCACACAAAGGAACAACTAAAGAATCTTTCGTGGTACGTAACGTACTGTAATTAAAGAGAATACACAGCATAATAAAACCCATCGGAAGAAACTTTTTTAATTCAAAAGTATGAATAGGCCAAAAAATAGCCCGCCACTCCGTAAACTCTGGCTGCTTTTCTGTGTCAGACATGATAATTATTTACCTTTCTACTATCCAACCTGTTTCAGTATGTCACACTTTTATTAATTAATGAATAAGTGTTCCTCTACCGGAAGAGGTATACAGGATGTATCAAAAAATGCAAGGGCTTTTTTAGGGAGCTGTAATCATCATCCTGCTTGCGTATTTGTATTGTGGATTTATTGCTCGGATTTTTAAAGCGCATACACGACAATTTTACAAGACGCTTTTTCTGAGAAAAAATCCTTGGCAACATTTAAGCCGGGAAAAATTCCAGAAAAATAATGAAAAATTCAACAGATTGTATGAATCTTGAAAGAAAGAATTCTCATGGTGCCGCCGGTGAGATTTGAACTCACGACCTCACCCTTACCAAGGGTGTGCTCTACCCCTGAGCTACGGCGGCATGTAAAATCATTTTGTCGTCTATGGTGGGCGCTAAAGGACTCGAACCTTTGACCCGCTGATTAAGAGTCAGCTGCTCTACCAACTGAGCTAAGCGCCCCAACAACAAATATTTCTTTTATAACAAACGCTTTCTGTGCTGTCGATGCTTCCTGTGATTGGCGCACAAGGAAGTACACGGTTATCGATATGTGGATGAATAGATTTGCGGCGGAAGTGAGTAAAGAGGGGGAGTATTAGCGATTTTAAGTTTTGTTTAAAAAGGAGACAAGCTTGATAAGCTAGCGTCATTTGAGCAAGT
>JAIRST010000007.1 GCA_031255325.1 Holosporales bacterium | reverse complement strand
AACGCTAAATGGACTTTTTAATTTGCGGCCAGGTCTCATGTAAGCTTCTCATTTTACTATAAACCGTGCTACCCTGCTAAAGTCTAAAAATGGCCAAAAATATGTCTATCTTCTGCACTCTTCCCTTTATTGGTGTGGTTTTATCGGTAGCTTTACTGCCCTTGTGGACGCCTTTATGTTGGCATAAACATGCTGGAAAAATTTTAATGGCTTTTCCTATCGTTTTAGCGTCCTATTCGGCTTTTTCTGGAAATCTTGCTCTTTTTCTAGAAGCGTCTCGTGAAACGCTTTTACGTGATTATTTCCCTTTTCTCATCTTAATAGCTTCCCTTTACGGAATTGCTGGAGGTATCCACATCACCGTACCACAGCGTACGTCACCCTTATTAAATACTGGATGGTTAGCAATCGCGACACTTTTAGCGGGTTGGATTGGAACAACAGGAGCCTCGATGGTCTGTATCCGCCCCTTTCTGCGCCTTAATGCCGATCGTGTGCACAAAACTCATCTGGTTGTTTTCTTTATCTTTCTGGTGTCCAATATTGGAGGAGGGATGAGTCCACTTGGAGATCCCCCGCTTTTTATGGGATTTTTACAAGGTGTTGATTTCTTTTGGGTGCCTAAAAATCTCTGTTGGCCAGTTTTAGGAACGTCTTTAGCCCTTCTGAGTATCTTCTTTGCTGTGGATACTTTTTCCTGGAGAAAAGAAAGCAAATCTCCCTTAAGTGAACCTAGCCGTATTCATTGTTTAGGAAAACGCAATATTGGGCTGCTGGGGGGAGCGGTTTTTCTTGTCGTTCTTGCGGGACAAGACGTGGGAACATGTCAGGTTTTTGGTATTTCTTTGCCGGTTATGGGACTTATTAGAGATGGAGGGCTTTTGGTGTTGTTAAGCATTTCTCTGCTGAAGACACCTCAGTTTGTATATGCACGAAATGCCTTTGAATGGGAACCTATTTACGAAATAGTAAAAATCTTTTTTGCTATTTTCATTACGCTTATTCCTATTGAAACTGCTCTTCATGAAGAAACGGGTTTATCGCATACCCTGACAGAAGCATTAAGTGTTAACGAAAAGCTCTCTCCTTTTAGATGTTTTTGGGTATCGGGTTTGCTTTCTTCTTTTCTCGATAACACCCCGACGTACCTTTTCTTTTTTCACCTTTTTGGAGGGGATTCCACAACATTAATGACGACGCAGGCAGCGCTCCTTTCCTCGATTTCTCTGGGATCGGTTTTTATGGGAGCCGTTACCTATATCGGGAATGCCCCTAATTTGATGGTTGCCGCTATTGCCCGAAAGCGCTTTCCTAAACAAGTTCCTTCATTTCTGGGATATATGGGATGGTCTATTATCATACTATTCCCTGTTTTTAGTGCGCTCAGTTTAGTATTATTTAATTAAGATGCACACGCCAGTTTTACTTACAGAAGCTTTGGCACATCTTGCGCCTAAGGAAGGAGGTGTATACATCGATGGAACGTTTGGCGCGGGGGGATATAGCCGCGCTTTATTATCAGCATGCCTTTGTCATGTCCTCGCCTTCGACCGCGATCCTTGTGTACACCCCTATGTGCAGGCTCTAACCGAACAATTTGGGGATCGTTTTCGATTTTATGAAACGCGTTTTTCCGAGATCCAAGAAATCCTGATACGTGAAAAAATAACACAAGTTGATGGAATGGTTTTTGATTTGGGCGTTTCTGCTATGCAGATCGATGTTCCCGACCGGGGCTTTTCTTTTCAAAAAAACGGTCTTTTAGATATGCGCATGGGACAATGCGATTTATCAGCAGCAGATATTGTTAATACTTTTGACGAAAAGACATTGGCAAATATTTTATGGATGTATGGAGAAGAAAGCAAATCTCGTGCTATTGCCCGCAAAATTGTTGAAGCACGTCAAAAAGACCCTATTCAAACAACATGGGCTTTACAAAAGATCGTCGCTTCTGTTTTAAAAAGAAAAACTGTAAAAGATCCTGCCATGCGCACATTTCAAGCCTTAAGAATTTTTGTTAATGATGAATATGATGAGCTCCTAAAAGCCCTCGCCTGCGCAGAACTTTGTATTAAAATAGGGGGATGTTTAGCTGTTGTATCTTTTCATTCATTGGAGGATCGCCTTGTGAAAAATTTTTTAAAAGGGCCAGAAGCAAAGAGAGATCCCATTTACGGTCGATATCTTTCTTTCTATCCCCCTTTTAAAATGCATAATAAAAAACCTATTGTTGCCTCTTCGGATGAAATTCTTTCCAACCCACGTGCCCGTTCGGCTAAGTTACGGGTTGGAATCAAACAATAGGAAGTCTTTATGACATACCGTACAACTTTTCCATTGCTGTTTTTGGTAATTTGTATGGGGTTAACATTATTTCATTTAAAATATCGAGTTGTCAGCCTTGAAGAAAGTCTGCACACCACCCTGCGTGCAATCGAACATGAAGAAGAGCAGCAGCACATTTTGAAAGCCGAATGGAAGTATGCTACTGATGCGCAACGTCTACAAAAATTAGCACAAAAGCATCTTGGATTTTCGCCCATTAAACCCAGGCAGCTGATGACAAAGCAAGATTTCTTGAAGCGTTATCCCATTCAAGACGCTTTAGGGAATCTGATAGAAACAGAAGAAGGGTCTTCCAGTACACCTCCGTACGAAAGGCCATAAACAATGAAACAAGGGACGCGCGATCTGCAGCGCTTTCTTGATAAATATTGCGAGCCTTTACGTCAGTCAATAGAAAAATGCCGGCAACGTATTGTTTTTGGGATGGGACTATTCGTCCTGCTGGCCAGCATTATCATTACGCGTCTTTTTCAAGTGATGGTAATAGAAGAAAATCTTGAAACGCCATCCCATTCCTTGGAAGCCCCTCTTCTGCGTTTTTCTCGAGCAGATATTATTGACAGGCGAGGCGTTCTGATTGCGACAAGTTTACCTACCGTTTCTGTTTATGCCAACCCCAGGGAATTGCTTGATCCTATAGGGGATGCCCAGCTTTTGGCAAAGACTCTCTCTGAGGTGAACCTTAAGGAACTCATGCGGCGTTTTGCATCAAAAAAGGGCTTCGTATGGGTAAAGCACCACATTACTCCTACTGAGCAAAAGAAAGTATTACGTCTTGGAATTCCTGGTGTGTATTTCCAAAAAACAGAGCGTCGTGTCTATCCCGATGGCAATTTGTTTGCGCATATTGTTGGATTGACGGATATTGATAATCGCGGCATTGCCGGAGCAGAAAAAGCCTTCGATTCTGCCCTTTCTTCTTCTCCTGAACCTGTATCTTTAGCCGTAGACAGCGTTTTGCAGTATGCGGTCCGTGAAATCCTTCTTGATGGAATACAAGAATTCAGTGCCATCGGGGCAGCAGGCGTTGTGATGGATTTGAAAACAGGAGAGATTTTATCTTTAGTTTCTCTGCCAGACTTTGATCCTAATCGAATAAAAATAGCTTCTCCTCAAGCTATTTTCAATCGCGTTACATGTGCCGTATTCGAGCCAGGATCTGCCGCAAAAGTATTAAATACCGCCCTTGCTTTGGCAAGTGGAAAAATAACGGTTAATACGCGGTTTGATACACGAGAGTCTCTTCGCGTGGGGCGTTTTACAATTCACGATTATTATGGGAAAGAACGATCCTTAACGGTTGCTGAAATTCTAAAATATTCTTCTAACATCGGATCAGCCAAAATGGCTTTAGAAATGGGTCCTACGGTACAGCGAGCTTTTTTTGCAAAATTAGGATTGCTCTCCTTACTTCCTTTTGAATTATGCGAAATCCAAGCTCCCTTATACCCTAAGCAATGGCGCGAAATAAACACAATAACCATCTCTTATGGGCATGGCATCGCTTTTAACCCTCTGCAATTTGCCGCCGCCATAGGGGGGATCATTAATGAAGGGGTGTATCATGCGCCTACCATTCTTAAAACGGATATTTCCTCTGCAGGTTCAGGACGGCGCGTTATTCCAGAGGATGTTTCGCGCCAGGTGCGTACCCTTATGCGTCTTGTGGTAACAGAAGGCACAAGTCGTAAAGCAGAGGTGAAAGAGTATCTTGTTTTAGGCAAAACAGGATCCGCTGAAAAAGTACGTACCGGTAGAAAAGAGTATAAAAAGGATGCTAATATTTGTACATTTGTAGGGGCTTTTCCTTTTTCCGCACCACGCTATCTTATATACGTTCTTTTAGATGAACCGAAGGCTACTAAAAATACTTTTGGCCATGCTTCTGCTGGGTGGAATGCGGCAGTTGTCGCTGCACGTGTTATTGAACGCGTTGGACCTGTTTTAGGTCTTCCCCCCATAAAAACCTCAGAAGAGATTTCTGAAAAAAAGGAGGTTAAATGCATCCATTTTTTCCTCAATTCTTGCATGAACATTTCCCTTCTTGTTTGCTGCCTATACAAGAAATTACCAACCTTACGGCAGATTCCCGTAAGGTTGAAAAAAATGGTGTATTTGCAGCCCTTCCAGGAGTTGTTCAAAATGGGGTAGACTATATTCCGCAGGCAATCGCAGGAGGAGCGGCATTAATTGTAATTTCCTACGACGATTTTGCACGTTTTTCTGGATGCGCTAAGTCTTATCAAGCGTCCTCCGTAATAGCAAGCCATGGGGTTCAGTTCTTATTAACAAAAGAACTGCCTACGCTTTTTGCTCAGATGGCGGCAGCATTTTATGGGACTATTCCGGATGTTTGTATAGCTGTGACAGGAACAAATGGAAAAAGTTCGGTTGTTGATTTTACACGACAGATTTGGGCGCTTCTTGGATATAAAGCAGTAAGCATTGGTACGTTGGGTATTAAAGAGGCGCAAGACACCCCTCTTGAGGGAATAAAAGGCCTTACGACCCCGGATCCTGTACAGCTTCATACATTGCTAGCGCAGCTTGTAACAGAAAAAAGCATAACGCACTGTGCGCTAGAGGCTTCTAGTCATGGGCTCGCCCAACGGCGGCTTGATGGCATGCGTTTTACAGCTGCAGCTTTTACGCAGCTCAGCCAAGATCACCTTGATTATCATAGAACGATGGAAACATATTTTTCGGCTAAAAAGCATCTGTTCAAAGAGCTTGTTATTCCCCAAGGGACGTGCGTTCTTAATGCGGATGTTCCAGAATATGCGGAACTGAGTCGTATTGCAAGAATCCGTTCCTTGCAGGTGCTGGATTATGGGAAAAAAGCACAAGCATTGGTTTTAAAAAATCTAAAACCTGATACCCAAGGGCAAAAGATACACGCAACCATTTTAGGGCAACAGGTTCATTGGTACCTTCCTTTGATTGGGAATTTTCAAGCGTATAATTTTTTGTGCGCTTTAGGACTTCTGTTAGCTTGTGGTACAAAACGAGACATGTTGTTAGATCTTTTTACACATTTCGAATCGTTGCCCATAAGAGGCGTGCCTGGACGATTAGAATGTATTGCACAATCTGGAAAAACTGTTTACATCGATTATGCACATACTCCCGATGCGTTGAAAAATGTGCTTGCAGCCATACGTCCTCATACAAAGGGGCGCATCATTCTGGTATTGGGATGTGGAGGGAATCGTGATAGTTCAAAAAGGCCTCTTATGGGCAAGATTGCGGAACAATTTAGCGACAGGGTGTTTATTACAGACGATAACCCTCGACATGAAGATTCTGCAAAAATTCGTCGTGATATCCGTGCTGGAATGACGGAACATATGCAAATCTGCGAAATTGCTGATCGTTATGAAGCGATTGCCTCCGCATTGGCGGAAGCTGCCCCTTGTGATGTCGTTGTGATTGTTGGCAAGGGTCACGAAACAACGCAGCTTATACAAGGGGTTTATTATCCATTTAGTGATCAGAAAGCTGTCCGAGAAATTTTAAAAGGATAAAAATGCTTTTTTCTGCAGAAGAGTTAAATCAAGTCTTAGGCAGCTTTGCGCATACAGGTGTTTCTGGCGTAGCTATTGATTCGCGTTTTGTAAAACAAGGAGAGTTATTTTTTGCCTTACGCGGAGAAAACCAAGATGGACACTGTTTTGTTCCTGATGCTATTGCCGCTGGAGCGCGCTTAGCTGTCGTAGAAAGGCCCATGGAAAACATGGAAGATCGATGTCTTGTCGTAAAAGATTCTTATAAAGCTTTGTGTAAGCTCGCCTGTTACGCGCGAGCACGATGCAGGGGAGTTGTAATTGGCATTACAGGAAGCGTTGGCAAAACGGGAATAAAAGAAGCCTTGAAAAGCGTTTTGAGTGCAAGTGGACACGTCCATGCGTCAGAAAAAAACTTCAACAATCGTTGGGGTGTACCCTTGACGTTGGCGAATCTTCCTAAAGACGCCGCTTATGGCCTTATCGAGATGGGCACCAATCACCATGGTGAGATACGAGATTTATCGACTCTAACACAGCCTGATGGGGGTATCCTAACCTGTATTGGTGTAGGGCATACCGAGTTTTTAGGGTCTCTATCCGGTGTCGCACAAGAAAAGATGGGAATTTTTCAAGGAATAAAATCGCAGGGATGGGCGGTCTTTCCCGCAGATTCTCCTTATTTTCAAGTTATGCAAGAAACAGCACAAGCACACAAAACACGCCTCATAACATTCGGCATGCATCCTGAAGCAACGGTTCGTTTATGCGATTGGTCCTTAGGCGCTAAAACAAGCTCCGTTGAGGTGCAAATTGCTGGACATAGACATCGCTATACTATTCCTGTTCCAGGAGAGCATTGGGTTCTAAACAGTACCTGTTTGTTGGCGGTTGGACAGGCTTTGAGTATACCCCCTGAGAATATTTATGGTCGGTTACAGACATTTTCTCTTCCAGAAGGACGCGGAAAGTCCTATCAGGTACGCCTTCCGGGAGGAAGAGAGATTCTTCTTTTGGACGAATCTTATAATGCCAATCCGGTTTCTATGCGAGCGGCGTTGATGCTATTAGGCTTACACATGCCAATCAATGAGGAGCGGCGTATTGCTGTTTTGGGGGATATGGGCGAATTAGGGGATGAATCCGATCGTTTCCATGAAAATTTAGCACCAACAATTGGAAAAAATACAATAGATCGTATTTTTTGCTGCGGAACACTGATGCAACGTCTCTATACCCTCCTTCCAGAGCATCGTCGTGGAATGTGGGGAGCTTGTTCAAAAGATTTGTGCGCCCCTCTTTTGGAAGAGCTAAAAACAGGAGACGTTGTATTAATCAAAGGATCTGCAAGCATGCATATGAAAGAGATCGTCCAGTTTTTAATGCATGTTGAGGATCGATAGCGTGCTGTTTATTCTCTTTTCCGCTTTCTTAGAAAAGGTTCCCAACATTTTTCGCTATCTGACTTTCCGTACGATGGCGGCTTTGGTAACAGCGTTCTTGATAAGTTTCTCCTGTGGCCCGGCTTTTATAAGATATGTAAAAAAGTACCAAAAAGAAGGGCAACCTATTCGAGCTGAAGTGCCGACACATCATTCGCTTGAGAAAAAAAGTACCCCAACGATGGGAGGCGGCCTTTTACTGATGGCCCTCACATTCTCAACGATGATTTGGACGGATCTTCAAAATAAAACGATTTGGATCGTTTTGGGGATAGCGCTTTTTTATGGAGGTATTGGTTTTTGCGATGACTTTTTAAAACTATCGCGTCGCAATACAAAAGGTTTGCGGGGAATTTACAAACTTTTACTTCAAGCGGCTTCGGCTTTTGTCGCAGTGCACTATGCGCAAACTCTATGGCCTGAGAGTTTAGTATCTCATGTTACCTTTCCCTTTTTTAAGAATCTTTTACTGGATTTATCATGGGCATTTCCTCTTTTTGCAGCGTTTGTCATTGTTGGCGCTTCTAATGCGGTCAACCTAACAGATGGACTAGACGGTCTAGCAATTGCTCCGATGATTATTGGGGCAACATGTTTTGGACTCATAAGCTACCTGGGAGGAAATGCAAAATTTGCGGTATATTTGCAAATTCCTTTTATTTCAGGATGCGGAGAATTATGTGTTCTCTGCGGCGCTCTTGTTGGAGCAGGGCTTGGATTCCTCTGGTATAATGCCCCTCCAGCCATGATTATTATGGGGGATACGGGATCTTTAGCTCTGGGAGGAGCTATTGGCATGATCAGCGTTATCACTAAACACGAGATCGTTTTAGCAATTATTGGAGGGCTTTTCGTTCTCGAGACTGTTTCGGTTATTATTCAGGTTGGATATTTTAAACTGACAAAAAAACGTATTTTTCTCATGGCTCCGATTCATCATCATTTTGAAAAAAAAGGCTGGAAAGAACAAACAGTTATGGTGCGCTTTTGGATCATTTCTATTATGTTCGCGCTGGCAGGCTTGTCGACGCTAAAATTACGATAATAACGATGATTTTTACAGGGAAATCTTTACTTGTTTTAGGGCTCGGAAGAACAGGACAGGCTACTGTGCACGCTTTAGAAAAAGCGGGAGCACATGTTTTTACATGGGATGATGCGAATATCATCTATAATACGTATTCCGAACACCGTCTGAAAAAGATACAAGACATTCCTTGGCAAACCTTGGCTGCTGTCATAGCCAGCCCTGGCATTCCGTTTCTATGGCCACATCCTCATCCTGTTATAGAAGAATCCCGCATGCGCTTTGTACCCATTTTAAGCGATGTTGATGTGCTGCGCACGTTAGCCCACCAAGCGAAATATATCGCGATTACCGGAACCAATGGAAAATCTACAACTACAGCTTGGTTGGGACATGTGCTAGATCCGCATCAGAAAAGGCAAGACTGCGCTGTAGGAGGCAATATTGGGTTGCCCGCCCTTGACCTTCCTTTATGGGACAATTCCAAAGGAAAATATGTGTTGGAGCTCTCGTCCTATCAACTAGAGATCAGTCAATATCCCCTCTACGACATAAGTATTTTTCTAAACTTATCCCCCGATCATCTGATACGTCATGGGGGTATGGAAGGATACATTACAGTAAAACGGCGGATTTTCATGAATCCGCAGGGTGTTGCTATTGTTGGCGTTGATGACGCTCAAGGGAAAGATCTTGCCGCGTTGTTAAGAAAAAATCCAACACGGACGGTGATTCCTATTTCTGGTGAGAGAGTGCCAGAACAAGGTATCGGATGGCAAGAGGATTGGCTTATTGATGCCTATTCTTATTCAGAACCTCAACGTATTCTTTCCCAAGAGGACATATTGCAAGGAACGCACAACAGGCAAAATGGTGCGGCTGTTTATGCGGCAGCGATTTTCTGTGGTATAGAAGGGCCTGCACTTGTTAAACAGATAAAGTCTTTCAAAGGGTTAGAGCATCGTCAGGAAAATGTTTTATCCTGTGCGTACGTGACCTTTGTTAATGACAGCAAGGCGACAAATGCAGATTCTGTTATGCCCGCCTTAAAGCGCTTTCATCATGTATATTGGATTGCAGGAGGACGTCCGAAAGAAGAAGGTATTGCTTCGCTTACTCCTTTCTGGAGGTCTATAAAGAAAGCATTTTTAATTGGAGAAGCGGCGGATTCTTTCGCCACTCTTTTGCAAGAAGCAAGTGTTCCTTTTGAAATTTCGCATACGCTAGATCGCGCGACGCATGCGGCATTTGCGGCCGCACGTCAAGAAGCGACAGCAACAACACCACAAATCGTTCTTCTTTCGCCTGCATGTGCCAGCTTTGACCAATTTAAGAATTTCGAGGAGCGGGGTATTTTCTTCAAGCGCTGTGTTCAAAAAGTAACCGAGGCCTTTCATGGCGTTTGCGCGCGGTGATGGAAACGCTCTTTCTGATTGGTGGTGGACAGTTGATCGCTGGTTGCTGGCAACCCTTATCCTTCTCCTGTTTTGTGGTGCCGTCTTTACGATGGCTGCTACTCCTGCCGTAGCGATGCGCTTGGGGCTTCAGCAGTTTCATTTCGTTTATCGTCATTTAATCTATTTAATACCTTCAGGAGTATTGATGGTAGCAATTTCATTGCTCTCTGCACGTGGAATTCGGCGTTTGTCCTTGATTCTTTTCTTTTTAACGTTTGTGTTGATGATACTGATTCCTTTCATAGGGGTAGAAGTAAAAGGAGCGAGACGGTGGATAAGTCTGGCAGGATTTTCTTTGCAACCCTCTGAGTTTGCAAAACCTGCTTTTACTATTTTAACGGCTTGGGTTCTGTCAGAAAAACATGCTATTCCTTCATTTCCAGGGAATCGTATGGCGATGAGCTTATGTGCTCTTTTTATTGGGTTGCTAGCTTTTCAACCAGATTTTGGGATGGTTTTTGTTGTTTTTTGTATTTGGTTCATGCAGCTTTTTATAAATGGACTGCCTTTCTTTTTTGTGGGCACTATAGGAATCGTTGCAGTTTCTGGATGCGTTGGTGCCTATTTCTTATTTCCCCATGTTGCTAACCGTATAGATCGCTTCTTAAATCCTGAAATAGGCGATCATTACCAGATTGAGAAATCACTTGAGGCGTTTAGTAACGGAGGAATGCTTGGCGTAGGTCCAGGAGAGGGTACTGTAAAACGGTTTCTTCCTGATGCCCATGCGGATTTTATCTTTTCTGTTATTGGGGAAGAATTTGGTTTCGTTTTCTGTACCTTTCTTGTCTTGCTTTATACATTTATTGTTATCCGCGGATTTTCTGTCGCTTTTCAAGAAAAGAATACCTTTATTGCCCTTGCCCTTATAGGGCTGTTGGGAGAATTTGGCTTACAGGCCTTTATTAATATGGCGTCGACGTTGCATTTAGTGCCAACAAAAGGTATGACTCTTCCCTTTATAAGTTATGGTGGATCTTCTATGCTGGCGATAAGTATTGGAATGGGGATGGTCTTGGCATTAACACGCAGGCGTGCTTTTGAAGAGAAGGAGGCATGATGACACACATAGAATTATCTTCAAAAGGAAGAATCATTTTTTGTGCAGCAGGAACAGGAGGGCATGTTTTTCCGGCTCTATCTGTTTTTGCGGCGTTGAAAGATCAGCAGCCACTTCTTTTGACAGATCCTCGAGGTGCAGCTTATTGCCAAGATATTCCTGAGGAAGAAAAACTAATACTCGATTCAGGGAAAGGATCTCTTACTTCTGCAAAAGTGCTCGGGGCGTTCTTAAAGAAATCTTACGCCAATGCACGGTATTTGAACAAACTTTGGCACGAAAATCGGCCTAGTGTTGTTGTAGGATTCGGTGGGCGATCCACTTTTATTCCTTTGCTGATCGCATGCAAAATGCGTATTCCTACGCTTATTCACGAACAGAACGCCGTGATGGGACGTACAAATAGAGTATTATCTTATATGGTCACCTGTATAATGCTTTCTTTTCCTGAAACGCGACGGTGCCCTAAAATTGGCAAACGGTACTATACGGGTATGCCAATCCGTTCCGAGTTTTTAGGGCATACGCCAGAACCTTTAAAAAAACGCGGAGATATTCGTCTATGCATTTTAGGAGGCAGTCAAGGCGCGCATGTTTTTTCTTCCGTCATTCCACGCGCTTTAATTCTGTTGCCCGAAGCTTTGCGCAAGCGGTTATTTGTTGTGCAACAAGTACAAGAAGAAGCTCTTCCTTTTGTTGAAGCTTTTTATACAGTACATGCGATTCGGCATGAGCTATTTTGTTTCTCGGATCGCGTCGCGTTCCTTATGAAAGGGGCGCATTTAGTCATTTGTCGTGCAGGGGCTTCTTCTTTGGCTGAACTTGCAGCACTTGCTTGCCCAACACTCATGATTCCCTATCCCCATGCCTTGGATGATCACCAAAAGGACAATGCTTATTTTTACGCAGAACATCGTGCCGGATGGTGCATTCTTGAACAGGATTTTACACCTCAACGCTGTGCAGATTTTCTTGTAGAGCATTTAGTAGACATTTCTAGCCTTGAGAATGCTGGAAAAGCTATGCATACTCTCGCTAAAGTAGAGGCAACGGAAAAGCTTGTCTCTGCTATCGTAAGCTTAAAGCAGGGCTGAGGATTTTGCATGAAAGGGTTCCCGGTAACAATTGGAACAATTCATTTTGTTGGCATAGGAGGTATCGGTATGAGCGGCATTGCCGAGGTTATGCATAATCTCGGATACAGTGTCCAGGGAAGTGATTTAGACGAGAATGCTAATGTGCGGCGACTAAGTCGCTTGGGGATACCGGTATTTATTGGGCATAAAGCGGTACACGTCCAAGATGCTGCTGCCGTTGTCGTTTCATCTGCTATTGCTAAAGATAATACCGAATTGGTTCATGCCCGAGACCTGGGGATTCCTGTCGTGCGTCGCGCAGAAATGCTTGGAGAGCTCATGCGTTTACGACGTGCTATTGCCGTGGCAGGCAGTCACGGGAAGACGACAACAACCTCACTGGCAGCAGCTTTACTTGATCAAGCGGGATTAGATCCTACTGTTGTCAATGGCGGCATTATCAATGCTTACGGAAGTAATGCCCGCCTAGGCGCGGGAGAATGGATTGTCGTTGAAGCAGACGAATCTGATGGATCATTTTCAAAACTTCCGGCAACAATTTGCATTGTTACAAACATCGATCCCGAGCATGTTGATCATTTTAAAAACTATGACACGCTTATTGCGGCATTTGGACAATTTATCTCTAACATCCCCTTTTATGGAATGGCTATTTTATGCGCCGATCATCCTGTTGTTGCTTCTCTCGCTCGCCAAACAACGGATCGACGCGTCATAACGTATGGTTTTTTGCCGCAAGCAGATGTTTTTGCGGGAAAATACCAGCTAGAAGCCCGAGGCATCAGATTTTCTGTACAGTTTTCTGAAAAATGCGTGGCAAGGTACCCAGAACGCCTTGCCCATACGACACAACGTGCCGCATGGTCGGATTTTTTTCTCCCAATGATGGGAAAACATAACATTCAGAATGCTCTTGCAGTAGTGGCACTCGCACTGGAACTGAAACTTGCACCTGAGGATTTAAGGCTTGCTTTTAAGGCTTTTATGGGGGTAAGCCGACGCTTTACGATTTTGGCAGAAGCTGGGAACGTGCGTATTATCGACGACTATGGACATCACCCTGTGGAAATACGGGCAACACTTGATGCTGCGCGAGCCATGACATCAGGATGCTTATGGGCGGTTATTCAGCCCCATCGTTATACGCGTCTTAAAAATCTTTTTCCTGAATTTCTAGATGTCTTATGTTTTGCTGATCGCACGTTTGTTACTCCTCTGTATACAGCGGGAGAATCTCCTATCACAGGCATTGGAAGTTTAGAGCTCGTTAATGCAGCACAAGAACGCAGTCTATCGGTTGGCTATAGCGCTTCTCCTGAGGATTTAAAAGCAGCTGTTCTTCCGTATTTAAAAGCAGGTGATACAGTCGTTTTTTTAGGAGCAGGAACGGTTAGTCACTGGGCGCATGCCTTTGCGGAGGAGTTTACAACACAGTATAAAGAGAAAAAATAGATGACGGATTTATTAAAATACCTTCCCTCTGTTCGAGGGAGAATGGAAGCGCAGATTCCTTTAAGTTCCATGACATATTTTCATGTTGGGGGCAATGCAGAAGTTTTCTTTGAGCCGGCGGATAGCGATGATTTAATTCACTTTTTGCGCAAACGCCCCAAATCTATTCCTGTAACTATGCTGGGAGCAGGGTCGAATGTATTAATACGAGATGGCGGCATTCCTGGTGTTGTCATCCATCTAGGAAATTGGTTTAAGCGTATTTTCAAAGAGGGAACGACTTTCGAAGTAGGAGCAGGTGTACTTGTTGCAGGATTTGCGGAAAAAGCAGCGCATCAAGGTGTTTCTGGATTTGAATTTTTATCCACAATTCCCGGAACCATGGGAGGAAGCATTCTTATGAATGCAGGATGCTTCGGAAAAGAGATAAAAGACATTCTCATCGAAGCTGAAGCCTTAGATTTCCAAGGTCGTGTACACTGGATGCAAGCACAAGAGCTAGAATTAAGCTATCGGAAAAGTACTATTCCAAAAGATTGGATCATTGTACGGGCATGGGTACGCGGAAATGTGCTGGCCCCTAATTTAATTTTAAAGTGCGCAGAGGAGCTACGTACCCTGCGTGCAGCGCATCAGCCAGAAGGATATACAGCAGGAAGTGCTTTTAAGAATCCAGAAGGAAAGAAAGCGTGGGAGGTGATCGAATCTGCTGGATTTCGTGGAATGCGTAAAGGAGGAGCCTGTGTTTCGGAAAAGCATACAAATTTCCTTATGAATGTCGATCAAGCTTCAGCAGCAGATATTGAGTCTTTAGGAGAAGAAATTCGCGCTAAAGTGCGTCAGAATACAGGCATCAATCTTGAATGGGAAATTGTACGTTTAGGCACGGCTTCTCCTATTGTAACAGATTGGGGGAAAATGGTTCAGGATAAAGGGTAATATCCATGTCGCAAGCTGAGAAAAAACGCATAGCTGTCCTTTCAGGAGGAACAAGCTTTGAAAGGGATGTTTCTCTTGTGTCTGGAAAAGCTTATGTTTCAGCCTTACAAACGTTGGGGTATGATGTCACTACGTTTGACCCAAAAGAGGATGGATGGATTTGCGCTCTGGAAGCTTTTGCTCCTTGTGGTGTTGTTAATGCGCTGCATGGAACGCCAGGAGAAGATGGTACCGTACAAGGTGTACTGGAACTCTTAAGGATTCCTTATACGCACTGTGGTGTTCTTGCTTCGGCTCTCGCGATGGACAAAGAGATCTCTAAGGCTCTTTTTCAAGAAGCTGGAATTCCAACCCCCAAAGGGAAGGTACTTTCTTGGGAAGAAATTTTAAAAAAAGATCCTTTTATAAGACCTTTCATTTTAAAACCCATCAATGAAGGCTCTAGTGTAGGAGTCTATATCGTCACTCAAGAAACAGACCTATACGCTCTTCATAAAACATGGCAGTTTAAAAACAAAGTACTTTTAGAGGAGTACATTCCGGGGCGGGAGCTTGTTGTAAGTATTCTGGGGGAGCGTGCTCTTGGAGTGATGGAAATCATTCCTAAACATGCGTTTTATGACTATAAAACGAAATACACCGATGGGCTGGCGGAGCATGTTGTTGAGGCCTATCTGTCTGCAGAAGTGCGTCAGAGAGCGATGAATTATGCTCTTCAAGCGCGCACCGCTTTAAAATGCCGCGGAGCAATACGTGTTGATTTGCGCTATAATTCACAAGCTTCTGTTCCTAAGGATTTATTTGTTCTCGAGATTAATACGCAACCCGGAATGACACCAACATCTTTGCTGCCTGAGCAAGCCCGCCATGCAGGAATAACGTTTAACGACCTCGTCCAATGGATTCTTGAACAAGCACAATGTGATCGTTAAAAGATGGCGAAACACCGGAAACGAAAAAAGCAGAATTTCCTTACCAAACGATTCTTAAAATGGCTTGGAGTTCTGACCGGACTTAGCGCGATAGTGGTGTTCTGGGCGTATTTCGGTTTATACGGCAAAATTTGTTCAGAACTATCTACTTTTTTAGCTGATTTTGGGTTTGCCATTGAAAACGTCATTATAGAAGGGTGCGAAAAAGTTGATGTCAACATTGTGCATCGGCATTTAGCGGCTGTAAACAATCCTTGTATTTTTTCGTTAGATATTGAGGGGATTCGCAAAGATTTAGAAGCCTTTCCATGGATACGTTCGGCTATTGTACAGCGCAAGTTACCCTCTACGCTTTATATTCGTGTAGCAGAGCGCCTTCCTATTGCTTTATGGCAAAATCAGCATGATTTACAGCTGATTGATGCAGAAGGGGCTTTATTGGGAACAGAATTTGTTGAACAGTTTGCGCACCTTCCTATGGTGGTTGGAGAAGGAGCTCCACAAATAGCTGCGTCCCTTGTATCGATATTGGAGCAGTTTCCACAATTGCATCAGCGCTTTATTTCGGCAACTTGGATTGGAAACAGACGTTGGGATATTTTCTTATCAGAAAAGATATGTGTTCGCTTGCCAGAAGGAAATGAAGAAGGAGCGCTACGTTTTTTAGATACTTTGCAGAAGAACGAAGGGATCTTAGGGCGTCCGTTACAATATATTGACCTGCGTTTTCCGGGTAAGATAATTGTGCGTATGAAAGGAGTCCCCAATTATGGTAAAATCCCCTTACCGACTTCGTGATATAGCCTTTCTCGATATCGGAAGTACGAAGATTTGTTGCTGCATTGCGCACACACAAGAAGATATTATCAAGGTTCTTGGTCTTGGACACTATGCTTCCGCAGGCATAAAAGCAGGACAAATTGTTGATGTGGAGGCTGCACAACAAGCTATTCTACGCGCTCTTGAAGCGGCAGAAGAAGAAGCAGAACGCACTGTACATGCGCTTCTTGTCGCTGTTCCGGGGGTGGTTTTAAAAACTGCCTTTGCTGAGCATAAAATTTCTATTGATAGAAAAGCTATTACCGATGCGGATATTATTCGTGTTCTTACGGAAAACAATCCCTTTGAACATTATGATAATCTTGAAATCCTGCATGCTATTCCTTTGGCGTATACCGTTGATGAAATCGAAGGGATTGAAGATCCACGTGGGATGATAGGAAAAGAGCTCAGCGTAACAGCACATTTTATTGCTGCGTCGCGTTCTGTGTTGAATACCTTGCGTGTTGTTATTTCAGGATGTCATTTGGATTGTGCCGGATTTGTTGCGGCTCCTTATGCTTTTAGTTTAGCTCTTTTGAACGACGATGAGCTGCAACTTGGAGTAACAGTTTTAGATTTAGGGGGGCAAACCTCATCTTTTGCCCTTTTTAAAGGGGGTGTCCTTGCTGGTATAGGCGCTATTCCCTTGGGGGGGTATCACGTTACGAAAGATTTAGCTTATGGATTGAGTACAAGCTTAATGAATGCGGAACGGGCGAAAACAGTGTATGGTTCATGTTTGCTTTCCTCAATGGATGAACGAGAACTTGTCCTTATTCCTGGTTCCGGAGATCAATGCTCCGTTCCATTGCAACAGGTTCAAAAATCTCTTCTTGTGCGTATTGTTCGTCCTCGTATTGAAGAGGTTCTTGACCTATTACGGCATCAATTAACCGCTTTTCCTGCCGTTTTCGGACGTCGCCTTGTTCTTACTGGAGGGGGAAGTCAATTACCTGGAGTACGGGATTTAACAAGTACTTTTCTTGATAAACAGGTGCGTATGGAGAAGTTTCAAAAAATTTTATACACTGGTGACCTTTCTCCTTGTTTTTCAACCGTTTTAGGGCTGGTTCGATACTTTATCGGCAACCACCAAGACTATTTACCCCATGAAAACCAAAATGACCAGCAGGAAGGATTTAAAGGAATTTGGAACTGGATTAAGAAGAATTTGTAAAAAACACTTTTTTCTATAATAATCAAAACTCAATTAAAAGGTGGCTCGCGCTACATTGAAAGTGTGGAGATAAAATGACTAGAGAACAAGAGATGCCAAAAGGGAATTTTACTGAGAAGAAAGTAGCGTCAATTACTCCGTCTGTATCGTCACAACCTATTTCTGAGCCTACTCTTGTTCCTGAAAATCTACGTCCTCGTATTACCGTTATGGGGGTTGGTGGAGCAGGAGGCAATGCTGTTAATAACATGATTCGCCTAAAGCTTGAGGGGGTAGACTTTGTCGTTGCGAACACAGATGCCCAGGCTTTAGCCCAATCTTTAGCGGAAAATCGCATTCAGTTAGGGTCGAATGTGACCCGAGGTCTTGGAGCTGGGTCTCGTCCGGATGTTGGTCGTGCCTCTGCTGAAGAGGTTCTCGATGAAATTCAAGGCTACCTTCATCAAAGCGACATGGTTTTTGTTACTGCTGGTATGGGAGGAGGAACCGGAACTGGGGCTGCCCCTGTTGTAGCACAGCTTGCCCGTGAGCAAGGTATTCTTACCATTGGTGTTGTGACAAAGCCTTTTCATTTTGAAGGAACGCACCGAATGCGAACGGCAGAAAAAGGAATTGAAGAGCTTCAGCAGTATGTCGATACACTCATCATCATTCCTAACCAAAACTTATTTCGCGTAGCAGATGAAAAAACGACTTTTGCGAGCGCTTTTAAGAAAGCGGACGATGTGCTGGGAGCTGCTGTGCGAGGTGTAACGGATCTAATGGTCATGCCTGGCCTTATTAATCTTGATTTTGCCGACATTCGGTCTGTCATGCGCGAACAGGGCAAAGCGATGATGGGATCTGGGAGTGCGACAGGGGAACGTCGTGCTTTGGATGCTGCCGAGGCGGCTATTTCTAATCCACTTCTTGACGATGTTTCTATGAAGGGAGCCCTAAGCGTCCTCATTAATGTGACTGGTGGATTGGATATGACTCTTTACGAAGTAGACGAAGCAGCTAATCGTATCAGAGAAGAGGTCGATCCCGAAGCCAATATTATTTTTGGAGCAATATTCGATGAAAACGCAAACGGTACAGTTACTGTTTCTGTTGTAGCAACTGGTATTGATGGGGGAGGAACACGATCTCGGTTGGTCGCTAATCGTTCTGATTCTGCGAAAGAAGTTTCTTCTGTTGTAGGAGAAAAGGGAAGCTTTACCACGCCGATGTCCGCTGTTTCCAGCGACGAATGGATAAACTCTTCTCCTACCACTGGCATAAATACATTGGAGCAGGTTTCTGAAAAAGAAGACAATTCTGTTTCTGCTGAAGAAAAAATTTCAGTTCCGCTGTTATCCGAAATACAAAAAGAAGAACCCAAACGAAAAAGTCTCTCGCTTTTTGAGCGTTTAACGGGTATGCGGCGGCAATCATCTGCCCCTCAAGTTTCCAACAAAACATTCCCAGAAAAGCTTTCCGTGGATAAAGAAGTTCTTGTAAAGCCTGAGGATGACTTGGATATTCCTGCTTTTCTAAGGCGGAAATAAGTTTTACGGAATTGACGTAAGGATCGCAATCAACGTTTGAGATTTGTTTTTTGCACCGTGGAATTTCTTTTTTCAGGTAGCAAACATAAGGCGTTTCTTATTTTGGTTTATTTTGTTGCAGCGTTTGCAGGCAAAGGACTTGTTATGGGCGACAGAGCACAGTATGGAAAAATATCGGTCTATTTAAGGAAGCAAATCAATTCGGTCGTAAGCGAAGAGTCTTTTTTCTTTAGAACAAGGGGCATTTGAATTAACTTGATGGGAGCGAGATTGAAAACTATATTAGATTTTAGAGGGATTGGAGGTGGGGAATTTTTAGAAGTACAGGATATATCATTATGGAGGAGGGGCGGAATTTTGGGATTTGAGAAAAGGAAGACAGAAGCCCTAGGGTGAA
>JAIRST010000016.1 GCA_031255325.1 Holosporales bacterium | reverse complement strand
TCGCACTTTTGCCCGCTGGTTAGGAATGAAAAGATCCGAGATTGTCGGAACGCTTTATCGAGAGTTATTTACCGATGCCTCATGCGATAGCTTACCAATGATCGATGGCCTAGGACGATTCATGCGGTCTCCCACTGTATTAATGGCACTTGATGGACGAGAAGGCTCACGCCAGGTTGCTGTACAACAGATTTTTATTCGTGAAGATTGGCGCACTTATAGCGCTTTTTTTGCAGAAAGCGCTTCTCTGTCTTCACAAACAGTTCCTGATAAAATTTCCCATTTTATGCGCATTGTAGAAAATGCGCCTCTCGGTATTTTGGCTATCGATGAAACCGCCCATATTACTTTTTGTAATAGCGCTTTTTGTGCTTTTTTAAATGAAACGCAACACAAGGTTATAGGAAAAGCGCTTTTAACGTATATCGATGAACGTTATCACGACGTTGTTTCAGATCACTTGCAAGAATACACCGCAACACAACCGCAAACCGGAAAAATGTTCGAAGCGGCTCTTATGGGGGAGGAGTCGCGCTCGGTACTATTTTATATAGGAGCTTTGGAAAGACCTTCTTTAAATGACCCTTCTGGCGTCACAGGGGTTCCCTTGGTTTTGTATGTCATAGATGTTACCCAGAATAGGCGTTTAGAAGAACAGCTAACGCAATCGCAAAAAATGCAAGCTATCGGGCAGTTAGCCGGTAGTATTGCGCATGATTTTAACAATCTTTTAACAGCGATGATTGGATATTGTGACCTCTTGCTAGGGCGTTATTCTCCTGCGGATCAATCTTTTACTGACGTTATGCAGATTAAGCAAAATGCCAATCGTGCCTCGCATCTTGTGCGGCAATTACTTGCTTTTTCACGCAAACAAACACTCCAGCCAAAGGTTTTAGATATAACCGATATTGTGTCCGAATTATCCGCACTGTTACAGCGTCTATTAGGCGTAAAAATCGATCTGAGAATCACTTATGGACGGGATTTAAGACTAGTCCGTGTAGACCCTATTCAGTTAGAGCAAGTGATTATTAATATTTCTGTTAATGCACGTGATGCTATGCCTGATGGCGGAGCCCTTACGATCAAAACATATGCTTATAAGACGATAAAGTCTGTCCTTACTGAAGGAGACATAATGCCTCCTGGGCAGTATACAGTTGTTGAAATGCAGGATACAGGAATAGGCATAAAAGCCAAAGACCTTCCCTATATTTTTGATCCTTTTTATTCTACGAAGCAGAAAGGAGCCGGCACAGGACTGGGTCTCGCCACAGTATACGGCATCGTAAAGCAAACGGGCGGGTTTATCAAAGTATCAAGCATCAAAGATAAGGGAACAACGTTTAGCGTTTTCTTCCCTGCGTACGAGGGACATGAACAGCCAGAACGTACGACCTATGATTTTTCTGTATCGCGAACATTATCGCGAGATTTAACGGGAACAGGCACGATTCTCCTTGTTGAGGACGAAGAGGCTGTTCGCCTGTTTAGTGCGCGCGCTCTCCGTAACAAAGGGTATACTGTTGTTGATGTAGAGGATGGAGAAGCGGCTCTTACTTATCTGCAGGCGCACTTAAATGATCCCATTGATTTACTGATCACCGATGTGATGATGCCTAAAATGGATGGACCGACATTAATGAAAGAAGTGCGCAAAACACATCCAGACTTAAAGGTGATTTTCGTTTCTGGATACACGCAGGATAAGTTCCGTCAAGATCTTGGACAGGGGGCACATCTTCAATTTCTCTCAAAACCTTTTGATATAAAAGAGCTTGCAGAAAAAGTAAAGGGTGTTTTAGGCATGAAAAATTTTTCATAGGAAAGCAGGTTCTATGTGGCATAGAAAGATATCGAAGAGTTGAGTCTTCGGTAAAAAAGAAGAAAATAATACAGAAATAATGTATCCATTTCCTAAACGCATGTGCCGGAAATTTTTCTGAAGTAAACGCGAAATTGGCGGTTTTTTTAATTTGTTGACATAAGCTTTTAAAACATTTAGGATATTTTTAGTTTTTAATTGATGTTAAAATTATGGGTAGAAATATGCGGAAAGTATGCGGTTTTTTAGCACTTATTATAGTCTATAGCCAAGTTGGCGCGATGGAATCTCCATTAACGAATACAGAAAAAACGATTGAAAGCATCTTCTCGCTGTTGCTACCATGCGATAAGTATAACGTAATACATGAATGGGGACAAAGTTTTAAACTAAATATTGAAGAAAAAGATATTAAAGAAAATTTCCAGAAAATTTTCCCGATGCTCTCAACAAAAAATAAGCAGGAAATAAATAAATTGATAACGGGTTTAGAGGAAATAGTCTTTAAAGTTCTTACAAAAACGCTTAAAGCGGAAACATCAATTATAGCTTGGAATATTTTTCGAATGCTCGCTCCCGTGAAGGAAGAAGGGGATCTTAATCTATGGGTAAATAAATCAAATGCTTACGAGAACTATCATGAAATCCTCGGTCCCAATGGTTTGGCAAATCCGAATATAAAAGAAGCTGGCCAACGTTCTTTAATACACCGACTATTTGACATTTTCAAAGAAAGTTCAGGGAAAGATAAAGAAATAATAAAGGGAAAAGCGACTCAATTATTGAAAAATCCTTCTATAGGTAAGCTTTTTGATGAACAAGAACTTACAGATCTTACGAAATTATTGAACTCGTAAGAGCAGAAGCCACTTTTACCTGCGGGACTTCGAGCACTGAAGATAAGTGCTAAACAAAGTATAGTTTTGATAATTGCGAGAGAGGATACAGAAAAAACAATAAACATATAAAGGCACCAAAAAACCTCTTTCTACAATCAAGAGAAATACTTACGTGTTCTCGCTCCTCCTTACTAAACATCCCAATGGCCGATGCAAAAAGCCTTTCTGTCGGCGGCCTATCTATTTCTTCCGAAAAGACTCTAGGCGGACGACGTTTCCTTCTCCATCCCTTTCAGGATCGGGGGAGGCTGGAGGAGGTTCAGGAGATTCCGGTGGTGCTGTGTCTTCTGTTTCAAAGTCGGGCATAAATTGCAAACCAAACTTTACAGATGGATCAGAGAAAGTCGTCAAAGCGCCAAATGGAATAAAGAGCTTTTCCTGCACTCCATTGAAGCTAAGAACGACAGAAAACCCATGCTCCTCGACGCATAAATCCCAAAACTGATGCTGCAAAATGACCGTCATTTGGTCAGGATAAGATTCTCTTAAGAAATCAGGCACTATGGTTTGCGAATGATCCGTGCGAAAGCTTATATAAAAATGATGCGGTGTTGGAATCCCATTATGGGCAGCCTCTTTTAACACACGCTGAACAACCCCAAGAAGAGCTTTTCTGGCATACGCCCCATAAGGGATGTGAGAGGTCATTATTGTCTCCTTTTACCAACTCTAAATACAAACTTATACAGCAACTTTTCTTCTTCGTTGTGCACGATAATTCTCTCTTACCATTAAAAGACAGGGTGTGAGTATTAACGTCAATACAGAAGCAAAAATAACCCCACTTACGATACATGTGGCAAGCTGCTGCCACCATTGTGTTGAAGGAGCTCCAAAACTGATGGATGGTTCCAAGAAATCTATCCCTAATCCATACATCATAGGCAAAAGCCCCAAAATAACGGTGATTTTCGTTAAAAACACAGGGCGTAATCTTTGCGCCCCTGTACGGATGATACGCTCGCGGGCATTTTTGATGCGATCTCGGAAATGGTCATAAGTATCGATAAAGATAATGTTATTGCTGACGATTACGCCTGCCAGACCAATAATACCAATACCCCCCATCACAACACCAAACGGCATACCACGCAAAAATAATCCAAGAAATACGCCTACTGTCGACATGATCACCGCAGACATTACAATTCCTGTGCTGAAAAAGCTATTAAACTCTATTAGCATAATAACCATAATCAAGCCAAGCGCTATGCTAAAGGCTTTTCCAAGAAAGCCAGCCGTTTCTGCCTGGTCACGAGCTTCCCCTTTAAACTCACAAGAAACATCTTTTTGAAGCGGCTCTTTTTCAAGGTATGTATGCACCGCCTTAAAGACATCATTGGCAAGTGCTCCTGGCGTCAAACTCGCTTCAATGCGGATGCAGGGTAGCCCATCGCAACGCCGTAATGTTGTCAAACTAACCCCCACTTTACGTTCAACAAAATTGCCCACCGGCATGAGCCCGTCAAGCGTTTGAATTTGCAGACGATCAAGCTCATCTATATTTCTTTCATTTTTGGGAAAGCGCAGCATAATATCCATTTCGTCTGGGCTGTCATCTGGGCGGAAAGAGCCTATTTTTACACCACGCGTTACAAGCTGCACAACTGTTCCGACACTTGTGATATTTGCTTGAAATCTTGCTGCTTCTGCACGATTAACGCACAGTCGCCATTCGATACCAGAAACAGGCTGATTGTCTTGAATTGTTTCAACTTCTGGAAACGCTTCAAGAAATTTTCGAATACGTATCGCTTCTTTTTGGATTTGAGGATGCGATTTTCCCGTAACGTCAATACGAACAGGCTTGGTCGGCGGCCCTTTTTTCTCCTTCTCTACAACGACGCGCACGCCAGGCACATGAAGACGCTGTTCAATATCTCCAATGATTTTTTCCGCTGTACGGCGTTCTTGCCAGTCAGCGAATTCAACGGTGATGCTTCCGATTTCGTCTTCTGTTGCCCCCGTATCCATAGATCCAGATTTGGCATTAGCAGCACGCATCGACCCAGATTTCGAGTAAACCGACCGCAATTCTTTCATCTCAAGAAGAGGGGCCTCCACTTCTTTCACAAGACGGTCTTTTTCAAATACTGAAAGATTTCCGCGCGCTTGTACACGAACAACCGCGGTTTCCGGCTCGACACTCGGGAAGAATTCCACGCCACGTCCACATAGGCAATAAAGAGAGATAACGGAAACCAATGTCCCTAAAGCACTGCCAATGATTTTCCAAGGACGATCAAGCGCCCATTCAAGAATTCTTATATAATATTGGGTTACACCAGTAATTTTTTTCAGATCATCTTTCTCATAATTAATTGTTTCGTGGGCTTCTTTTTGTCGTGACGCCTTATGCATGAAAAGACCTCCTAAGGTCGGAACAAATATAAGCGCCATAATGATTGAAGCTGTTAAAGTCGCTATCAGTGTAATCGGCAAAAAGCGCATGACTTGGCCCATAAATCCAGGCCAAAACAACAAAGGAAGAAAAACCACTAAAATGGTGCTGATGGACGTAATCACTGGCCACGCCATTCGTTGAGCTGCTGTCCGATAGGCTTCTTTCGGCGCAATTCCTTCATCAATTTTGCGATCCGCATATTCCACTACAATGATCGAGCCATCAACAAGCATCCCAACGGCAAAAATCAAGGCAAATAACACGATCATGTTGATGGTATAGCCACTTAGATATAAGAACAAAATCCCTGCTAGGAATGATCCCGGAACAGACAAACTAACGACCAGTGCCGAGCGCCATCCTAACGATAAAACAATAATGATCATGACCAAAAATATTGTCAACAAGATGTCATTCTGCAATTCTGTTAAAAGGTCAATGATTTTTTTGGACTGATCTTGGGCAAAGGAAATTTTCAACGTATCTGGCCATTTCTTTTGGACTTCCGCAACAGCGGCGCGCACCCCTTTGATCGTCTCAATCACATTTTCTCCTGTACGCTTTGTGATTTCTATTGCGACAGCATTTTCTCCTCGGTCGCGTGCAAAACTTTCAGGATCTTTATATGCACGAGAAACCACGGCAATGTCTCCTATGCGGATAACAGAATCTTGTGTCCCCCAAATAGGAACATCCATAATATCGGATATATCCTCGAAAAGACCGGGCACTTTAATAGGAAAGCGCCCAATGTCCGTGGTAATTGTCCCCGCCGAGATAAGGCGATTATTTTGTGCAGCAAGAAATTGTAGCAATTGCACCGAAATATTGTGGTTAGCAATTTTCGCCGCATCGATTTCAAGATCGATGACTTCTTCACGATTCCCAATAATTCCAGCTTTTAACACACCCGTCACATGAGCTTCGATATAATCTTTAAGTTCGCGTGCAGCCTGATACAAAAATCTTTGTGGAATAGAACCAGAAAGCTTGACAATAAGAACAGGAAGCAAGCTTAAGTTAATTTCACTAACGTCCGGATCATTTGCATCCGAAGGAAGATCTGGCTTGGCATTATCTACTTCATTTTTTACGTTTTCCTTGGCTTCGTCGACATTGTATCCCGCAAGGAACTCTACCACGATCATCCCACCCCCTTCATAGGCCATCGAAGTGATCTCCTTCACCCCTTCAATAGAGCGCAGTTTTTGTTCAACAGGCTTTACAAGAAGACGTTCTGCATCTTCTGGAGAAATCCCAGAACAAGGAATACTTACTTTCATGACGGGAATTTTCACGTCAGGGAAAGACTCTTTCGAGATCGATGTATAGGAAACGATTCCCGCTAATAACAAGAAAAAGAATAAAAAAATAACCATGCGCGCATGGTCAAGACAAAAATCAATGATGGCATGCATGGGCTAATCTCCCTCCATCTGGACAGTTGGTGTTTGCCCAATGGAAACGAAATCCTGACCAAGCGTAATCATTTTTACGGTGTCTTCCAGCCCCAAAACCCATGCACCTTTTGCATCGATCGAGAGTATTTGAACGTCAGAAAAACATACTTTTCCAGCGGAATCTAAAATTTTAACTCCAGGATGCCCTTCATCAGATAAACACAGTGCCGAGGAAAGCACATAGTGCGCTTTTGCTGCGGGTCCTTTTACGTGTACTTCCGCCGCCATGCCATCTGTTAAAGACCCATCATTATTTTCCACCTGTACATCCATACGATACATACGCGTTCTGGAATCAGCGACAGAGGTTAAAGAAACTATTTGGGCCGGAAAAATTTTCCCTTCAATGCGTGCAACAGCCGATTTTGCTTCCCGAGCGATCGGATAATCTTTTTCCGGGCAGTAAACGATAACGCGTACCATTGAAAGATCAGCAACAGAGGCGATTTTTGTACCTACAGCAACGGTATCGCCGATTTCGATGAAACGTTCGTATACGCGACCATCAAAAGGAGCGCTAATCTGCGCATAAGCAAGTGTCAAATTCGTGCTCTTTTCCAAGGCGATCGCTCGATTTAAAGCAGCCTTTTTTTGTGCAGAAGAAAGGCGCGATT
>JAIRST010000040.1 GCA_031255325.1 Holosporales bacterium | reverse complement strand
AACGCTAAATGGACTTTTTAATTTGCGGCCAGGTCTCATGTAAGCTTCTCATTTTACTATAAACCGTGCTACCCTGCTAAAGTCTAAAAATGGCCAAAAATATGTCTATCTTCTGCACTGTTGCGTTAATCATTTTCTGAATTGCATCAACTACACGACGGGTGTTTCCGTCCAACAAATAATAAACAATGAGAACTTTTCCAAGATTCTTTTTTGTTATTCTTTTTTCTTCGATAGTCGAGTGATTATTTTGATCAGTCGCGCCATAACTCCAACATGTATACTTCATAGTAGCACCTAACATCAAAAGAGAAAAAGTTTTAAACCTATCCATTCCTTGCCCGTACTTCAGCATAATACAAAACGATGAAACATTCATCGGCGACACAGTTTTATGAATTCTATGCCAACGTAAAAGAGTATTAAGCGCAGTTAACGCGTGCGGGGGAAATTATAGAAGTGGTAGCGAGTTTATGGAAAAGCAAACAGAACTTCCTGATTGTTCGGAAACGATTTCCGATTTAAAAACGTTATTTGTATACTGTTTTATCAAAGCTCAACGGGACTGTTCTCTTTTAGGAATTTTAGGGTAGATCTTGTTAAGCCTTAAAAAGTTCTCATTCTGTTGGAATCGTAGATCCTATCGGCCACAAATCTCTTTATGCCCTTAGGATTTCTAGGTGAAGGATATCAAAAAAACTATCAGAATGATATTATCACACATAAATACTCCGGCGCTATAGTTATTTTTATTAAACAAGAATTTTTTACGAAAAAACTTCGAGCGTTCTGTATCGCACACGACGAGGCGTCACCCCTTCTTGCCCGAGGCGATGTTTTTTATCCTCTTCGTAATCGGCATAATTTCCTTCAAACCATATGACATGGCTTTCTCCCTCAAAGGCCAGGATGTGGGTGGCTATACGATCTAAAAACCATCGATCATGACTGATGATAACCGCACATCCCGCAAAATTCAGGAGCGCTTCCTCTAAAGCGCGCAGCGTATCGACATCTAAGTCATTTGTCGGCTCATCCAAAAGTAAAACATTTGCTCCTTCTTTTAAGACACGCGCCAGATGAACACGATTGCGCTCTCCACCTGAAAGTTGGCCAATGCGTTTCTGCTGATCTGTTCCTTTAAACCCAAAACTGGCCACATAAGTGCGACTTTGAACGAGGCGTTTGCCTAAATAAAATTCTGCCTGTCCATCTGAAATTTCTTCCCAAACAGTACGTTCATCTTTCAAAGCGCCACGGCTTTGATCAACATAGGCAAGCTTGACCGTATCGCCTATACTAATCGTACCAGCATCAGGAGTTTCTTGCCCTGTAACGAGACGAAACAATGTTGATTTTCCCGTCCCATTTGCCCCAATGACACCAACAATACCCCCTGGAGGAAGGGCAAAATCAAGCCCATCAAAAAGGAGTTTGTCTCCAAATGCCTTTGTTAATCCTTTTGCTTCAATGACTTTATCGCCCAAACGCGGGCCATGTGGAATAACAATTTGTGTTTGATCGGGAAGTTTTTCGTTCTCCGTTTGCAGAAGCGTTTCGTAAGACTGGATCCGAGCTTTGCTTTTTTTCTGTCGTGCCTTTGGTGTTTCGCGCACCCAAGCGAGCTCACGAGCAAGCATACGTTGACGCATGTCTTCCTGTTTACCCTCTAATAAAAGACGTTTCTGGCGTACTTCAAGCCATACGGCATAGCTTCCCTCAAACGGAATCGCTTCCCCACGATCCAGTTCTAAAATCCATCCCACAAGCTCTAGAAAATATCGGTCATGGGTGACAAGGACAACAGTGCCTTTATAAGCACGTAGGTGTTGCTCAAGCCAAGCTATGGACTCTGTGTCTAAATGGTTTGTGGGTTCATCAAGGAGCAAAAGATCAGGGTTTTGCATGAGCAATCGGCAAAGAGCCACACGACGGCGTTCTCCACCTGAAAGGTGCGTTACACTCATCTCTCCCGGGGGGCAACGCAAAGCTTCCATGGCCATTTCCACTTTCCTCTCTAAATCCCAGGCTTCTAATGCATCGATCTTTTCTTGAAGCTGTGCTTGCTCTTCAATAAGATGCGTCATTTCATCGGCGTTTAAGGGTTCTGAAAAACGCAAGGAAATCTGCTCAAATGCCTCCAGTAACTTCCTTATTTCTGCCAGTCCAGAGAGAATATTCTCTTGAACCGTCAGATGGGGATCTAACTGAGGCTCTTGTGGCAAGTACCCAACCGTCACCCCTTTGGCAGACCAGGCTTCGCCTTGAATCTCCGTATCGAGCCCCGCCATGATTTTTAAAAGAGTTGATTTTCCAGCACCGTTCGTGCCGATAATACCAATCTTGGCACCTGGCAAAAAAGAAAGCCATACATCTTTCAGGGTTTGGCGCCCTCCAGGATAGACTTTATTAACGCCTTTCATAACATAGATGTATTGGCAGGAAGCTATCATAATCCTTTTTTGCTGTTTACAAGAAGTGGTAGGCCCGGCAGGACTCGAACCCGCGACAGCTCCGTTATGAGCGGAGAGTTCTAACCAACTGAACTACAGGCCTCCACACTCCTAGAATTGATGTTTCTTAAAGATTCGTCAAGACCATTTTTACGTTAGGAGAATCACCCTCTATTCGGTTTTGCATCATTTTTTCCCTATTTTCCTTTTATCAAATGCAAAAACTCCGTTACTATTCAATAATGATCTATTTTTGCACTTTTAAAAGTTGCCTTTTAATCACTCTAAAATCGGATATAGCTGTCAGTCCCAGTTAGGGTTCCTTTAATCTTTCCGACCTATCATGAACCTAGAATTAGCTCATAACAGCAAAAAGGGTTTATGCGTTTTGTTAAAAATATAACATCAAAACGGCATTTTATTATTGCTGGATCTATACTTATTTCCTTTTTTTCTGTTCTTGTATTGGATTTGTTTCTCAACTCTCTTAACGAGAGGCCAAATATAAGGAAGGAAATTTTCTTTATCGCTTTTGTTACCGGTATTATCGTTTTTTTTACGAACACTTGGTCGATGAAACACGTTTTTCAATCGATAAATATACTTACAGATACAATAAAAGGAGTCATACGCGGAAAGAAGGCCATAAAATTTCCTGTTTTTCCCAACAGTGAGCTACACAATCTGTCCATCAGTATTCAAAAGCTTAGTGAAATAAATACTAAACTAGAGAAAAAAACAGAGCAGGTACAGCATGCTAGTCAGCAAAAAGACATGTTCATTTCTAGCATGAGTCACGAATTAAGAACGCCTTTAAATGCCATTATCGGTTATTCCGAAATGCTCCAAGATGAAGCTTCCGAAGCTAACAATACAGAGTGGGGAGAAGATATTCGGAAAATTCATGTGGCGGGAGAGTATCTTTTAGGAATGGTCAATAACATTCTAGATATTTCGAAAATCGAAGCGGGAAAGATGACTGTTTTTCTAGAAGAATTTAATATTGACACTATGTTAAGTGACATAAGAGATATAGCAAACACCTTAATGAAAAAAAATAACAATACTTTTGTAATGGATACGCCAAAAGAAATTGGTTCAATGGTATCGGATTTAATGAAAGTGCGCCAAAGTATCCTTAATTTTTTAAGTAATGCTGCGAAATTCACAGAAAATGGTGTCGTAACATTGCGTTG
>JAIRST010000062.1 GCA_031255325.1 Holosporales bacterium | reverse complement strand
GTTTTTCTTGACGATCATCAGAACTCAGAACAACAATGGGATCTGCTTTTTGAACGGAAACCCCTCTATCTGCTAGAATTTCTGTGACCGTTCCCGATGTTCGTGAACACAACGTCACTTTTCGCCATGAAACTGCCGTTCCCCGCAGGATTATTTCTGTTTCATGCATTTGTGCTTGTAAAAGGCGTGCCAGAACTTGCGCAGGAAGAACAGCTTCTTTTAAAGGTTCAGTATTTTTTTCTTCAGAGCCTTTGTATAGTATTAAACATAGTATGCAAGCAATTGATCCTAAAAAGATCCTTCTTTTTGTCAGCATTTTTTCTAATTGTAGCATAGCTCCCTCCCACACTCACGGAAGAGTAAAACTGAATCTTATAAAGTGCAAGTAAACAAGAATGCATTTCCTATTGATGGAGAAGAATTGCTCATATGAAAATACCCACAAGAGAAATCTCCTTATTAGGATGGTAATTTCCCTTTCAATTTAAGGACTTGCTGAATGACAGCGGCAACAGCTTTATACTGTTCCTGAGGAACTTCTTGATCCACTTTAACAGATGTATACAAAGTACGAGCAAGCAAGGGATTTTCAATAATAGGAACATTTGCTTCGCGCGCAAAATCCTTGATTATCTGCACACGAAAATCTATTCCCTTTGCCGTTACAATAGGAGCTGACATAGTGCCCACTTCATATTTCAAAACAACGGCATAGTGTGCTAGGCTCGTTATGATGACGGTTGCGTCCTGAACAACTTTTGCAACATGTTGTTTAGTGCGCTCATTACGAATCTGGCGAATTTTCGCTCGCACATGAGGGTCTCCTTCGAGCTGTTTAAATTCTTCTCTCCTCTCTTGATGCGTCATGCGGAGTTGATGACGATGCAAAAGCCATTGATGAAGATAATCTAATCCCCCTATAAAGGACATAAAGATAAGAATGTACAAAAATATTTTAAACGCGCTATTACGTACGGTGGGCAACCATTGCAAAGGAGCGAGATCAATAGTACGAGAGCTTGTTTTAATAGCTGACCATAATACTTGCGCAACAAGAGTTCCTGCAATGCAAAATTTTAAAATATTCTTTAAGAACTCAACACCCCCTTTCCAGGAGAATAAGCGTTCAAATCCTTTTTTGATCGAAAGTTTTGACAAATCAGGTTTTAAACGTTCCCACGCTATGACAAAATGGGTTTGAAAGGCTGCTCCTAAAAGAGCCATTGATAAAAAGACGACGCCTATAAGAAAGGCAGCCTTTCCAATTCCCCAAATGCAATGAAACATTATGCCACGTAGGGTGTTTGGCGTCAGACGGATAGCATGGGCGTGTTCGATAAAAGGAGAGAGCAGAGCGCCGATATGTCCGCACATACTGGGGCCAACACCGAGGGTAACAATAGCCGAAGCAAAAATCATAATGGCAATATTAAAGTCATTTGACAGAGGAATTTGCCCTCGTTCTCGTGCTTGTTGTAAGCGATGCTCCGTAGCTTCAAAAGATTTTTGACTGGAATCGTTCTGGGAATTTTCGGCCATGGGAATATCCTATTGTCTTTTGATTATCCTGTTGGATAAACAATAAATTTTGTAAAAATAGATTCTTCAAAAAATGCAAAAAACGCTTGCAGTAAAAAGGGAAGACTAAGATAAAGAGTTAGAACACCAGCTAGAATCTGGATTGGTTGCGTCAAAAAATATACCTGCATCTGCATCACCAAACGATTAACCAACCCCACTCCTAAAAAGAACAAAAGCTGCGTTACCAGAAATGGAGCCGCCAAACGCAAAGACATACCGAAACAACGATTAATCCAATTTGCAAAGTTTGCAAACCCAAAAATGGGAAAATCCATCTGACCCGGTGTATAAATTGTATAGCTATCAACAATTCCTTTTAAAATCCAATGATGCATATCGCCCAGAAATAAAATGGTGAGTGCTGTCATCGTTAGGAATGTGCTGTAAGCTGACTCTTCTGTGGAAGACAAAGGCGAAAAGAACGAACCAAGATGCAACCCTGAAAACATAGACATCACTGAACCGGCTGTTTTAAGGGTAAGCACAGCCGTACGAGCAAGCAATCCCGCAAAAAAGCCGATAAGCATTTCCCCAAAGAAAGTGCTGATTAAAGCCGAATGAGTTGCTGCTGATAAGGACGTTTCAAGCGGAAAATATAAACAAAAGGATAAACTTGCCGCAAGAGCAAGACGAATACGAGGGCTTATAAAAAGTTCTCCAAATCCTGAAGAAACAGAAAGCGCTGTTCCAACACGTGCAAAAATAAGAAAAAAGAGGGAAACGGTGCTTGAAAGAAGCGTGTAATGATGCATTTTTATCTACTTCATCGTAGCCATACGGGCAAAAATATCCTGCGCAAAAGTCCCCATCCATTGCCCCATACGAGGCAAACATAGGACCAGAACCACGAACATAGCAATGATTTTAGGGGCAAAGGATAAGGTTGACTCCTGAATCTGTGTTAGGGCTTGGATTAAAGAAATAAGAGTACCAACCAGCATAGCGACAAGCAACACCGGGGCACTGACTTTTAAAATCAACAAAAGAGCTGCCTTAGCGATATCTAACGCTTCTAATTCGCTCATACCTTAGCCTCCAGACTCTTGACAGGTTTTATAGTATGTTCTAACAATAATACAAAATCTCGCCAATGGGTTTGTGTGAGATGATGTATTTTTGAAAGAATCTTCAGAAATGAGATACGCAGTTATCAGGACAGGTGGGAAGCAGTACAGAGTTGTCGAAGGAGAACAGCTCTCTGTAGAAAAGCTTCCTCAAGCCATAGGCGAGGAAGTTTCTTTCTCGGAAGTTCTTTTGCTTCAAGAGGAAGCCGAGGTAACCGTTGGAGCGCCATGTGTCGTAGGGGCTGTGGTGCAAGCAAAAGTGCTTGAGCAAAAACGAGCCCGTAAGATTCTTGTTTTTAAAAAACGACGTCGCAAGAATTATCGTCGCAAGAATGGTCATCGTCAGCCTTTTACGGTTGTCGAGATCACAAATATTAAAAGCGCTTAGGAGAAACATTCATGGCTACGAAGAAAGCAGGCGGTAGTTCAAGAAATGGGCGCGATTCAGAGAGTAAGCGCTTAGGGGTGAAGAAATTTGGGGGACAAGCTGTTCTTGCAGGAAATATTCTTATCCGTCAGCGAGGGACAAAGATTCGCCCCGGACCCCATGTGGGCATAGGGCGTGATCACACATTATTCGCTCTTATCACGGGTACTGTTGCCTTTGCAACCAGCCGCGGGCACCGGATTGTTTCTGTTATTCCAACAGTTAGTAAATAATTTTTGTCTAGTCATAAATATTGTTGTCTTTAGATGGGTAAAAAACCCTAAAAAGTATGAATCTTAAATAAAACTCTTTTTTCCAGGATTATAGTAGAGCAGTTTTTGGATTACGTTATCTCGTAGAATAGAGCGAGATATTTTTAGCGTGTAGGAATCATGGCATATAGTATAAGATGTAGGGAAAGAGTATTGGAGTTTTGTTGAGAGCCAAGGAACACATTAAAAAAAACGGTTGAGGTTTTTGGCTTACCGACCATAGAAGATGCCGGATGCAAGCTTATTTTTCTTCTGTCCTATTCTCCCAACTTTACCTCCCTCCATAGAACACATTCTATGGGCAAATTTGAAAAAGTATCTAAGATCGATCATTACAAACTTCCAAACATCAATTGATGCTCTCCAAACCTGTTCTATAAAAAATATCAAATGGTATGATTTTAAACTATCCTTACTTTAAAAGGACAAAAATGTATTATTTAAAGTTAGAAAGAATTTCTACACATATTTAATAAATGGAAAACAGCCAACGAAGGACGTAAAGTCCTATAGAGTTGCCATCCCTTCATATTTGGGATGTGTCCCGTTCTTCTGAATCATTGGCCATGCCAAGAGCATGCATATAAAGATGCAAGAGCTCTTCCTCAAAAGTACGATCTTGCGTTTTCATTTTGCGTAAACGCAAAACCTTGCGCAGGATTTTAACATCGAATCCATCATTTTGGATTTGCTTAAAAACATCAGAAATCTGCTCTTGGATCTCTTTTTTCTCTGTTTCTAAATTTTCAAGTTTTTGAACATATTGTTTCAAATGCCCGACCTCTGATGCATTAAGAGACATTAATTTTCTCCTTCTTCTGGAAAATCTATACCATAACACCCCCAAGGATGACACCTAAGCAATCGGCGGCACCCTTTGTATACTCCCTTCACCGCTCCGAATTTTTGGATGGAGCATATCATATACTCTGAACAAGTAGGAATATATCGACAATGCCCTCGGAAACCAAAAAATTTCTGGTATCCTTTAATACATAATACGAGAATTTTTTCAAGATACCCGTGCATTTTTTGCCTCTTTGCGCAATCGCTTGTTCACATAAAGAATGCCTTCTTGCGTTTTTTGTAATACATCCTTCCAGGGGCATAGGATAAGTTCTTCCCTAGCGATCACCACATAAGTTCCCCCAGAAATCGCCTGTTTGGGCAAAATATTGCGTAGTGCTACTCTTAGTCGACGTTTTGCACGATTGCGATAAACAGCATTCCCTACTTTTTTCGATGCTGTTATGCCACAAGAAACCATCTTTAAAGGAACACCTACCTCAGAACCCAAATATGCTTGAATTAAGAACAAAGAACACCGGAAATAAATACCCGAACCTGCCGCAGCTTTAAAAGAACTCCGCCGTCGTAAAATCACTAGCCCAGGTATGCGCGCCACTGCTTTTTACGCAGATAAGCGGGCACGCCCTTTAGCACGACGATTGCGTATCACATGGCGCCCACCGACCGTTTGCATCCGCGAACGAAACCCATGCCGTCGCTTCCGTATAAGTTTACTCGGTTGATAGGTTCGCTTCGTCATTTTTCATACTTAACATTTCCTGTCTATTCTGTATAAGCAAACTTTCTGGTGTTGTCAACGTGGAATCAAGAGGATCAGAGGAAAGGAGTTCCGGAGCTTGGAGCGTTCTAGGGTAAGAGGACACTTGGATAGCCTCTGGCAAATCTTTAATACCCGAAGTACCGGCGAGATCCTTAAACCGTCGTGCACTAACAAAAACGCGCCGCTCAAGGGTTGATACACTTTGGTTATAGGCATCTGTCGCCGTTCCCAAAGCGCGCCCTAAACGCAACAAATGTTCTCCCATGTCGCCAAGACGTTTGTAAAGTTCCTGGCCAAGATCAGCTATATGACGGGCATTTTCTGCTAAAAATTCCTGGCGCCATCCAGCAGCCACCCCGTGCAAAAGAGCGAGTAATGTCGTTGGCGTTGCTAAAATAACGCGTTCCCGCATGCCTATCTCGATAAGATCTGGGCTTTGCTCCAAAGCAGCCGAGAAAAAGGGCTCGCCTGGTAAAAATAAAACAACAAAATCTGGACTGGGCTGCAAGTATTGCCAATATTTTTTCGAAGATAATGTCATAATATGTTGGCGCACATGGCGCGCATGTTCTTTTAGAAAATTTTGACGTGCTTCTTCATGAGGCGTCTCAATAGCGGCTAAATAAGAGGCAAGCGGTGTTTTTGCATCAACCGCAATGTGGCGGTTTCCAGGAAGGTGCACGATCATATCAGGGCGTAAAGTGGTTTCTTCGGATCCAAGGCTGGCTTGTTCCTCGAAATCGCAATGCTCCATCATGCCGGAAAGCTCAACAACGCGCTTTAGCTGCATTTCTCCCCAACGCCCACGAACATTGGGGGTTTTCAAGGCACTGACTAGACGAGATGTCTCTGTTTTTAAAGCAAATTCTGTCGATGCAAGATCGGATATTTGCTGTTTAAGCCCCTCGTAAGCACCCACACGGGCTTTCTCAAGTTCATGGACTTTGCCCGTTACCGTTTCCAAAGCTGTTTTGATGGGAGCAACGAGTGTCTCTATAGATTTTTCTCGTGTGGTAAGATCGCTTTTCGCCCCTTCTTGGAAACGCCTTAGAACCTCTTGAGCCAGTTTTAAAAAATCTTGCGTATTAGAAGATAAGACATCTGCGCTTAAAGACTTAAACGTATGCTGAAGGCGTGCCTCTGCATCGGAAAGAAGCTGTATCTTTTCTGCTGTCTTTTGACGCTCTTCTTTGAGTTCAACCTGGATAGTCGTCAAGCGATTACGCTCTTCCTGAAGGGATACCTCCAGTTGAGAAACCTTCGCTTGAGCAATTTGACCTTGTGCACATCGTTCTTCCAGACGGGCTTTTTCAAGAGCCAACATCCCTTGTGTGCGATAGGCACGCCATAAAAGCCCCCCTAAGATACAGCAAGCACTACTCGCCCCCCATAAAAAGCTACTATCCAAGAGAGCGTCCTGCATAAGGATTCAGTGCTGAAAAGAATAGGCTAAGTCCTGTGCTGCATCTTTATCAACAGGTCCTACAATTGCTAAAGTTATGGCTTTGCCATGGAAAAGGCGCTCTGTAAAATGCGCAATTTGCGCATCCGTTACAGCTTCAGCTTTCTCAATCATCTCTTCACGAGAAATGGGACGCCCATAAACCAGCATATGATCTGCATTTTGCTCGCATACAGCAGGGGTGCTTTCCGCAGCCATCATAAGAGCGGATTTGAACTGAGCTCGCGCTCGGCGCATTTCCTCTTTCGTAATGCCATCAGCCATTTTCAAACATTCATCACGCGCCACTTTGACAAGCTCGGAACATTTGTCAGCACTTGTCCCAGCATAAATCCCCATCAACCCGGAATCTTTATAAACGGCTCCAAAGCTATAGATAGAATACGCTAACCCACGCTTTTCTCGCACTTCCTGGAAAAGCCGTGAAGACATTCCACGCCCCAAAATAGAACTGAAAAGAGTCGCGACATAATAATCTGGATCCTCAAATGCAACACTTTCTACGCCCAAGGTAATATGGACTTGCTCTAGAGGTCTTGTATCCGCCAAGACTCCCCCTATATAACGCGCAGGCGCTAGTATGTGGTCAGAAGGAGTAGAAGGCAAGTTTTCAAACGCTTGAGACACTAAACGCACAAGAGCATCTTGGTGAACATTGCCAGCAGCTGAAAAAATAAGATGCGGTCCGCGGTACAAATGATCACGATAGGCACGTAAATCTTCAGCCGATAAAGAAGAAACGATGCTTTGTGGCCCTAAAATAGATCGTCCCATAGGCTGATCGGGATAGGCAACATTTTGAAGATGGTCAAAAACAATATCGTCGGGACTGTCTTGGGTACGCCCAATTTCTTGCAGAATAACACCGCGTTCCCGTTCAAGCTCTTCTGGGCAAAAAGTCGGATGAATCAAAATATCCGCAATAATATCAATACCGACAGCTAGGTCTTCCTTCAGAACATGTGCATAGTAAGCTGTCTCCTCCCGCGCGGTATAAGCATTTAAATGTCCTCCGACACGCTCAACTTCTTCTGCAATTTGCCGTGCTGTACGCGTTGCAGTGCCTTTGAAAGCCATATGTTCTAGGAAATGCGAAATACCATTATTTTGCTCTGTTTCACACCGCCCACCAGCAGCAACCCACACCCCTAAAGCGACTGTTCCGCTGTGAGGAATGCGCTCACTTACTATCCGCACACCATTGGGTAACGTTGAAACCTGTACTGTATCCATTGTTTTTCCTTATTAATTCAATTCCTTTTATCGTGTAACACACTAAAGCTTCTCTAGTATATATCGAAAAAAATCCAGAATATATTAAAGTGCTGAAAAGCAATCAGAATCCGATATTAGACGTCAATACCCAATTTTTATGCCATTAAAGTGATTGTGCTTACCTCTAAACGACTTGGAATGATTGATTCGGTCAGGCTTAAACTCCGATACATTAAGCGTCTTGTATGCTTTAAAACTGTCCGTAAAAACACCCCAATCCGGCTTAACCTCTCCTCTGATACGAGCATGAACATTGCTTCTTAGTCATCAAAACTTTCTAACAAACATGCTAATCTGCCTCTTAATGCACTAACGGGCACGTTATCAAAGAGAAATAAATCAATACGACGAGCTTCTATTTAATGTAAGGTTCTTTACTTTAACTAAACAACCGTGTGGCTTCTTCTAATGTTGGGACGATCTGAATGATTTTATCAAATCCACTCATACGGAACACATCAAAGATGCGCTCTGCCATGTAGCATAAAATAAGATTCCCTCCTGCAGCTTTGAGTTTTTTTCCTGTCATAAGGAAAACACGTAATCCGGCGCTTGAGATATACTCAACCTGCTCTAAAGAGATAATGAGCTTCGTACATTTTTCTGTATCTA
>JAIRST010000039.1 GCA_031255325.1 Holosporales bacterium | reverse complement strand
TCAGATTTTCCTGATTCGTTCGGAGGGCTTGTTTTACTCGCAGTGCGTTCTGGATTAGCTATCATCGTTTTGATGGGTGTGAATGCCATTCTGCGTCCGATTTTATTGTCGATTCCGGTCCTTAAGCAGTTCACAACTGTTGCAACGATCGAGTGGATCGTAAAGGTTTGCCGCATATTTTTAGGAAGCATCTGCATGATAACCGTTTTAGAGTGGTGGGGCGTTCATGTCACAGCGTTCTTAACAGGACTTGGTTTCTTTGGCGCTGCCATTGTGCTGGGAGCACAAGACTTGTTCAAGAATCTAATATCAGGTTTCTTAATCCTTGCCGAAAAACGCTTTAATCATGGTGATTGGATTCAAGTTGATAATTTCGTTGAAGGGTATGTAGAGTCTATAGGGTTTCGATCTACTCTTTTAAAAAGAACCGATGGTGCACCTATCTACGTTCCGAATTCTCGCCTTTCTGACGTAGCTGTTGTTAACTTTGCTGGAATCGATTACCGGCGTGTCTATTGGCGTATTAGTTTAGACCCCAAGATAACATTTTTGGCATTAAAGACTGTTCGTGGGCGTTTTGATAAAGCGATATGCGATCTTCCTAAAGCGCCTCGGCGTCCAGATTCTGCGATTTTTGTATATGTTGATGCCTTAACCGAAACGTCTGTAGATATTATTTTATCTTGTTTTTTGCCGTTTTCTTCAATGGAGACCTTTCTGAAAGAAAGAGAGGCGTTTGCCTGTATCTTAGCACATATTGTAGAAGAAGCCGGGACGCATTTTGTTCTGCCAAAATTCGCCCTATCTTCGCATACAACTAATAACAACACCCCAGAAGTGTTCGTTCCCCCTTTAGAAGATTCTTAAAGAAAATGAAAGGTTTTCTAAAGTTAATCATTATATCGGGTTTTGTACCATGTTATCTGTTTTTTTCTATCATTAAAGAATTCTCTTAAGTAAAAAAAGCCTCATTGTATAGAATGAAGCCTTCACCTATAAAGCTTTATTTCTCCTCCTCATAGGACGACTAAAAATAATAAAAGAAAGGTAATCGTCACATTATTCTTACTCTTCTTCCTTAAAAAAGACTCACTTTACGCAAAAAATACCTTCCTATTTGAAGTAGCATAGTATTTTAGATGTTTATCGTCAAAGCAACATAGTGATATATTGAAGAAGTGTTGTGGATGTTTTTAATTCAATTCAAAGTTTAAAATTCTCGATTATTTGAGCGATTGAAGAGCCATTTCCAAAGCGACGGATTTCCTTAAAACCAGAAGAAGTTTTACAATAAATTCCTCCTTGCACAGAAGTCCCTGCATCTTGATTCGATCCTGTGATAAGGAATCCGTCTTCATAAAGAGCAATGTGAATATTCCGAAGCACCTGCGAAAACTCCTCTCTTGTAAAATACGAAGGGTTAAGGAGGTTCATGGCACGCACAACATGACTTTGGCGTTTGAGCGGCTCTAAAATATTATGTTCCTCAAGGAAGAAACGTTTATCTTTAGAAGCTAAACGTAAAGCTCGGGGAGAAAAAAGTAGAATCTCACGAGAGCGGATTTTACCTGCATGATAGTCTCTTAAAAGACGTTTAGCAGGAAAATGCAAAGCATACCAACGAATGAGAACGCTAAGAGGGTATCTTTTTCTGAACTCATGCTCACCTTTACCTGCTAAGTAAAATACAAAGGGGCCCCAAACTACTTCAAGAAGGCGACTTGCTCTCAAAGTAAGACGCGTAAAGGAAGACTCTATTACGTCCAAGCATGAATTATAATCTGAAGCAAAGAAAGAAATAACAGAAAGAGAAGAATCGAGCTCTTCAAAGAAATCGCAAGCCGTACGTCCATCGCTCACACCAACATCTTGAACGATAAGAGATTTCTGCGCAGGACTATTCCCCTTAAGAAAAGCACAAACTGTTTTATCAAAATCATCAAAACGCGCAGTGTATGTTCGTTTGAAAGCACCACGATCATCCATAAAATGAAGCAAAATACGTTCTGCAAGACGATCTGCATCTGGCTCATTTAAAATTTCCGGATAGAGAGAAATTGATACCGACTTAGAACGCCCCCAACGGGAATTGAATCCCTTTTCTCGTAACTCAGAAACGCTGGTTATCCCCGTCTTTAACACAATTTCTTACACTTTTACAGCTTCAGCTATCTCAGTAGAAAGACCACGCTTTAATGTTGTGTCACGATCAACCAACTCTATAATAGCCATAGATGCACAGTCTCCCTGGCGAAAACCACAATGCAAAACGCGTGTATACCCTCCAGACCGTGCTTTATAACGGTTAGCAAATACGCTCATCACCTTTTCAGTTAAAGTATCATCACGCAATATTGAAAAAAGATCACGTCGTTGTGCTAATCCTCCTTTTTTTCCATAAGTAATTAATTTCTCGGCATAGGACCGCACATCTTTTGCTTTCGCAAGCGTTGTTACAATTTGCTCGTATGCAAAAAGCGATTTAGTAAGACTTGATAACAACGCTTTACGCTGCGCAGAAGGCCGACCAAACTTTCTTCCTTTTATCTTATGTTTCATAGCTTTCTCTCAAACCTAGCAAAAACCTTCATGCGACCGCTGCGCAAGATCATCAATATTCTCAGGAGGCCAACCTGGAACCTCCATCCCTAAAGCAAGATCCATCCGCGCTAAAACCTCTTTAATTTCATTCAAAGACTTACGCCCAAAATTTGGTGTACGAAGCATCTTATACTCAGAAAACTGAACCAAATCGCCGACATAAACAATATTTTCGCCTTTTAAACAATTTAACACACGAACCGAAAACTCTAACTCTTCAATTCGACGTAACAAGTTCGGATCGCATGGTATCGCCACCCCCATCGAGATATCAGGCGTCATTTCTTGTTCTTCAAGGTTGCAATTGACAAATTGCTGGAGCTGATCTTGCAGCGTTCGCGCAGCAATAGTAATAGCATCTTCCGGAGAAGTTGCTCCATTTGTTTCTACTATTAAGGTTAATTTATCATAATCCGTCGCATTACCAACACGCGTATTATCGACTTTGTAGGAAACTTTCCTCACAGGACTAAAAATAGCATCCACAGGAAGCGTTCCTATAGGCATTTCATCTGTTCTATTTTTGTCAGCAGGAACATATCCACGCCCCGTTTCAACAGCCATCTCCATCGAAAATTTTGCTCCCGTATCAAGAGTGCAAATCAGATGATCAGGATCTAAAACAGTGACCATTCCTCCTGTTTCGATCATACTAGCGCGCACTTCACATGGCCCAACCGCAGACACAAAAAGACGCTGCGGTCCTGTTGCAGAAGAAGCCAACTTTAACTCTTTAACGTTTAAAACAATATCCGTTACATCTTCAAGAACACCCGGTAGTACTGAAAATTCATGCAGCACACCCTCTATTTTAACCGAAGTTACTGCCGCTCCTGTAAGTGAAGATAGAAGAACCCGTCTCAAAGAGTTCCCCAACGTTACCCCAAAACCACGCTCAAGCGGCTCAGCAACAACCGTCGCAATACAACAATGCGCCCCCTCTGCTTCCATTTGGAGTTTATAAGGTTTTATCAGATCTTGCCATTGCTTACGAACCACTGAAACACTTCCCTTCACTTTAGACTTCCTTTCAGACTCGTCGCCGTTTCGGAGGCCGGCACCCATTATGAGGAATGGGCGTTACATCACGAATGGAATTAATCACAAATCCAATCGCTTGCAAACTACGCAACGCCGATTCTCGCCCAGCACCAGGCCCTTTAATTTCTACATCTAGTGTCTTCATTCCAAATTCAATAGCCTTGGAACCTACTTGCTCTGCTGCAAGCTGCGCGGCGTACGGCGTCGACTTACGTGATCCTTTAAATCCTGAACTTCCCGCCGTCGACCAAGCAATCGTATTGCCTTGCATATCCGTGATGGTAACAACCGTATTATTAAATGTTGCATCAATATGCGCTACACCAGCAATGATCAACCGTCGATCTCTTTTTTTCGCACGTGTCGTTTTGTATGCCATAAAATTCCCTACTTTGTTGCCTTTTTCTTGCCCGCAATAGCAACAGCGCGCCCCTTACGTGTTCGCGCATTAGTATGCGTTCGTTGACCTCGTACCGGAAGACGTTTGCGATGACGTAGCCCTCGATAACACCCAAGATCCATCAAGCGCTTAATATTCATAGTCACTACACGACGAAGATCCCCCTCAACTTGGAATCCCTTGTCTAAAGCTTCGCGGATCTTTAGCATCTCTTCTTCTGTCAATTCAAACACACGCCGAGATTCTGGAATTCCTAAATTTATACAAATTCGCCTCGCGAGCGTAGGCCCAATCCCATAAAGGTACCTTAGGGCAATCTCAACTCTTTTCTTATCTGGCAAATTCACGCCTGCTATACGCGCCACATTCTATCTCCTTCTTGGTGCATAAAGATTCAAAACCCCGCAATGACCTCTTTAATCTTTTGAAAAACAATTTCCGTATCGGCAGAACCATCTATCTCTAAAAGTTGCTTTCTCTTACGGTAAACTTGCAGTATAGGAGCGGTAACTTTCCAATATTCTTTCAGCCGTATTTGCACCACTTGCTTATTATCATCCTGACGCTGCACAAATTTTTCACCTCCACAAAAAGAACATACAAATGTTCCCTCAGTTTTTAAAGCACCAATCGTCCCACATGCTTCACAGGAAGCACGCCTTAAAAGACGGTCCTCTAACAATAATGGATCGACGTTAAGGTAAATAGCATGAATCTCTGTATGAGGCAAGCTTGCACATAACACATCAAGCGCTTCCACTTGACCGAGTGCTCTGGGATAACCATCCAAAATAACATCTTTTTCTTCTAGCAACCTGGGCAAGTGCTCATTAACCACCTGGGTTACAATAACATCAGAAACCAATCCCCCAGATTTTACAACATCAGCGACTTTTAAGCCAATTGGCGTCTCTTCCACTATTTCTCGCCGCAACAATTCACCTGTTGATACATGAGAAAAACCACACTCCGATACCAAACGTTGCGCTTGCGTCCCTTTTCCAGAACCGGGACATCCAAATAAAAGAAGAATCATTTAATACGCCCTTTGTTCCGTGCTTTTCTTAAAACCCCTTGATACTGATGCGCTAAAAGATGCGTGTACACTTGAGACACTGTTTCAATCGTCACACTCACAATAATCAGAATATTTGTCCCCCCAAAATAAAAAGGAACAGACATTTTTGCAATCAATACCTGAGGTAATAAACAAATAACAACTAAATAGGCCGAACCAATAACCGTTAGTCGTGTTAAAATGGAATCTAAATACTGAGCCGTATGCTGCCCAGGCCGTACTCCAGGAATAAATCCCCCTGCTTTACGTAGGTTCTCAGCTGTTTCCGAAGGATTAAAAATAATCGCTGTATAAAAAAAGGCAAAAAACACCAATAAAGTAACATAAATTATATTATACACCGGATGCGTTGGCGATAAATATGGAGAGATTACCTGCCCCCACTCTCCTCCCACAAAGCTTATAATAGTCGCAGGAAGCAACAACAAAGAACTCGCGAAAATAGGAGGAATAACCCCCGAAGAATTCAACTTTAAAGGAAGGTGCGTAGAATCTTGCATATTGCCTTTTCCGATAGAGGATTGGCGCTGAGGATAATGAATAGGAATACGTCGTTGCGCCCGTTCTATAAACACAACAAACGCAATAGCTGCTACAATGACAACACCTATTAAGAACAGCATCGTAGGAGATAAAGCTCCCGTTTTTCCCATTTCTAAAGCATTCATCACCGCACGAGGCAAGTTTGCCACGATACCTGCAAAAATGATCAAAGAAGCACCGTTCCCAATACCACGCGACGTTACTTGCTCCCCTACCCACATCAGAAAAAGCGTTCCTCCAATAAGGCTTGGAATAGCAACAACAAAAAAAAGCTTCCCTATAACGATCGCCCCTGCTGTAGCAGAGGCTGACATCAATGTCACACAAATACCATACGAGTGAATAAATGCGATAAAAACAGTTAAATAACGTGTATATTGACTTAAACGCCGGCGACCACTTTCCCCCTCCTTTTTCAGCGCCTCAAGAGTTGGCGCGATAACGGTAAAAAGCTGGATGATGATACTTGCCGAGATGTAAGGCATTAACCCTAAGGCAAATATCGTCATACGTCCTAACGCTCCTCCTGAGAACATGTCGAACATGCCGAGCAACCCTCCCATGTTTCGGCGTCCGACCTCGGCAATGATATCAGGATTCAATCCTGGCAAAGGAACGAACGTCCCTAACCGGTAAATAAAAAGCGCCGCTAATGTAAATAAAATACGCTTCTTTAAATCCGTCGCTTGAGAAAACGTCGAAAAGTCAAATCCACGAGCAAAAGGAGAAGCTCCTTCTTTTCCAGAAGCCATTAAGCGTCTACCCGTGTCGAAAGAATCTCCCCCCCCGCCGCTACAACAGCTTGAGAAGCAGAAGGCGTTACATAATCAACGGAAATCTTCAAAGGAACGGAAAGCTTCCCTTTTCCTAACAAGCGAATAACTTGAGCAGAGTTTCGTAACACTCCACACGTTTTCAAACTTTCAAGTGTCACATGATCTCCTGTTTTTAGTTTCCCAACATCAACCAAACGTTGCAAATCTAAAAGATTTAGACAAAACATCCCCCTATTGCTGGTTAAAGGCGTAAATCCTCGTTTCGGCAAGCGCCTGTAAATAGGCATCTGCCCTCCTTCAAAAGCACATTTTGTACCCCCAGAACGGGCGCGTGCACCTTTGTGCCCATATCCAGATGTTTTTCCGCGCCCAGAACCGATACCCCGTCCAATACGCCGACGATCTCGTCCTGTACGTGCCTTTAAAATTGTTGCAAGCGTTTCTGTCATTTTTCTACTCCGCCTCCATCTTTACCAGATGCTGCACACAACGCACAAGACCACGACATGCCGGTGTATCAAGCAAACGCACTGTCTTTCCAATACGTCCCAAACCGAGTGCTTTTAAACATAAAAATTGGCGCTCCTGCCGACGAATTGCGCTACCCACTTGCGTGACGCGAATAAAAGCTTCCAAATTTTCTTTCTTTTTTATCATTTTTTATTTACCAGAATCTTGAGAAGATTGTCGTCGCGACGTAATATCGCTTACGCGCTTCCCGCGTTTACTTGCAATCACTCGCGGTGACATCATTGCCTGCAAAGCTGTAAACGTAGAGCGTACCATATTATGCGGATTTGCCGATCCAATGCATTTACTAACCAAGTCTTGAACCCCTAAAACTTCAAAAACAGCCCGCATCGCTCCCCCTGCAATAATTCCCGTTCCTGCAGGAGCCGCTCGCAAGACAACGCGTCCAGCCCCAAAATGCCCGGTTACATCATGATGAATGGTACGCGATTCTCGCAATGGAACACGGATCATCTGTCGCCGCGCGCGCTCAGAGGCTTTTTTCACGGCATCTAGCACTTCACGCGCTTTTCCCGTAGCAAATCCCACGCGCCCTTTACCGTCTCCTATCACGACAAGAGCCGAGAAGGAAAAGCGTTTTCCTCCTTTTACCACTTTTGCAATACGATTGACCGAGACAAGCTTCTCAGTATATCCTACCTGAGAATCTTTCTCTGAACTCTCATTTGCTTTCCGACTCATGCCTTACTCCTTCATTAAAATGACAAGCCACCTTGTCGGGCTGCTTCAGCAAGCGCTTTTATCTTGCCGTGATATCGATATCCTCCGCGGTCGAATACAACCTTTTCGATACCAGCCGCCCGCGCCCGTTCTGCAATAAGAGCTCCCACACACTCAGCTGCTTGCACTGCACTTGTTTTAGGAAGCGTAAGCAATTTATCCATTGTAGAGGCAGTACATACTGTTATCGCACGCTCATCGTCAATCAACTGCGCATAAATATGACGCTGTGAACGAAAAACGGAAAGTCGTGGTCGCCCACCACTAACACGACGCACCTGACAGCGCACACGCTCTGCACGTCTCTGAAATTTTGAATCCAAACGCGACATAATTTATTTCTTTTTTCCTTCCTTCCTAAGGACATACTGCCCACTGCGAATAAGCCCTTTTCCTTTATAAGGCTCTGGAGGACGATAGGTTTGCAGCTGACGAATAACCTGCCCCACACGTTGCTTATTTGTGCCCGACACCACAATCGTTGTAGGTTTTTCACAAACAATTTTTACATCATGTGGAATCGGAAAAACAATTTCATGACTATATCCTAAGTTCAAAACCAAATTTTGTCCTTGGAGGCTTGCTTTATAGCCAACCCCAATAAGATCTATCTTACATACAAAGGGATTTTCCAACCCCGCAATATATCCTGCTAGCAAAGACCGCATCGTTCCCCATAAGGCACGCAAACGATTATCCTGCGCACATGAAATAGATAGAGATAAATGCGCCTCGGCATATGCAACAAAAACCCCTTCAGGGAGAGTCAAGGAAAAACTTCCATGCACACTTTTGCCTTCAATAAGTTGCCCATTGAGAGAAACCTGAACATTTTCCGGAACGGCTATGCAACTTCTGCCTACCCTCGACATATCAAACACCTAAAATACTGTACACAAGACTTCGCCCCCCAAGTTCTCTGCACGCGCTTCAGCATCTGAAAGAACCCCCTTTGAAGTTGAAAGGATAGAGATCCCCAAGCCATTACGAACCCTTGGCAGATCCTTAATTTTTGAATACACACGACACCCCGAACGGGAAACGCGCTTCATATCAACAATCACCCCACGACCTTCATGATAGCTCAATAAAATCTTAAAATAAGGAATATCATCTACACTAAGCTTTTCATACCCCTGAATATAGCCTTCTCGTGTAAGCGCTTCCAGAACTCCTGCTCTGAAACGCGAAGCGGGTACAAGCGTTGCTGCATGCGCACGACATTGCGCATTGCGAATGCGCGCTAACATATCTGCAATAGGGTCTCCAATTGACATCTACCAACTCGCCTTTCGAACACCTGGCAGAAGCCCCGCTGAAGCCATTTCCCTAAACATAAGTCTCGATAACCGGAATTTCCGGTACACCCCTCGAGAACGTCCTGTCAACAAACACCGATTGCGAATACGAGAAGCCGCTCCATTCCTTGGAAGAGCAGATAATTTCAATTGCGCTTGAAAACGTTCCGCTGGGTCGATTTTTTTGTCCATTATAACCCCCTTAAGAGCAGATCGACGCACCTTCTGACGTTGAACAGTCTTTTGTATCCAAATTGAATGTTCTATTGAACTTTTACGTGCCATGTTAATCCTATGCCATAAATGGAAAATTAAACGCTTTGAGCAAACTATAACATTCCTCGTCGGTTTTTGCCGTTGTTACAACGCATACATCCAACCCACGAATCACATCTACATTTTTTGATCCCACTTCCGGGAAAATGATCTGCTCTTTAATACCGAAAGAATAATTCCCCTTTCCATCAAAGGAATGCGAAGAAAGCCCACGAAAATCTCGCACACGAGGAAGCGCAATCGAAATTAAACGATCAATAAATTCATACATTCTTATCCCACGTAATGTTACAACCGCTCCAATTTGTTGGCCTTCACGTACTTTAAAAGTAGCGACTGATTTCCGAGCTCGTGTTGCAACCGCCTTTTGTCCCGCAATCCACGTTAATTCATCAACCGCCATCTTTACATGCTTACTATCAGTTGTTGCTTCCCCAACACCCATATTCAAAACAACTTTTATAAGTCTCGGAATAGAAAAATTGTTATGACAGGAAAGCTCTTCTCGCAACCTCGGAACGATAACATTAAAATAATCATCACGCAATCTTGCCATGCTTTTTCTCACTTCGCCAAAACTGCGCCAGAACGCTTCGCAATACGCACTTTTTTCCCATTTTCAATTTTTATACCGACACGTGTCGGATGATCAGATTTAGGATCTATAAGCATCACATTTGAAGCGTGAATCGAAGCTTCTTCTTTAACGATCCCTCCTGGTTCTTTCTGCGACGGCTTTCTATGACGCGTTTTCATCATCACGCCACTCACGAGAACACGCCGCGTCTCTCGAAAAACACGCAGCACATCTCCACGCCGACCTTTTTCTTTTCCCGAGATCACTTGCACATGATCTCCCTTTTTGATACGCCAACGTTCCGCCATCAAAGTACCTCCGGCGCCAAAGAAACAATCTTTGTCATTTTTACCTGCCGAAGCTCACGCGTTACAGGTCCAAAGATACGTGTCCCAACAGGTTCATTCTGTTTGTTGATGATTACGGCCGCGTTTGAATCAAAACGGATAAGGCTTCCATCCGAACGATAGATAGGAGATTTCGTGCGTACTACAACAGCTCTTGCCACTTCTCCTTTTTTCATCTTTCCCCTCGGAATGGCATTTTTTACAGACACAATGATAATGTCCCCTACCCTTGCATAACGACGACGGCTTCCTCCTAGCACCTCGATACACATCACTTTACGGGCGCCAGAATTATCAGCTACTTCTAAACGTGTCTGAGACTGAATCATACAACATCCCCTGTTGTATCGTAAAGCACTTCCCAACGCTTCATCTTAGAAACCGGAGGACATTCTTGGATTGTTACTGTTTGCCCAGCCTGACATAGATTACGCGGATCATGCGCATGATAGGTATCACGCACGCTAATATACTTTCTATATTTAGGATGAACGACATGACGCACGACCGTTACCGTCACCGTCTTATCGCTTTTATTTCCTTTTACGACACCTGTTAATACGCGCTTTGGCATCTTATGCTCTTTTGTTATTCATCATAGTTAAACAACGTGCTATCTCTTTGCGTAATTCCCGAAAACGCCTACCACTTACAGATTCCCCCACAGCACGTCGAAAGCGCAACCTCAAAAGGTCTCTCCGCGTCTCGTCAAGTTTATTTTCCGACTCCACAGCCCCTATTTTTTTGCCTTTTGCTTTCATAAGATTACACAAGCCTCATTACAAATTTCGTAGCCATCGGCAATTTTGCGGCCGCTAAAGTAAAAGCTTCGCGCGCAATTTCTTGACCAACACCATCCATCTCAAAAATAATTAACCCTGGACGCACACGGCACACCCAAAATTCAGGAGACCCCTTACCACTTCCCATACGCACTTCTGCCGGCTTTTGCGAAACCGGAACATCCGGAAACATCCGCACCCATACCTTTCCAACACGCTTAATATGACGCGTCATGGTACGCCGTGCCGCTTCAATTTGTGCCGCTGTCACACGGGCTGGCTCTAGAGCTTTCAATCCAAAAGACCCAAAACTTACAGATGTACCACGCTTGGCCAAACCATGGATACGTCCCTTGAATTGCTTGCGATATGTTACCTTTTTCGGCGAAAGCATAAATCCCTAAACTCCTGCACGCTCCCCTACCCGTTTGGGTAGGAAAATAGACGACGTATTATAAAGCTCACCCTTAAAAATCCAAACCTTCACACCCACCGTTCCATAAGTTGTTTTTGCAACACTCGATCCATAATCCACATCAGCACGCAATGTATGCAACGGTACGCGCCCTTCGCGATACCACTCCATTCGTGCAATTTCAGCACCTCCTAAACGGCCTGAGCAATTGACGCGAATCCCTTGCGCTCCAACCCGCAAAGAAGATTGCATAGCGCGCTTCACCGCGCGACGAAAGCTTACACGCTTTTTTATCTGATTAGCAATCCCCTCTGCCACAAGAACAGCATCAAGTTCTGGTTTACGCACTTCAACAATGTTCAAACTCACTTCAACACCGGCCAGACGCGAAAGATGCGATCGCAATTTCTCGATCTCCTCTCCCTTTTTGCCAATAACAACACCAGGCCGTGCCGTATGAATGGAAACAACTACCTTTTGCGATATACGTTCAATGATAATGCGAGCAACACCTGCCTGGGCCAAACGCTTCATCAAAAAATCTCTAATGATATAGTCTTGATGTAACACCTCTGCATAGTTACGTGCAGAGAACCAACTAGAATCCCAGCAACGAACGATTCCTAAACGTAAGGAAATAGGGTTGACTTTTTGTCCCATTAGTTCTCTACCTCACATACCACAATCGTCAAGTGACTATACTCCTTCTTTAGCGGTGTTCCACGCCCTTTTGCACGAGGAAGCCAACGTTTCATCGTAAGAGCTTTCCCCACATAAGCCTCTTTAACACGCAATAAATCGACATCTAACCCATAATTATTCTCAGCATTTGCAACTGCGGACTGAAGAACTTTTTTCACATCATAAGCCGCGGACTTTTTGCAAAAAGTCAAACAATTAAGCGCTCGCTCAACCGGCAGACCACGAATGAGCTCCGTAACTAACCCTAACTTGCGCGTTGTAGAAGAAATGATACGCGAACGAGCAAATACATCAACAGAACGCGCTTTTATAAGCAGCCTCTTCGCCATTTTTACCCTTTCTTCACCTTTCTATCTCCTGCATGCCCACGGAAAGTGCGTGTAGGAGAAAATTCACCAAGTTTATGACCAATCATATCTTCCGTTACAAAAACAGGAATAAATTTATTACCATTATGAACAGAAAACGTTACTCCTACAAAGTCAGGAATGATTGTCGACCTTCTAGACCACGTCTTTACAGGATCTCGGCGCCCAGATTGCTGCACAGCCTGCGTTTTCTTAATCAAATATCCATCGACAAAAGGACCTTTCCAAACAGAGCGCGCCACCTTACCTTACCTTTCTACGAGTTATAATAAATTTATCAGACGGCTTAGATTTTCGCCGCGTTTTATATCCCTTTGTTGGAACTCCCCACGGAGATACAGGATGTCGTCCACTTTTCGATTTCCCCTCCCCTCCCCCATGAGGATGATCGACTGGATTCATCGCAGACCCTCTAACCGAAGGGCGCACACCACGCCAACGATTCCGCCCAGCTTTTCCCAAGCAGATATTCTTCTGATCAGGGTTTGATACCGCTCCAATCGTAGCCCAACACTGACCTGGAACGATACGCGTTTCTCCTGAAGAGAGTCGGACGATAACATTTCCTACATCACGCCCCACAATTTGCGCGTAAACCCCCGCTGAGCGTGCTATCTGCCCACCTTTTAGGGGTTTCAACTCTATATTATGAACAATCGTTCCAACAGGAATACGCGCTAATGGAAGGCTATTGCCCACCTTTATGTCAGCTTTTTCAGAAGCAACGACCCAATCACCAACATTTAAACGTTGAGGCGCTAAAATATAAGATAACTTTGCGTCTTCATAACGAATTAAAGCAATGAAAGCTGTTCTATTGGGATCGTATTCAATGCGCTCAACGAGCGCACGACAATCGCGTTTGGAACGGGTAAAATCCACAAAACGATACAACATTTTGCATCCACCACCATGATGGCGCGTTGTTATATGGCCATGGGCATTTCGCCCCCCTGTTGATTTTTTTCCCACCGTTAATGACTTTATCGGACGCCCCTTCCAAAGAGAAGAATGGTCAACAAGCACAACTCCCCGTGTAGAGGACGTTACAGGCTTTAAACTTCTCAGCGCCATTTAAAATCCCCCCTCAAGATTAATCGTTCCTTCTTTCAATCGTACATAAGCGCGTCGAGACGAGCCCCTCTCTCCTTTCCGCTGATGAAAAATTTTCTTCTTTCCAATACGCATTAAAATATTTACGTGCGCTACCTTCACGGAAAATATTTCTTCCACTGCTCGTTTAACTTGACTTTTAGTAGCCTTATGGGCAACACGAAAAACATGTATGCCTTGTTCCAGCGCAGCACTTGATTTTTCCGTCATGACAGGTGCGATCAAATAATTCAACATTACGCCACCTTCCTTTGCAATCGAATCATCAAATCTTCAATCGCATGCTGTGTTAAAACGAGCTTTGTATGTAATAAACCATCGTATACGTTCAATCCACCAGGCACGATAAAGTCAACGCCTTGCAAATTACGAACAGCCCGCACAAAAGTATCCGTTCCTCCTCCATCTCCTACAAAAAGCGCTGATAAAAGTTTCTGCTCTCTCAACATATCCCAAACAGTTTTTGTCTTTCCTGAGACAACAACTAAATCTTCAACAATAACAAGATTTTCTTCCCGCAATTTCATAGACAAAAGCATTTTAATAGCTAAAGCTCGGAATTTTTTATTCAGTTTGAAATCATGCGCATGCGGAACTGGACCAAAAACAATTCCCCCTCCGCGAAATTGCACAACATCTTTAGAACCATGACGCGCTCGTCCCGTTCCTTTTTGCTTATACATCTTCTTGGTTGTGCCATGCACTTCGCTACGCCCCAATGCTTTATGCGTTCCTGCTTGACGACGTGCCAGCTGCCATCGGACAACCTCCGCAAGACAATCTTTACGAAGATCTACGCAAAATATAGAGGGATCCAAATCGATCGTCCCATGCGCTTTTCCTTCTAAATTAACGACGGGAAACTGTATCACTTTATGCCTCAATTTGCTTCTTTACAGCATCTCGGATCAAAAGAGAACTCCCCTTCGCACCTGGAACGCTCCCAATAACCATAAGCAGTCCACGCTCGGCGTCTGTTCCAAATACCTCCAGGTTCTGAAGCGTTACCCGAACATCTCCCAAATGACCCGCCATTTTCTTTCCTTTGAAAACACGTCCCGGATCCTGCCGGTTACCTGTGGAACCGTGACTCCGATGCGAAATCGACACACCATGAGTCGCCCGTAGCCCCCCAAAGTGATGGCGTTTCATACCCCCCGCAAATCCTTTACCAATCGTCTGGCCTACCACATCAATAAATTGACCAATTGCAAATGCCTCAACACCGATAGATGTTCCTATTTCAGGAAGCTCATTTTCCGTCGCGACACGACATTCCCGCACTCCTCGGAAAAAATCAACACCTAAAGCTTTAAAAAAACCTTGCAATGGGCGCGTTAATTTTTTCTCTGCCGTTTTCGCAACACCTAAAACTGCCGCACAATATCCGTGTTTCGCCTCCGTTTTATGGGCGATTACCACATTTTCTTCAGCTTTTAAAACAGTCACAGGATAACACGCTCCTTCATCAGTTAAGATACGGGTCATTCCTATTTTTTTGACTGTCAATCCTAAACGCATCTTTATCCCAAAAGTTTAATCTCAATATCAACACCCGCTGCTAAATCAAGCTTCATCAAAGCATCAACCGTTTGCGGAGAGCATTCAACAATATCCACTAGCCGCTTACGCATACACATTTCAAATTGTTCACGTGACTTTTTATCCCTGTGAGGCGACCTTAAAACCGTATAACGATGAATACGAGTCGGCATAGGAACAGGTCCACGCACTTGCGCCCCCGTACGACGCGCCGTTGAGATAATTTCTCGCGTCGAATAGTCGAGAATACGGTGGTCATACGCTCGTAAGCAAATACGAATACACTGGTTATTCATCACTTTGACCTAAATTCTTCATGCTATAATCTTTGTCACAACACCAGCACCAACTGTACGACCTCCTTCGCGAATAGCAAACCGCAACCCCTCATCCATCGCAATAGGAGAAATTAATTCAACCATCATAGCAGAGACATTATCTCCTGGCATAACCATCTCCGTCCCTTCCGGCAACTTCACGTTCCCCGTCACATCTGTTGTGCGGAAATAAAATTGCGGACGGTACCCATCGAAAAACGCCGTATGACGCCCCCCTTCTTCTTTCGTCAAGATATAAGATTCACACTTGAATTTCGTATGTGGTGTGATAGACCCTGGTGCCGCCAAAACTTGACCGCGCTCAACTTCTTCACGCTTTGTTCCCCGCAAAAGACATCCAATGTTATCCCCTGCTTCTCCTTGATCAAGAAGCTTACGGAACATCTCAACACCCGTCACAACAGTTTTTTGAGTTGGACGAATACCTACAATCTCAATTTCCCCACCAACCTTAATGATACCTAGCTCAACACGACCAGTCACAACCGTTCCTCGGCCGGAAATTGAAAAAACATCCTCAATTGGCATTAAGAAAGGCTTGTCTTTAGGGCGCTCTGGCTGAGGAATGTATGCATCAATTTTCTCGATAAGCTCTAAAACTTTGTTTTTGCCATTCGCTTCATCTTTGCCTTCAAGAGCACATAAAGCACTCCCTCTAACCACAGGAATATCATCTCCAGGGAAATCATATTTCGTTAACAGATCACGAATTTCCATCTCAACCAGATCAAGCATTTCTGGGTCATCGACCATATCAACTTTATTGATAAACACAACAAGCGCCGGAACACCGACTTGACGGGCGAGCAGAATATGCTCACGTGTCTGTGGCATTGCTCCATCCGTTCCCGAAACAACAAGAATCGCACCATCCATTTGCGCCGCCCCTGTAATCATGTTTTTCACATAGTCGGCGTGCCCAGGACAATCAACGTGTGCATAGTGACGTTTCTCTGTTTGGTACTCGACGTGGGTCGTTGAAATAGTAATCCCACGTGTTCGCTCTTCCGGCGCATTATCAATCTGATCGTAAGCCTTAAACTCCGCTCCCCCCTTTTCAGAAAGAATTTTTGTTATAGCCGCTGTCAGTGTTGTCTTCCCATGGTCGACGTGACCAATGGTTCCGATATTACAATGCGGCTTTGACCTATCATATTTAGCCTTGGCCATTATTTTCTCCCTTTTCTCTTAACCTTAACCTTTATGTTTTGCAATAATGTCATCAGCCGCATGCGACGGAACCAATTCATACCGCGCAAACTGCATCGTATACTGCGCACGCCCCTGACTCATCGAACGCAATGTATTAACATAGCCAAACATCATCGCCAAAGGAACCACTGCAGAAATAACCTGTGCATTTGCACGCCGCTCCGTTCCAGAGATTTGGCCTCGACGGCTATTCAAATCTCCAATAATATCTCCCATGTACTCTTCCGAGCTCACAACTTCAACATTCATGAGCGGTTCCAAAATACGCGCATTGGCTTTCGCCATAGCCTCCCGAAATGTCGCACGCGCTGCAATCTCGAAAGCTAGTACACTAGAATCGACTTCATGAAAAGCCCCATCTATAAGCGTACATTTCACCCCAACTACAGGGAACCCAATTAGATAACCCGATTCGGCAGCAAGACGCAAGCCTTTTTCTACACCAGGTATATATTCTTTTGGAACTGACCCTCCAAAAATTTTGCTTTCAAAAACAAAACCCTCATTAAAATTAAGAGGTTCGAACTGAATTTTTACCCGCGCATACTGCCCTGCCCCACCGCTTTGCTTTTTGTGTGTGTAGTCAATCTCGACAGATCGCGAAATTGTTTCACGGTAAGTTACCTGCGGTGCTCCGACACTCGCTTCAACTTTA
>JAIRST010000067.1 GCA_031255325.1 Holosporales bacterium | reverse complement strand
CCCCCCCCCCCCCCCCCCCCCCCCCCCCCCCCCCCCCCCCCCCCCCCCCCCCCCCCCCCCCCCCCCCCCCCACGGTACGTCCTTGCGGATGCAGAGCGTTTACCCTTTGAGAATGCATTCGATGTCATCGTTTCCTCAGATGTCATCGAGCATGTTTTAAATATGGGCAATTTTTTGGATTGTATTTATAAAGCTCTCAAAGCTGGAGGACGTTTTATTGTCAGAACACCCTTTGAAGAAAACATTATGAATTGGAGTTTTTACAGGGAAGACGCGCCTAAAGAACTGGGGCATGTGCGCAACTTCAACAAACCTCTCCTTAAAATGATTCTTGAAGATGCAGGATTTAAAGTGCAAAAAATTTGCTATGATGGAGCGCGTTTTGGTAATATCTATCGCTGGATCCGAAAGTACAAAATTTTAAAAATATTGTATATTAGTATGCGCTTTTTCCTTAGAAAAGCTCGTCTCAACAAAGGAATACCAACAACAGATCGTCGTTCTGATGGAGTGCTTCTACAGACAATATATAAAAGTTGTAATCGTCCAAAAGAAATTATAATGGTCGCCGTAAAATAATAGATCTCCATTTTAGGATAAGTTTTTGATTAACGAGATAGATAGATAAATAATCTTACCAAAAGAATTGTAAGAAATTAACACCATAATCGCATAATGGGTTAAGGGATGAATAGAGAAAATTTTTATTAATGAATAAAAAGGATAATTCCAGTATACGATTAAATTTTAAGGAAAACTTTGTTTTTCTAGATTGGCAACTCTATAGAATTTTAGCGTCATTGATAATGAGAAAAACAGATAGATGGATGATGCAAAAAATATATCATTGATCGTCCTATTCAATAAAGACATTACCAATTATAAAACTATTATCTAGCATCGAGTAGAAAATCAATCAACTTATCATCCAATAGTGAAAGCTAAGCTAGCTTCAATGAAATCATCAAGCGGTACAGAAATGAAACGATACAGCCGTAAGAGACGCCGCGGTTCAACGATTTGAATATACGTTCTTTTTACTATTTTAATGGATACAGAGGTTTTTACGATTATGTCTTGCTGAAGGAGAAAACGTAGAAGTTATGGACTTTAATGAAATAATGAGAACTACAGATAAGGTGGGATTGTTGCTTAATAATCTGGAAAAACGGATAGAATATAGACATAAACGTAATGTAACATCGCATGTTTATGATGAAGCGAGAGCTTTTGAGGTGGCTTTTATTACAGATGCTTTTAAAGAAGAAGCCGAATATTTGTTAAAAGAATTGAAGAAATAGCTATATTACAAAGCTTACTATAGAACAAAGATATCTTCAAACGATACGGAACTGATCCTTATATCAGATTTTAGAGGGATTGAAGAAAAATTTTTAAAAGTGCAAAGATATGCTATTCTTGAATAGTAATAGAATTTTTGTATTTGATAAAAGAAAATAAATAACACAAGGTGCAAAATCTGATATAGACGCCATTTCCTATTTTCTAAAACTAGCCTATTGCATCTCTTGCAGTCTTTTTAAAATCTTCTAAATTGGGATCTTGTGCGTTAGGACATAAGGGTATTTAACTTCTTATAAGAATTTTACCATTTGTTAAGTAGAATTCCAGTAAAGAGGACGTCATGAGCACGAAACAAAAAGGCATACGTATCGGTGTACTAGCGAATATGCTGGAGTGGTTGGATTATTCCCTTTACGGTGCGTTTTCTGCAGTTATGGCGCCTTTATTTTTTCCCAGCTCCGATGCCTTTGCTTCGCAACTAGCCGCATTTGGCGTCTTTGCTTTGGGATTTATCGCACGTCCTTTGGGAGGCGTTCTATTCGGTCATATAGGCGATAAAGTAGGCCGCCGGAACGCGTTGTTCTTGTCTATTTCTCTTATGGCCATTCCTACAGTGTGTGTTGGTCTTTTGCCAACGTATGCGCAAATCGGTCTGTGGGCACCAGCATTGTTAACACTAATCCGCATTCTGCAAGGGCTTGCGATTGGTGGTGAGTATACGAGCTCTATGGTGTATCTTGTTGAAAATGCTCCAGCAGAAAAACGTGGCCGAACAGGGAGCTGGGCAGATATAGGATGTCTAACCGGAACCCTGTTAGGGGGACAACTTACAGCAGCAGTCCTGGGAGCTGTATTAAGTGCCGAAGCTTACAGAACCTGGGGATGGCGGTTGCCTTTTTTGTTTAGTCTTTGTTTGGTTTATGTTGGATTTCAATTAAAAAAGAACTTGGAAGAGCCTCCAAAACAAAAGAAAGTATCCCGTCTTCCCATCGTTGAAGTTTTTAAAAACCATAGAAAGCCAGCTCTATGGGCGATGTTTATAACATTTTTCAGCGGAATTGCGTTTTACAGTCTTCTTGTCTTCCTCCCGAATTATCTTGTTATTTCTGGGAAGGCTTCTCCTACATGTGCCTTTCTTATGACAGCTGTAACAAATGCTTGCATGATCCCTATGACTCTCTTCGCTGGATATATGACAGACCGCTTTAAGCAACGCAAATCTTTTCTGCAAGCAGGCGTTTTAGGCGTTTTCCTTTTGGTCTATCCTATGACGACATGCATTCGATCGGGTAATCTTTTAATTTACGGTGTGCTGCATCTTTTAGCGGGATTGTTTTTATCTTCCTATTACGGAGGGCGTACAGCGTTTTTCGCCGAGACATTTCCCGCGCATGTGCGCTGTACAGCCGTATCTTTCGCCCTTGGACTTGGCCAAGCTCTTATGGGCGGAACAGCGCCACTTATTGCTACGTATCTTGTTGAACAAACGAAAGATATCCGTATCGTTACGGCTCAATTCGCCTTTGGCACACTTTGCGCCTTGTATGCCCTCTCTAAAATGCGCGACCGCACCGCTCAGCCTTTTGAAGAATAAAGATTAATTTATCATTATGGACGATCTGTGAAAGTTAAAGAAGCGGAATTTAGAAACCTTAAATCAATATACATCCTAAAATTTCCGCCCTTTTACCGACAGCCATTACGTATCCCATCAGGCGGAAGGTTGCCCATTTGGGCGGCTTATTGTAAAATATGTTGATTTTATGCTGAGGAGAAAAGATGTGAAAGGGATTTTCCTTGCAGGAGGAGCTATTTTTGCAATGTTCTTTGGTGCAGGGAATGTCGTATTTCCTCCAATTCTTGGGGAAACTTGGCCTCATGCCTGGCCTTCAGCGATTGGTGGATTTTGCTTAACGGGAGTACTTGTTCCGCTCCTTGGGCTTATTGCTGTCGTGTTGCTTTCTGGTAATTCTGACAGTTTTTTTACCCCTCTAGGAAAGGTATGTGCCTTTTTGTTACAAGCCGCCATTATGGCTATTGAAGGCCCTTTCGGCATTGTTCCACGCTGCCTTAATGTGGCGTATGGGGGGTGTAAAGCCATGGCACCTTCCGTTCCTTCTTGGGCATTTTGTGGAGGGGCGTGCCTATGTGTGGGCATAATGACTGTGAAAAAAGAGCATGTTGTTCCTTTCATTGGGAAGTTTTTGACCCCCATTAAATTGGGATTTTTGTCTTTGCTTGTTATTTGGGGGCTGTCACAGGCGACACCATACAAAGGGAATTCTTTAGTTTTTTCCTTGTCCGCTTTTAACGAGGGCATCCTTGCTGGGTACCAGACCTATGATTTACCCGGAGCTATTTATTTTTCATCCATGGCCATGGGGTACCTTATGACGCTTAAAGGGAACAAATCGAAGAAGGATCTTCTTGTGAAAGGTATTGCAGCAAGCTGTATTAGCGCTTTGCTGTTGACTATTATGTATATAGCTTTTATATGTTTAGGAGTTCAATATAGCACTTTTCTTGTTGGGGTAGCGCCAGAAGATATTCTACCTCGGATCGTGGAGCTTTCTCTTGGGCGTTTTTCAACTTATGTTTACAGCTTAGTTATTATTATTGCATGCCTAACAACAGCTGTAGCCGCCATTTCGGTGTGGACAGCTTTTGTTACAAAGATATTGCACTTTTCCAAAATTTCTTATGAAAAGGTTTTGATCGCGAGCCTTTGTATTGCTTTTGTTGTTTCGACACTAGGATTTTCAGGGATTGTGCAGTTCATGCAACCTGTATTGCAATATATGTATCCTGTTTTAATTGGGCTGACGCTTGTAAATTTAGTGCGAGAAACCCGAAAAATTTACCGATGGAAAAGAGCCCTTGCTCCATCAACGTAAAACGTTATGGACAAAAGATCTTCAACGTATAAAAAGCAATGGTAAGGTTTTTCGCAAAGGAAAAACGTAGTGATTTCAACAAAAATCCAAGATTTCTTCCGTTCGCTTATGGGTTTTTTCCTTTTAGGAGCTGCTTTTACACTTGGTACTGCTCTGTTTTTTTATAATGCAGAAGAGCCGTCTTGGAATACTTCCGTTGAAACGATGCAAAATAGCTGGTTCATTCTGGGAAATGCGTTGGCTGACGTATTGATCCAATTTTTTGGCTTAGCTTCTGGCTTGCTTCCTGTTGCTTTATGCGTTATCGGCATTAGGAAAATACAAAAAAGATACCCTATTAAAGGTGCTATTTTCGGTATTTTAGGGGCGGTTTTCCTTCTTTCGTTCGCTCTTGGCGGCGTTCCTCTTCGTCTCTCTTCTTGGCCTGCAACCTTAACCTTAGGGGGAGCCTTAGGGCAGCTTGTATTCCATGCTAGTGTTCATTGCTTGCAGCCGTTTCTTGCTGAAGGTGTTTGCTTTATTGCACCGATAGCAGGATGTTTAGGAGGGCTGCTGTTTGTTATCGCTCTTCGTCTTTCTGTCTCCCCCCTTTTCTCTTTTTGTAAAAATTATTGGCATGGTATTTCACCTCCTAAAGAATTTTCCTTTTTTGGGAACTTAAAGCATTACATGCCACGCTTTTTTTCTTCACCCCCTCTAATAGCAAAAAAGAAGGGTATTGCAGAGGTTACTTTAGAGAGCATACCAGGAAGATCAGATCCTTTTGAGTCATCTGAATCTGCGCAAAAATCAGATTCAGAGAAGAAACATTCGGCTCAGGCAGACTTGGATCTGGCTTTTCTAGGGGAATATACGCTTCCTTCTTTAGAACTTCTTTCCCTTCCTCATGGGAAAGAAGAACCTGTCAGTACGGCTGCTTTAGCTGCTAATGCAGATCAGCTTCTGCGTGTATTGAATGACTTTGGCGTTAAAGGAGAAATTGTTGACACCAAACCGGGACCTGTTGTAACGCTTTACGAATTGCGCCCAGCCGCAGGGATTAAATCTTCCCGCGTTATAGGATTGGCACATGATATCGCCCGCTCGATGAGCGCCATATCAGCACGCGTTGCTGTTGTTCCAGGGAAAAACGTCATCGGCATTGAATTGCCGAATGCAAAACGCCAAACGGTCTATCTGCGCGAGCTTTTATCGGCTTCCACGTACGAGAAATTCCCAGGATCCTTAGTTTTGGCGCTTGGAAAAAGTATAGGAGGCGTTCCTATTGTCGTCGATTTAGCCCGCATGCCCCATTTACTTGTTGCGGGGACGACAGGATCTGGAAAATCTGTCTCAGTCAATACAATGATTTTATCTTTGGTATATCGACTTTCTCCGGCACAGTGTCGCTTTATTATGATTGATCCCAAGATGCTAGAGCTCTCTGTGTATGACGGTATTCCTCATTTACTAACACCGGTTGTGACGGATCCTAAAAAAGCGGTTGTTGCTTTAAAATGGACAGTTCGAGAGATGGAAAATCGCTATAAAGCGATGGCGCGCTTAGGGGTACGTAACATCGAAGGATATAATACACGTTTAGCTGAATCGCTGAAGAATAAAGAGCCGTTACTCCGTCGCGTCCAGACGGGATTTGATCCCGAATCAGGCCTTCCTATCTATGAAGACCAACCGCTTGAGTTGACTCCTTTACCTTATATCGTCGTTATTGTCGATGAAATGGCGGATTTAATGCTCGTTGCCGGAAAGGATATTGAAAATGCCGTGCAGAGATTGGCTCAAATGGCACGTGCCGCCGGAATTCATTTAATTATGGCAACGCAACGTCCTTCTGTAGATGTTATTACAGGAACGATTAAGGCCAATTTTCCTACACGTATCAGTTTTCATGTAACCTCGAAAATTGATAGTCGCACTATTCTAGGGGAGCAAGGAGCTGAACAGCTTTTAGGCCAAGGGGATATGCTGTATATGGCAACCGGAGGGCAAATCGTTCGTATCCATGGGCCCTTCGTTTCGGATCGTGAGGTGGAGCTTGTTGTGCAGGAACTTAAAGAGCAAGGGGACCCGCAATACACAGAGGAAATCGTTCAAGATGAAGAGGATACATTTAGCGATGGAAACGTGGAAAATGGAGGTGCAGATCCTATATTCGAAGAAGCTTTAGCTCTTGTACGACGTGAAGGAAAGGTGTCAACAAGCTTTATTCAACGGCATTTACAAATAGGTTATAATAGAGCAGCCCGTATTGTTGATCAAATGGAAGCGCGTGGATTTGTTAGCTCAGCTAACCATACAGGGAAAAGAGAGATTTTAGGATGATTATGTCAAAATTCTGCGCTCGCTATAAGTTAGCAGTGTTATGTTGCTTAGGGTTTTTGGGAAATAAGGCTTATGGGTCCTTGCAGAATACCGCTCATACGCAAGAGGTGTCTTCTTCCGTCTTGACGCTTTCTCGTGTTGAAGCTGCGTTTAATCGGATCACAACGTTAAAAGCACGTTTTGTACAAATAGACCGAAATAACCGTCTAGCAACGGGATGGTTTTATTTAGAGCGCCCTGGGAAAGTGCGTTTCGATTATGATGCGCCCAATCCGAATCTTATCATATCAAATAGAGGACATCTCTATCATGTCGACAAAGAACTAAAAGAACGTTCCGAGCTGCCACAAACGAATCCTTTGTATCTATTTTTGAAAGAAAAAATAAGTTTTCGAACTCCAGACGTTCAAATAAAAAGCTTTACAAAAGGAGTCTATAATGTTCGACTCACCCTGACTGCTTTTAACGAACCGGGAACGCTAACGCTTGTTTTCGATATGGCAACACTTTCCTTACAGCAATGGATTTTGGAAGATGACGAACATCACAAGACAACGATTACTTTAGAACAAAGTGTCTATGGAGAAAAATTTTCTCCTCGTGTCTTTAAACTTATAGAGCTTTCTTAAATAGGCAAAAAATAGAAAATCCGTGACAATGCTTTCTATTTCACGTTATTAACTATTCAAGCATAAACGTGCTTGTTAATGAAACAATGGAGAAGTAAAGTGTCCTCTTATTCGAAAACAATATTCGCCTTTTTTTTTATAAGCCCTCTGCACCTTTTAAGAATGATTGCGACAGTTTTTGGTATTGGTATCCTTGCGGAGTGCCCTTTTAGGGTTACGTACAGTGATGAAGCAGCCATATCTGCAGAAGCGCAACAGTTTATTGCGGACTTTGGCAAACGGGCAATCATGGCCTTAACCAATCCCAATATTGCAGCCCCTATCCGGCAAGAGCGATTCGCGGTTCTTTTAGATGAAGGGTTTGATGTAGCTGCTATTGGACGTTTTGTCTTAGCGCGTCATTGGCGTCGATTGACAAATGAGCAAAAGCAACAGTTTATTACACTCTTTCGTAAAATGATTGTTGTCAACTACGCCGCACGTTTTAGAGAATTTTTTGGAGTTGTTTTGCAAGTAAAAGGAGCGACATGCGTTGCACAAGGGGGGGTGAACGTAGAGAGCGTGATTACCCTACCACGAGGAGGGCAAGTAAAAATTATATGGAAAATGTTTCCTTCATCTAATGGAGCAAAATTTAAAGTCGTCGATGTTGTACTTGATGGCGTAAGCATGGGTATTACACAGCGTTCAGAATTTGCCAATGTTATCCAGAAATTGGGAGACGATATGAGCGCTTTTCTTTCAGATCTTGACGGGCGGGTGCAGCGTGCTTTCAATACACCCAAAAATGTGAAATAAAGAATAGAAAAAGGAGCCTATATGGCAAAATTTCAAAAACTTTGTCTATGCATAGTGTGTGTTTACCTATGCGGATGTTCTGCTGATAAAGAATCAGCTTCCGTAACGGAGCTTTTTTATCAAACGCCTATTGCTCTTGATACAGCGAACGTCTCGATGGTACGTGCTTTTCATCCAACGGAACTAGCCCCACATTTAGAGCATCTTGTTACTCCATCCTTTCCAGAAGTTGTGGAAAGTTGGGCAGAGAAATGCCTGATTCCTTCGGGTGCCCATGGACAAACGCGTGTCATCATTGAAGAGGCTTCCATTTGCGCCTTTCCGGTGGCAGAGCCTCAAGGCTTCTTCGCTTCTACTTTTACAACGCCAAAAGTGCAATATACAGCGCAGTGTTTAATGACATTAGAAAAAAAAGACGCAGCAAAAGCTCCGGCTTATTCTCATCGCATCCAGGTATCTGTAAACAAAGTTGCTGAACGGGATATTTCTGCCGAAAAGCGCGATACCATCTTGCGTACTATAATGCGCGAAATTCTAGAGCGTCTTCACGCCGAGCTTATCAAAATCGGCGCAATCGCAAGGATTTAACAACTTGAAATTCTGCAGGACTTTTTACCCTATTCATTACCTACTTTCCTCTTGTTAATTATAAAAATCCTTTCTAATTTAATACAATATGCTCTTACGATCTTAAAAATCCACCATAAATGGCTTCTAGGCCTTATAAATTATAGAAGTGCCAATTCTCAAAAAATACCGAAAATTAAGGTGCATTAAGACGTGTTTTTAATTCCAAAGAAGAATGAAACGATATAACACGTCGTGCTTTAATTTTTGCAGGTTCAAGTGTTCTAGGATTGCGCCCAAGACGGCTTTTTTTCGATAAAAGCTTGAATGTGCCAAAATTGGTTAGTTTTACACTTTCTCCGCGTGCTAGCGCTGCGCCAATTTCCTCAAGTGTGGTTTCCAGAAACTCCTCTGACTGAAGACGATGGATCTTGAACGCTTCAGCTAAAGCTCTCGCTAATTCTGCACGAATAACCGTTGATGTTTTTTTTGTGCTCATCTTCTTGCCTATAAACGCATCAAAGATGCTCCCCATGTTAAACCAGCACCAATGCTAGTATATAGGACATGTTGACCGAATGCTAGTTTCCCTGATTCGAATCCTTCAACGATAGCCAAAGGAATAGAAGCGGCCGAAGTATTAGCATGACGATCTACTGTCACTAAGACACGCTCTATAGGAAAAGAGAGGCGTTCGGCTATAGATTCGATGATGCGTGCATTAGCCTGATGGGGGATGATCCATGCAATTTCATCAAGGGAAATATCCGCTTGTACCAGAAGGTATCGGATAGACTCAAGCATCTTTTCGATCGCTTGGCGAAAGACCTCACGTCCTTGCATCCGGGTAACACCTGTTCGCTGATTTAAAGAAGGCCCCCCATCCGTATACAAAATCTCCCACTGGCTTCCATCTGCATAGAGGCAAGAAGAGAGGATGCCAGCAGGCGCTGAATGTTCTTCTGCTTTCAAAATAACAGCACCTGCCCCATCTCCAAATAAGGGAGCCGTTGTTCGATCAGACCAATCGAGCAATCGGGAAAATGTTTCGGCCCCTATTACCAAAGCACAGGTTGCTTGACGTTGCTTGAGTAAGGCATCCGCCAGGGTTATGGCATACAAAAACCCACTACAGGCTGCATTAACATCGAACGCCATGCCGCGCGTAATGCCCAATTTCCCTTGCACTAAAGCTGCTGTGGATGGAAAAGTTCGGTCTGGAGAAACAGTTGCCACTAACACTAAATCAATGGCTTCAGGACTTATCCCTGCTGCTTTGAAAACGCGTTGCGCCGCATACACGGCAAGATCGGAAGTGCATTCTTCGGGGGCGGCAATATGTCGCTCGCCTATTCCTGTTCGCCGACGGATCCATGTATCGGATGTATCCATCGTTCGACTGAGGTCATCATTTGTTAACACGCTTGTAGGGAGGTATCCCCCTACACCTTTTAAGACTGAGCAGAGCATTATTCCCTGGAAGTCCCTTCTTCGGTTGATGCCCATCTATCAACATATGTTTTTACATGCGTTAAAAGATCTTGACGCGCAACATTTACGGTAAACTTTAGCGCATGTGCAAAGGAAAAGGCATCCACATTTCCATGACTTTTTACCGCTAAAGCATTGAGACCTAAGAGTACAGCTCCGTTATAAATACGTGGGTCGAAGCGTGTAAAAGCTTTCTTCAGGGTACGATAAAGTATAAAAGCGCTAATACGTGTTCCAATAGATTTTTTTACGGCACGTCCAACTTGTTCTTTGACAAAGCGCATAGATCCTTCGATCGTTTTCAGGGCAACATTTCCTGTGAATCCATCTGTAACGACGACATCTACTGTCCCTGCCATGATATCCGTTCCTTCTACAAATCCTATATAATTTTTCAGAAGATCTGTTTTCGTGAGAATCTCTGCAGCTTCCTGAACAATACGATTACCTTTCGTGTTTTCTGAACCGATATTTAATAGCCCAATACTAGGGGCAGAAATGCCCAAACATGCTTGCGTCAGCGCCTCGCCCATGAAAGAAAATTCCACCAGGTTACGACCGGAACATTCTGCATTCGCTCCTAAATCTAATACCAAAGACTGCCCTTTGGATGTGGGAAGGAATGTTGCAATAGCAGGACGATCAATCCCCTTTAACGTACCGAGCATAATCTTGGAAAACGCCATGAAAGCACCCGTGTTTCCCGCTGATAGAACAGCATCTGCACGCTTTTCCCGAACAGCCATAACAGCGAGCCCCATACTAGAGGCTCGATGAGAGCGTACAGCGACTTTAGGTTTCATGTCAGAGGTAACCACATCGTCGGCTAGGATTACTTCAATAAATAAATCTTTGCAGGCAGTATCTTTCTTAATCTCTTCAACAAGGGGCTCTATCGCCGCCTGTACCCCATAAAGCTGTAGAGAAATAGGCCCCAACTCTTTCGCACAAAGAGAGATTCCTTGAAAAACAACCTCTGGAGCTGTATCCCCTCCCATACAATCGATAGCTATGCGAATAGGCCTGGGCGATGATGACATCACATGCTTTCCGTAAATTTACTCAGAGACGCGGGAATCTTTTAAAACAGGACGTTTGTTATAATGCCCACACACAGGGCACACATGATGTGGACGCTTCTTCTCTCCACATGTTTGACACTCTCCGCCGAAGACAGGAACCAACGCTGCATGGGCCCGACGCATATCTCGCCGAGACTTTGATGTTTTCTTTTTAGGAACAGCCACAATCTTTTTCCTTTTTTAGAACAACTCTTCGCTTCATCTTATTAGGATATCTACAAGAAATCTTGTAAAGATACAAGGAAAAACATGAAAAAATTCTATCTTTTATTACCTATGCTAGAGGGTGTCTTCACTCAATCGCACCAGAGCTTCTCCCTTTAGGACTCGGGCAAAAGTTAAGACATATACCTTAGAAACACCTGCTTTTCTTAGCGTTTTTGTACAGGAGGTTAACGTAGCGCCTGTTGTCCATACGTCATCGATAAGGAGTACATTTTTTCTTTCCAAAGCCAGGTATCCTTTTTTTGTAACAGAAAAAGCGCCTTCTACATTTTCATAACGTTCTTGCGCATTATGGCCTTTTTGCGAGGGGGTGGCGCGATGGCGCTTTAAAAAACTCGGCGCATAGGGAAGATGTCTTTTTTTTGTTAAGTAATACGCCAAAAGAGCGGATTGATTGTATTTGCGTTTCAAAAGGCGCCTCCAATGCAAAGGGACAGGAATAACATAATCCACGTTTTTGAGGTCCTTTATTGCACGTTGCATCAACGATCCCATAAGAGGCGCTAAATAAGCTGCATCGGCGTGCTTGAGTTTTAATACCAAAGTGCGTGCACTTCCCTGATAAGCAGCAACAGAACGGGCGCCATCGAAAATATGAATAAATTTTCTAGAGCATTCTTCACAAATATTTTCGCCAGGAAGCTCGAAATTAAGAGGTGTTCCACACCGTGCACACCAAGGAGTATGAAAAAGGCTGAGCTTTTTCCAACATGTTGCGCATAAGGCAACATCCCCTGTGATGGGTTCTTGACAACATACACAATGCGGCGGAAGTAAAATATTCGTCATTCTTTTAAAGAAACGCAGGATATCCATTCTCTTCTCAATATTTATTCAGGATTTTTTCACAATTTGTTCGCACAATGAAGAAAAATGCAAGACTTTTTGGGGAGTTTTTCGATGAGTCTGTCAAATGTACAAAAAAAGATCTTAAGCTTATGTACAGGAAGCATGACTTTCCTAGCATTGCTGCAATCAGCCAAAGCACAAATTTCTTCGTTGCAAGAAGTACAGACTCTCCTTAATACGGAAACTTTATCTGAAGGATACACATCAGTTCTATTATATCCATTCATTGTTTTTATCATTTTTCTGATCGTTCAATTTTGGGCTTCGTGGATACTAGAACGGGCGTTGATACGTTATATTAATCATTCTTCTAAAATAGACCACCTGTTTTTTACTTTTGGCAGTTTGTGTCGATCTATGGTACCTATTGCTCTTTTTGCTTTACTTGGTTTTTATGAAGCAAGTTTTCTTCAAAGTAGATCACTTCATACTTTTTACGTAACTTTTGTCGGTACTTTATCAAGTGCAGCTTTCCTGCGCCTTTTTGCCATGGCAGTACTCTCTCCATACACTCCGCATGCTCGCTTATTCCGTGCTGCAGAAATTCACATGCGTTCTTTATGGTCTTTCATCAAAACTACATTATGGATAACAAGTATCGGTATCATAACGGTAAGTAGCGCTCAATTTTTGCTGGAATTCCCAAAAACAACCATAACCCTTACGAAGCACAGTCTTCTTTCCATAGCTCTTTGTTATATGTTGCTTTCTGTTTTTCGTGCCCGTTCCGCTATCAAGGATCTTTTAAATAGTACACATAAAGAAAACAATATAAGCGTTTGGATAGATATTTTTTGCGCTCTTAATAAAAGATGGTGGATTTTCCTTGGATACGGTGGTGTACTCCTTTTGGGATTAGAGTTTTACGAAATAGAATTTAAGCCTGCTAACTGGCTCAAACCTTTGGCCATTAGTCTTATTACTATAGCAGGAATGCAATTTATTATTTCTTGTATTTTGTGGCTTCCTCGTAAGGTACGACGTATCTTAAAGGAAAGCAAAGCACAAAACAGTACTTTTTTAGAACGTGCACAAAAGAGCCTTACGCAAATCGAATCTCTCACTATCGCAATATTCTACATATTCCTTGTGCTTTTGATTGGCCACTTTTGTGGACTGTCTATTTTCCATGCAGCAAGTACACCGTGGGGGCATATCATTTTAGTTAGCTTTTTAGGGAATGCTTTTCTGATGTGTGCAGGGATCGTTCTATATCAAGCTTTAACGCTTTGTATAGATTATAAAATAACCTTGGTTCAAGCGGAAAATCCAGAAAAGGAAAAGCGGTTGCGGACATTTTTGCCGCTCTTAAAAAGCGTTTTTCATGTTGCTATCTTTTTTGTTGTTCTTGCAGGAATAGTGGAAAACCTTGGATTTAGTATAGCTCCGCTTCTCGCTGGATTCAGTGTGTTGGGACTTGCAATCAGCTTTGGAGCACAAGAAGTCACGAAATCTTTTATCCAAGGAACCATCGTGCTTATTGAAGATGACATGGATACAGGTGACTATGTCACGATCAATGGCATCAGCGGATTTGTGGAACGCATGTCCATCCGCGCTGTCTATGTACGTGAGGTCAGTGGAACGCTACATGTTATTCCTTATTCCACAGTGAGTGCATTCTGTAATCTATCGCGAGATTATACCCTTCAAATTTATGAGCTTACGATCGATCCTCGTGAGAACGTCGCTAAAGTTACACAAGCTCTCGAGGAAGTGGGACAAGAGCTTCTTACAGACGATTCTTATAAAGAGCAAGTCACCGAACCAGTACAAATTTTTGGTATTACACCCTTTGATTTAAAAGGGATAACCCTCATTTGGGCTATTAAAACGCATCCTGATCCCTTGAAACTTGTTGGATTTGAATTTCACAGACGGCTCAAGAAAAAATTCGACACCATGGGGATAGATGTTCCCGTACAACCCATTAGATGCTATACAGCAGCCGATCCCTTATTCACACAGCAAAGACATGCGTAAAACGCTTCTCGTGAACTGACACCTATATCAGATTCAATACCGTTTAGTGGATTTTAAAGTCACAAAAACATACTGTATCAATTACAAGGCATGATATTTCCCTTAAAAATCTCATGATGACAAGTCTAATGGATGCTAAAATAACTTTTATCGCATTGCTTTCTGTTCTTCAGCTTGGTCTTTGGGATAAGATTCTTTAAAGTTCTTGTGTTACGCGTTTCCAAGCCAAAACCAATTTGTCAAAGGTATAGTGAGCATTCGCTGAACTTGTTGAGGGAAGTTTTATCGCTTCTTTTTTAAGATTTTTATAAAAATATCTCATAAACAGTTGATGCGCCTTTTCACCATTAACAAAAATTTGTGTAATATGCGTATATTCTAATAAAATAGATAAATCTACGGGAACAGTGTTTTTAATACTGTAATCACTTGAACCTTTTATAGAACATCTTTTCAGGATATCCCAAAGAGCGATTTTATTGTTGAGAAGGAGAAGCTTTTTTTCTTCTATTGTTTCGGGAACGAGTGAGGTATGCGTAATAGAGGCGATTACTTTCCAAAATCTATTCTGAGGATGCCCATAATAAAAACCATACTCTCGTGATTTTACGGATGGAAACGTTCCTAATATTAGAATAGAGGAATTTTTATCAAAAACAGGTTCAAAAGGATGAGTTAACGACATTTATTCTATAAAATTGTTCGGTCAATAGTTTCCATTTTTTATGGCAGCATATTTCATGGATATTTTGAAGTATAAATATTAATTTTTTGAAGTGGTGAAAATTTTACTCTCTCGTATTTTTCGACATACCCACGTGATGAGTGGATAAAATCCTACGGCAATGCCTAGCCTGACCCATGACTCAGAATGCATCAACATGCGCCAAGCCCCCCCCCTAAAAAAAAGGGCATCAAGCCCTATAACGACGACAATAACGATTCCCCATAAGATAAAGAACGAGACGCCAATCAGATATTTAAATGCCCAATCGAGCCCTAAATATATTATAGCAAAAGAAAGAAAAGTTACCCCAATAGGAATATCATAGAAAAAATCTAAAAACAGGCAAATGCTCCATACCCCAAAGTAAGAAGGTTGCTGGAATGTTAGAATTCCTTGAAACATAAGAAGCCATATAAAGAAAAGCCTATTCGGAAAAACCGGAAGGAAGCCTAAAGGTGCTGCAACCATAAGACAAATTGGGAAAATGTACCAACGTTTAAGGTTCTGCATATGTTCTTTCCTGAGTCGCGGCAACAGAGATTAAAACACAAACGAATTCCAAATTCTGCGCAGATGCTGCAGGAATAACGCGTAGCGCAGACGTCTTCACGTCCATAGAACCAACAGGAACTCCTTTTGGGAAACAGGCCCCAACTTCCGATGTAAGGGCCAGTTGCTCAGAATTGAAATGTAGATTTCGAAGAAGATCTACCCTTAGGGTTTGTGAGAAATCTCCACTTAAAATCGCCCGTTCTCCAGAAGGATATAAGGAAACAGGAATACGTGCTGTACCATCCGTTACCAGCAATACTTGGCTCCAATCTTTGCCAACTTGTGTGATACGACCGATAAGGCCATCACGAACCACAACGGCAGCATTCAGACAAACGCCCTTATCGGTACCAATATCCAGCATAAGCGTATGTGTATGCGCTTCTGTCTGTCCTAAAATACGAGCTCCAAGTGCGATAAATTCTTGTGGCGCATCAATGGCAAGCAAGTTACGGAGCTCGGCATTTTCTTGACGTAAATATTGTGCTCTCTGCTCCTCGATGCGCGAGGTAATAAGCTGCTCTTGTAACGTCTCAATTGTCCGGTGCTGGTCTGATAAGCCAAGAAGCTCCCAGAGTTTTTCAACTATGTGGATATGATACTTCTTTAATAGGACAGCTTTAGCTTCCATTGTAACAAAGCGCGCCTGCTCGATGTAAGGCGCCATGTACGGCGTATGCAACCCTCCTATACCGACACATCCTAAAAGTAAGCTTAAAAACGCCTGCCTTCGTCTTAAAGTGACCGCTGTGTGGGGAATACTTTTAGGCTTTTGTACAGGAGAAGGCATGTGTCCTTATTAGTATGCTTTCAGCAATATATCTTTCATCGTATTGAGAGATTCTAAAACGCGTCCTGTCCCTAGAGTAACACAGAAAAGGGGCTCTTCCGCCACAGATACCGGAAGGGCTGTGACGTTTTGAAGAAGGATATCCAGGCGTCCCAATAAAGCGCCACCTCCTGTAAGCACAATACCATTATCAACGATATCCGCAGAAAGCTCCGGCGCTGTAGATTCAAGGGCTATCTTTACCGATTCAACAATAGTTGCAAGAGGTTCTGCAAGGCTTTCTGCAATTTTTCGCTCAGACATTTCAATTTCTTTAGGCACACCCCGTAGCAAATCCCGTCCTTTTATGCGAAGGGTTCGCCCATCTCCTTTTTCAGGAGGCGATGCTGCGCCAATTTCTTTCTTAATACGTTCTGCCGTAGTTTCTCCTATAAGAAGGTTCTCTTGCCGACGAACGTAACCGGCAATGGCTTCGTCGAGTTTGTCTCCTCCAACACGAATGGAGCGCGCATAGACAATGCCTCCCAAAGATAGAACGGCAACTTCTGTTGTTCCTCCCCCAATATCGACAACCATCGATCCCATAGCACTGGTCACAGGAAGTCCAGCACCAATAGCCGCCGCCATCGGCTCTTCAATCAGAAAAACACGACGCGCTCCAGCACTTTCCGCCGCTTCTTGAATGGCACGCCGCTCAACAGCTGTTGATCCATAAGGAATGCAGATAACAATCTGAGGATTAGCGAAACGGCTTCGGTTATGGACCTTACGAATGAAATGTTTAATCATTTCTTCAGCGATTTCAAAATCTGCAATAACGCCATCGCGCAAAGGACGAATCGCCTGAATATTTCCCGGCGTTCTTCCTACCATTTGTTTTGCTTCTTCTCCAACAGCCAATAGTTGACGACGCCCCTTTGATTCAGCAATAGCCACAACGGAAGGCTCATTAAGAACAATTCCCTTCCCTTTGACATAGACTAACGTATTGGCTGTTCCTAGGTCGATGGCCATATCTGAAGAGATCAGTCCTCGCAGTTTTGAAAAAAACACAGTATCCTCTAACTATTTGATTGTTGTTTTCAATTTACGCTAACTCCTGGATAACTAAAAGAGGATATGCCGAGAAATTCTTGCGTGCATGAATTCTTTGAAATTTGTACAAAAGATAAAAACATTTGTGTGTAATAGAATTTAGAGAACCACCTATCAATAAGAAAAAACCAATTTATATTTAGGATTTCATACATCCTCTCGCTTTTTATACATGCGCCGTAGCTAAGCGGGTATTTTGATCTGCGCGGATGAGGGCTTTGATCAGCTCTCCTAAAGCTTCTCCTTCTAAGACCCTGTCGAGCTTATAAAGAGTCATATTAATACGATGATCCGTAACGCGCCCTTGAGGGAAATTGTACGTCCGAACGCGTTCGGAACGGTCTCCGGTACCTACCTGGTCCTTTCTATCTGCTGCGCGTTCAGCATCCGCACGGGATCTTTCTAATTCGAATAAACGAGCACGGAGAATTTTCAGCGCTTTTGCTTTATTCATATGCTGCGAACGCTCATCTTGTTGGAAGACAACAAGCCCTGTAGGAATATGCGTAATGCGCACGGCACTTTCCGTTTTGTTGACATGCTGCCCCCCAGCCCCAGAAGCCCGCATGACATCAATTTTCAGGTCTTTATCGTCAAGTTGCACATCCACTTCTTCCGGTTCTGGAAGCACTGCAACCGTCGCTGTTGAAGTATGAATACGTCCACTCGCTTCAGTTTCAGGAACACGTTGCACACGATGAACTCCCATTTCGAATTTCAACTGTGAAAATACCCCGCATCCTCTAATGCTCGCCGAAGCTTCTTTAAAACCTCCTAATTCATTTTCATGGGTATATAAAATCTCAACACGCCATTTTTGCGTTTCCGCATAGCGCTGGTACATCCGGAATAAATCTGCAGCAAACAATCCGGCTTCATCTCCACCGGCACCTGCTCGTACTTCGATGATAGCACTCTTTTCATCAAAGGCATCTTTTGGCAGCAGGAAAACTTTAAGCTGACGTTCAAGCTCTGGGAGTTTTTCTTTAAGCTGCTGGAGTTCTTCGGTGGCAAGCACAACAAACGCTTCATCTTCTTCATCACCTTGCAAAGCTTCCTCAATCTGGAGAATTTCCTCCTGTACGGCTTGTACCTCAGTAATGCGTTCTACAATAGGCTCAAGTCCCGAGAACTCTTTAGAAAGCGTGATAAAACGCTCGGCATCTCCAGCTTCCTTGGCCATCGCTTCCTTCAAATCAGAAAAACGCTTTAGATAGATGGCATAGGTTTCATACAGGCTCATAAAGGTTTTGAAAACTCCTTTAAAGAGGCTAAAGGAACACGCTCTTGGATTCGGTTATCCAGATCTTTAATTGAAACAGTCGCCGTATTTATTTCTTCTTCTCCTAAAATAACAGCATAACGTGCTTGATTCCTATCAGCCTTTTTTAAAAGTTTCCCAAAATCTTTTCCGCTAAATACTTCTACAATGTATCCTTGGTCACGCAAAAGACGAGCGCAAGTATAAGCCTCACTATTAAAGTTAACCGTAATAACAGCAATAGAGCGTTCCATAGCTCCCATCGGGCAGGCCGCGAGCGATAGTCGTTCCAACCCTGCAGCCCATCCAAATCCAGACATTTTTGGACCACCCATCAGCTCGACAAGATGATCATAATGCCCCCCCGCAAGAAGAGTTCCTCCTTCACCCGAGGGAGGAACGAACTCAAAAACTGTGTGCGTATAGTAATCTAATCCTCGCACGAGGCGCGGATTCTGCCGATACGCTATGCCAAGAGTTTTTAATCCTGTGCATAATGTTTCAAAGAAGGTGCGAGCTTCTGAGGTTAGAAAAGCTTCTAAAGTTGGGGCCTGTTGAATAATATCTTGGTCTTCAGGTTCTTTGGAATCCAAAATTCTAAGCGGATTTTGTTCAAGGCGCTTCAAGCTTAATGCAGAAAGGGTCGTACGTTTTTCTTTAAAATACGCTACTAACGCTTCTTTGTAAGCGGCGCGTGATGCCGCGTCTCCAAGTGTATTGATTTCAAGAAAGGCTTCTATCTGAATAGATTTCAGGTATTGTTGTGCCAGAAAAATGCTTTCGGCATCGCTCCAAGGACTTGATTCTCCTAAGTTTTCGATTCCTATTTGATGAAATTGGCGGTAACGCCCTTTTTGCGGACGTTCATAGCGAAACATGGGGCCTGTATAGAATTCTTTAAAGGGAAGCGTATCTGTTAATCCATTCGAAAGAAAGGCACGTACAACGGATGCTGTCCCTTCAGGGCGAAGAGCGAGTATCTCGCCTCCTCGGTCTGTAAGGAGGTACATTTCCTTGCCGACAACATCACTGGATTCCCCCAACGGGCGAGAAAATACTTCTGCTTTTTCCAGTATCGGCGTTTGAATCTCATGAAAACCATAGTGACGAGCAAGAGTACGCCCTTGCTCTATTAAACAAGAAAAGCGATAGGCTTCCTTTGGCAGAAAATCATGCATCCCACGCACTGGTTGAAAAATCGCCATCTTTTTCCCATTTATTCGTCTTCTTTGTATAAATGGAGAATCTTTCGTATGCAATGTCGGAGAATGATTTGTTTCTAGGATATTGATGAGATAGGTTTATGAAACAAACAATAGGATACTCGCACTTTGAGAAGGGTGAGCCGTGTATCCATTACAGATAACGATGCAATCAAAACAGCCCCCTCATGACGACGATTTAAGAAAGCATATGCATGATTTTAAAACGATGAAGTCTAAAATTATGTGGAAATTATTGTTGCCTCTTTCTAGAGCTACCATTATCTTTTATCTAACGGCTTTCATCCTATGAAGGATTGGCCTCTTTTAATGTTCCTTTCTTTAAAAGGAGAACTTTGTCCCCGAATTGGGTGGTATGGCTTATATCATGGGTAATCATAAGGCAGGTTTTTTGCCCTTGCCTTATTGTTTTATCCACAATTTCCATAATACTATAGGATGATTTGGCATCTAACGCAGCTGTTATTTCGTCGAGTAAAATGATTTTAGAATCTGCAATAATTGATAGTATGATGCTTAGCGCCTGCCTCTGCCCTCCAGATAAATTTTCCACATATTCGTCTAATCTATTTTCTAAATTCATGCCTAAGAGGCTTAATTTCTCTTTATATAAATCCTCGCGCAAGCAGGAATTACTGATCTTTAAGTGCCGTCTTTTCCCGCGCGTATAGGCGATATGTAGATTTTCGCGAAGCGTCATTCCTCCCACAGTACCAGACCGAGGATCTTGCAGAACACTTGAAACAAGAACCGCTCTTTTGTGTTGCGGGATACAGGTTACATCCCGACCGTCTATTATAATAGAGCCACTCTTTGGGATAAGATCTCCGGAAATTGTGTTAAATAATGTCGTTTTACCAGCTCCATTTTCGCCAATTAGCAGAATAAAATCTCCCGTATCAACTGTTAAATTGAGATTATGCAGAACATTTCTGACAGTGATATTTTTCAACTGGAGCATTTTCTTTTCCGTAAGATCGTAAGAGTAATCATCAGTATTCCTGTAACTAAATTAAGATCCTGCGTCTTTAAGCCGAGGGAATCGCTGTGCATAGCAAAAACCATAAAAACCCTATATAGAACAGACCCTATAACGCAGGCAGGAACAGACCAGAAAACACTTTTGAAAGAAAAGATTGTGTTCCCAATAATGACAGAGGCCAGTCCAATGACAAGCGTACCTGTGCCTTGAGAGATGTCGCAGAATCCTTGATATTGAGTAAAAAGAGCACCGCACATTCCGATCATAGCATTGCTGGCAATAAGCCCTGTAAAGATGAGAGCGTTGACAGAGGCTCCATAAATAGAAATGAATTTTTTATTTTTGCCAACAGCTCTTAAACTAAGCCCAAAGTCTGTATTAAGAATGAATATAAAAAACACCACAAGAATAAAGAGAATTGTTGCTATTGCACATAAAGGTTTTCCTCCGCTGAATACAGTAAACTCATCAATAAAAGTAATGTTAGGGGAATCCCCCATAATCCTCAGGCTGATGGAATATAGCATGAAGGCAATGATAATTCCTGAAAGAAGGTCTTCTATCTTTAGCCAGATATTTAAAATTCCAGTAAAAAATCCAGAAAGGCCTCCCGAAAGAAAGGCTAGTCCGATTGATAGACAAGGATTATATCCACACTTTATCGTAACGGACGACACAACAGCCCCAAGAATAAAACTTCCATCACACGTCATGTCTGGAAAATTTATCGCTCGAAAGGTTATGTATATTCCTATGGCAACAATTCCGTATATAAGTCCAATTTCTAGACTTAATAAAAGTTCTTGAGCGCTTATCATATTTATTCGCGAATGATCTCTTTCGCACGTGATAAAATCGTATCAGGAATAGTCACCCCCGATGCTTTAGCCGCCTTAAGGTTAATGCGTAACTCTACGGTTTCTGGATACTGTATTGGTATATTGTCTTCACCTGCTGCGATCCGCTCAACAATTTTCCCGACTTGCACCCCGATATTATATTGGTTGGGTCCTAAAGCAGCGACACATCCGTTTTTAACCTGATCAGTATCACTAACATACACAGGGATTTTCTTGGCAGTACACACCTTTACGATATTTCCTATGCAACTTAGGGCTAAATTATCATTGCTTATAAAAATTGCATCCACAGATGCTGAAAGCTTTTCACAAGCTTGGGGAATATCAGACACTTTATATACACCTTGCTCTATTAATTTAAGGTTGTTTTTTGCACACATATCCCTTAGTTCCCTAACAATTGAAAGGGAATTGGCTTCCCCTGTATTATATAAAATTCCCAATGTTTTTAGAGAAGGCTGTATGTCCTGAAACATCTTTATTTGAGGCTCAAGATCGACGAAATTTGATATGCCTGTTATAGAAACGCTTGCAATATTTACTGATATGTCTTTAGGATTTGTGACAGACCCAAAAATCACCTTCGCTTTTCCGCTTTTAGCAACACTATAGGCACACTGTGTTGGAAGCGTTCCTACTGTAACGATGATATTAAACCCAGAATTGACGAATTTCGCTATTGCCTGAGAACCGAGCGCCATATTTCCTTGACATGTTTCCACGGAAAGTTGGTAATTGATTTTTTGTTGCTTAAAATATCCTTCCATTCCAGCAACAACGGAATTTAAGGCTTCATGTTCTATAGCTTTACAAACTCCTATTTTAACGGGCTTTGCGTTTTCAGGAAGAAGCGCGTGACTCACGGGAATGCCTGATAAACCTAATAGCAATGCAATAATCTTCTTCATCATTTTTCTTTCCTCTTTTGTGTTTTTTCCAATAAGCTCCTGTATCCTCCATAAGGTTCATCAATTAAAAACCGTGCAACACGCCTTATCGTGGTTAAGCTTGCTCCTGTTAATTTCCGGATTTCTCTATAAGAAAACTTTCCGCAAGCTAAAAGCTGACAGACTTTCCACCTTTCCGAAAAAGTTTCAATTTCCGCTAATGTACAAAGATCCATTAGAAATTTCTTTGCCTCATCAAAAGAATCTAACGCAACCAATGCTTCAAACAAATTAACATCATCATATAAACCCATGTTTTCACTCTTATGTTCCATCATAATGGAACATAATTATAATAGCATAATATTTTATAAAATTAAATAAAAAATATATCAGCATAAGGCTTTAAGTTTTGAGAGGTATTGGGAAGGGTAAGTATAGCAGTAAGACTAGCATGGCTGTGGATAGATAAAAACCTACTCCCCTAAGCGCAATGTACTATAATGCGCTATGTTCAGAACAAATCCCAGGGCGATGGCGGCGGAAAGCATTGAACTTCCTCCATAAGAGACAAAAGAAAGAGGAACACCAACAATAGGTAAAAGCCCCATTACCATTCCAATATTAACAAACACATGGAGAAACAAAAGAAACGTCAATCCACTCCCCATCAAACGGCCAAAATATCCACGTACAGTACTGGTCATTAGGTAACTAAGCGCAATCAGTGTTATATAAAGGAATAAAAGCAAGCTTCCTCCGAGAAAACCAAATTCCTCACATAGCATAGCGAAGATAAAATCTGTATGTTTTTCTGGCAAGAAATTAAGATGACTTTGTGTGCCTTTTAGGAACCCTTTTCCCCAAAACCCTGCCGATCCAAGGGCGATTTTTGATTGCAGCAGATGATAGCCGGCTCCAAGCGGGTCTTGGTCGGGGTTTAGAAAAATAAGGATACGTTTTTTTTGATACGTATGCAGATGCATCCAAGCGATAGGAAAGCTGCATAATCCGAGCAAGAAAGAGGCAACAATTTTCCACAACTGAAGACCTGCAAAAAAAATAACCCCGAATCCAGCTCCTACCAATATTAAGGCGCTGCCAAGATCTGGCTGTCTTAGAACGAGAATGGAGGGAATAGCGACCATCAGAAGGGGCGTAATGTGAACACCAGGAGCTTGTCTTTCACATACATTTAGACTGCAGTAATAGCGAGATAAAACCAGAACAAGAGCGACTTTCATAAATTCTGAAGGTTGAATTTCTATAATGTACAAGCCAATCCATCGCCGCGCTCCCATTCCGACCCCCCCCCAAAGTCCAACGAAAAAGAGCAAAAACAGAACGCCTATGTATAACCAATAAGCCCATGCATACCAAAAACGTTGGTCGGTCAGCGCTATCGTTAACATTACGCCCATACATACAATGAAACGAAAGAGATGCTTTCCGGCTCGAGGCATCCAATGCCCGCCTCCTGCACTGTATTGCATCGCAACACCGATCAGCATGATTAAACAAATTATGGTAAGAAAAACAGCATTCTTTAAAAGAAAAGAAATGAAGGAGAGATTACGGTACTTACGCATGCTCTCCTGCAGCGTGAGGGATTAACAATTTTTCAAACACAACCTTTGCTAAAGGAGCAGCCCCCTCTCCTCCTTTACCCCCATGTTCAATAACAATAACCAAAGCATAGCGTGGCTTATCCGCAGGTATATATCCAACAAAAGACGCATGGTCACGCTCTTCCCAAGGACGATCGCGGGTGTCCGTCTTGCCAAGCATTCTGTCTTGGCTGCTAATGCTACGTACTTGTGCTGTCCCTGTTTTTCCAGCCACAAGAAAAGGCTCAAGACGAGCACGACGTCCCGTTCCTGTAGTACACGCTTCCGTAAGAGCGCGTTGCAGGAAAGCAATCGTTTCCGGTCGGAATCCAAGTTCTTCTGCTGAATGTCCTTCTTTTTCTTCTAATGTAGGAAACACACGAACCCCTTTATTCGCAATATGCGCTATAAATGTTGCAAGCTGTAACGGTGTTGCAAGAATTGGCCCCTGCCCGATGGAAACAAGAACGGTATCTGCTGGAGACCACCTTTCATGACGCTTTAACAATTTCCACGCACGAGAAGGCACAAGACCCGCTTTCTCGCCATACAACATAATTCCCGTAGGTTTACCAAAACCCAGACGCTGTGCCATTGTCGCAATTTTATCAATGCCTAAACGACCCGCTAAAGTAAAAAAGTATACATCGCACGATTTACAAATGGCTTCCTCAAGAGTGATAGAGCCATGACCCGTCTTGTGCCAGCAATGGAATTTATGTCCTCCTAATTCAAAATACCCTGGACAGGAAATAGTTTCTTTTGGGGCAATAATCCCCGCTTCTAACGCCGCAATGGCAGTTACAATTTTAAAAGGTGACGCAGGAGGATAGTGCCCTGCAATAGCACGATGGAGTAAAGGATGACACGGATCTTGAAGTGCCGTTTGCCAATCGATACTTTTGCCTTGACTGAGTCCTGTAGGGGAATAAGAGGGCACCGAAACAAGGCACCTGATAGCCCCTGACGGTATTTCGATCACAATGCAAGAAGCAGCTTTATAGGGTTTCAGTAAAGTATAAACAAAGGATTGTAAATCCGCATCCAGCGTCGTTTTAATACATTCTCCAGACACAGCAGGAGAGAGCTCAAGCTGACGAACAATACGTCCTACTGCATTAGTTTCTACTTTACGAAAACCAATCTTGCCCAACAGAGTGCTATTAAAGGTACGTTCTAACCCGACTTTTCCCACACGATAGTCAGGGTGTTTCACAGGTAAGACCCCTTGGTTTTCTTCCTGTGCGTTAGAAGAGCCTATGTAGCCTACCACATGTCCGAAAGCCTCTTCATAAGGATAAGAACGCGTGTATCCAAGAGTGATATTGAGCTCTGGCCATGTTGACTGAAGAAACACCAAGAGGGAAACTTCTTTCCATGAAAGTTTATCTCGCACAAGGATCAAAGAAAGATATGGACTTTTAAGACTTTTTTCCTGAATGCAGGCGATCTCTTTTTCGGAAAGAGACAATTCTGTTTTAAGAACACCTAAGATTTTTTCTAATCGTGATTTAGAAGGATTTTCCAGAAAAAGGCGATAAGACCCATCATTTGTTGCTAGAATATGGCCATTCTTATCATAAATCTCCCCCCTTTGAGGCAGGATAGGAAAGAAACGAACGCAATTTTTCTGAGAAAGCAAATTATAACGCTCATCTTCCCAGAATTGCAGGAACGCTAAGCGAGAAAAAATAAGGATAAAAGAAAAAACTTCAAAAATAAAAAGCCCGAAGAGACGCCGCGTAGGACGGTATGGAAGATCATACAATTTTTTGCGCATGCCTAACCCATATGATTAAGCCAGCCTATATAAACGTTCGAAAGAGAGCAAGATTCCCTACTTTAAAACTTAACTTTTTGTGGGAATGCAAGTGAGATCAAAATTGGATCCTCTCAGCTGCGACGACAACATTTATGTTTCCAAAGGCTGAGTGCATAATAAGAGTAAGTATACTCACTCTAAAAGGTAAAGGAATTGACATATTTCCGCAAAGAGAAGTGAAGTTGCTTTTTGTTCGCGCGTTGACGAATAGGGGCAAGAACGCTAGGGTGACGCTGATTTGCCGGAGTAGCTCAGGTGGTAGAGCAACTGATTCGTAATCAGTGGGTCGGGGGTTCAAGTCCTCTCTTCGGCACCAATATTTCCTAAGGTCGCAAAGAATTTAAACTACATGAATTTCGCATTAACCGATTTTTATCTCACAATTTTTAAGGATGGGCGAGATTTTCAATACGATGATTCTTGAAGGAAACAGATTGGGAAGAATTATGAAATCCTCGGTGAAATATTCGAAAAAATTTTCAGAAAACAGTTAAAGAAATATTAAAAAATGATGTATGAGTAAAGTAAGTGGTATAATAAGATTATTGAAAATATTCATAGATGATGTATGGCATTAACGATGACTACAACAAGTATTTACGTAATACGCTTATACAATGCCGCAGATAATTGCTGGGATTCTCCTGTAGGGTGTGCAGAATTATATCAGCAAGACCCTTGTGCGCTCCAAGCGGTTTGGACAAGGTCCAAGTCTTCTGGAGTGTTAACTTCTAAAGGAACAGTATCCACCATTTTGACGCGTATAGTCATTCCCGCTTCAAGGGCGCGCAATTGCTCCAAGCTTTCACGTTGCTCTAAAGAGCTCGGGGATAAAGACACAAAGCGCTGTAACGCTGCCCTTTTGAAACAGTAAATCCCCATATGATGCGCATACGCCCCTTCTCCATAAGGAATAGGAGAACGGCTGAAATAAAGAGCGCGTCCATATGTTCCGCAAGGAGCAAAACTGAGCGCAATTTTAGCAACTTGCGGCAGCTTCCAATGATCGTCCTTGTATGCGATAGGAGCTGCTAATGTGGCAATGTCTGTATCAGGTTCGCGGTCAAACAAAGAAACCACTTGTTGCAAGAGATGCGGTTTGACAAAGGGCAGATCTCCTTGAAGATTCACGATATAGTCACAAGAACCAGTTTCTTGTTCAATTTCTTGCAGGGCCGCCCATACACGATCAGAACCCGACGCAAGATTGGGATCTGTCATAGCCACTTTCCCACCAGCTTCGCGCACCACATGGGCGACTTCTTCTTCGGCGCAGGCTACATATACAGGACCTATATCTGCTTTAAGAGCGCGTTCCCAAACGTGTACAATAAGAGGTTTCCCACCAATATTGGCTAAAACTTTTCTGGGTAAACGCGAAGAGTGTAACCGCGCAGGAATAATAACAGCTACCAACATAATCGATACTCACTATTTAATCTTTGTCTCTTTAAAAGTAACATGCTTACGGACAACAGGATCATATTTTCTGAATTCCATTTTCTCAGGCTTTTTGCGTGGATTCCTCTTTGCAACATAAAAAAATCCTGTCTCTGCAGAACTGAGCATTTTTACAACAAGAACTGACGATTTCGCCATAGCACCCTCTACTCTCAGAAAATCTTTAAAAAGATATAAAATATTTCGCTAGAAATCAACAGAGACGGGTAGTTTAGCACACAAATGGCAGATGGAGCAGAAGCAAGTTACGACTTTATTTTCAAAAATGATCGTTTGACGCTTGACAGCGGAGGCTTTACTTTCTGCTGGGAGAGGTTTTTTTAAACAGTGAGCCGTGCCATCTTTTAATACTTCTCCTATTCTTGCCGCTAGCTATGTATTGAAAGAGGAAACGCACGCGTGCCTTTTATGGATACTGCCCGATGATATGATTTTAGAAACAGCTGCTGCCCTTGTACGATTTTTCAATCCAACACGCCATGTACTCCTTTTTCCTGCCTGGGATTGCCTTCCATACGATCGCGTTTCCCCCAAAAAAGATATTATGGCCATGCGCCTGCGCACATTGGATCAGCTTTTGCAAGCACCACTTTCTTCCTATTGCATTCTGACAACCTTATCAGCAATTGGCCAACGCCTTCCGCCTCGTACATTTCTTCAAAATGCTTGCTCTTTACAAAAAGGCAATCGCTTTGCTTTTTCAGCATTGATAGAACAGCTGTGCACCTTAGGATTTACACGCACAGAAACAGTATTTTCTCCAGGAGAATTTTCCGTGCGAGGGGGTATTATTGATATTTTCCCCGCAAGTGAAAAATACCCTTATCGCATTGATTTTTTTGACGATGAAATAGAACGCATCCGAATTTTTAACCCCGAAACACAACGCAGCCAAGAAGATATTGAGGCCTTGCGTCTTTCTCCTGTTGGCGAAGTAGTAGTGGCGTCAAAGGCTCGCGAGATATTTGTGCAGCGGTATAGGGAAATATTCAAAGCGTCTGGGGACAACGATCCTTTTTTTGAAGCGATCGCTGCTTGTGTTCCATACGCAGGGCAAGAACATTGGCTACCTCTTTTTTATGAACAACTAACGTCTTTTTTTACCTATCTTCCACCTGGTACCTTTATTATTTTGCCAACTTCTTGGCAAAAAAGCATCCAAGAGCGTACCAAACAAATCGCGGATTTTTTCACAGCTCGTCTGCATTTCCTTGAACAAAAGTTAAAATCCATCGCAGGAGCCCGTTACTGTCCTATTTCTCCTGATCTATTGTACTTAACGCCTCAAGAGTGGGAAACGATGCTATCGGCGATGCAGACGGCGACTGTAGAAACGTATATGACCAAAGCGCATTGCGGCGAGAATTTTCTTTTGGACCGGCACGATCTTTCAACCTTAGTGCAAAAAGCAGCGCATCACATTGAAACGGCGCACAAAATTGGGAAGAAAGTTCTTCTTACCTGTGCAACAGAAGGGGCACGTACCCGTATCTTGCACGCTTTTTCTACAATTTCTTCTCTTTCTTTAACGGCTGTCGATACATGGGAGACCGCGCAAAAAGAAAGCCAAAAAGGAAATGTGCCGGTTGTTCGATTGCGCCTGCATGAAGGATTCGTTTTTCCAGATCTATGGGTGCTGACAGATGCGGACTTATGGGGAGAACGCTTAGGTCGACCTACAACACGACATAAAAAAGCGCGTCCTTTAAAGCAAATTCCTTTAATCACTGGCGATTATGTTGTTCATGAAGATCATGGGATTGGCCAATATAAGGGAATACAAACACTGACAATTGATGCTATTTGTCACGACTACCTGGAACTTTGGTATGATAAAGGGGACAAACTTTATGTTCCTGTTGAAGACCTAGAGGTTATTTCGCGTTACGGTCCCGCGGATGTAACAGCTCCCTTAGACCGACTGGGAACACTGCAATGGCAAAATCGCAAGGCACGCGTTAAGGAACGTATCGGAGCAATGGCACAAAAACTCATTGACCTTGCAGCACAACGTTTGTTAAAAGAAGCTCTTCCTTTGGAAACATCTACTTCTGCACAAGACTACGATCTTTTCTGCGCTCGATTTCCTTATCCTGAAACAGAAGATCAATTGCGCGCCATTACGGATGTTGAGGCGGATTTCCGCTCAGGTCATTTCACGGATAGACTGATTTGTGGAGATGTAGGTTTTGGCAAAACAGAGGTTGCGCTGCGAGCTGCATTTTCTATGGTTGCCTCTGGCAAGCAAGTGGCCATCATTGTTCCAACAACCCTTCTTTGTCGACAGCATTTTTATACATTTTCTGAACGTTTTGCCGGATTTCCTTTTCGTATCGCTTTTTTGTCACGTTTAACACCACACAAAGACGTAGAAGAAATTAAAAAAGCTATCACTGATGGAAAAATAGACATTATCATTGGCACGCATACCCTTTTAAAAGGAACACTCCAGTTTCATGACCTTGGATTGCTCATTGTTGATGAAGAGCAACATTTTGGGGTTAAGCAAAAGGAACATTTAAAAGCGCTTTGTACGGATGTGCATGTTTTAACCCTGACGGCAACCCCTATTCCACGCACCCTGCAGCTTTCTTTAACTGGCGTGCGAGATTTAAGTCTGATTGCCTCGTCCCCCATAGACCGTCGTGCTGTTCACACATTTATCACGCCCTTTGACCCTGTTATTTTACGTGAAGCCATTCTTCGAGAACGGGCTCGTCGTGGACAAGTCTTTTATGTATGCCCGCGTATTGGGGATCTGGCTGTTGTTGCGCAGTTTCTTCAGGAATTCATTCCAGAGGCACGTTTTTGTACAGCCCACGGGCAAATGCCCACTCAAGCGTTAGAAACAACAATCGGTGATTTTCTTGATGGACACTATGATGGTCTGCTTGCTACAAATATTATTGAGTCAGGAATCGATATTCCCACTGCTAATACGCTTATTTTGCATCATTCCGATTGCTTTGGATTATCGCAACTTTATCAATTAAGAGGCCGTGTTGGGCGCTCTCAAGTGCAGGCTTATGCCTATTTTACTTATGATGCCAAACGGCCTTTGTCCGAGCATGCTCAAAAACGTCTTGAAATTCTTGAACATTTGGATCATTTAGGCGCTGGATTTACGCTTGCCAGCTTTGATCTAGACTTGCGTGGCGCTGGTAACCTATTGGGGGAAGAACAGTCTGGTCATATCCGCGAAGTAGGGGTGGAATTATATCAGAACATGCTTAAGCAAGCAGTTGAAGTCTTGAAAAATAAAAAAGATTGCTCAACGGAAGAGAATTTTTCGCCCCAATTATCGTTAGGGATTTCAGTACTTATTCCTGAACCTTACGTACGTGATCTTTCAACAAAACTCGATCTTTATAGGCGTGCAGCAGCTATTAGCACAGAAGAAGAGGAACAAGAACTTGTTGACGAGCTTATTGAACGCTTCGGTCCGCTCCCCCTTGAGGTTAAAAACCTGTTTACAGTCATTCGATTCCGTAATATGGCAAAAAAGGCACATGTGCAAAGGCTTGATCTTGGTACACAGAAAATGCTTCTAAGCTTTCGGAATTTCCCAAATCCTGCAGGATTGCTCGCTCTTATTGAAAAATCTTATGGTACAATGCGTTTGCATTCTAGTGATAAAATTTCTATAAATTTCACCAAAGACCAGAGCCTAGAGGAACGTTTAGAATACAGTGCTAAAATCCTCACGCTTATTACTAAAATTGCGCAAAAATCACCCCACCTTTAAAAGATTGTGACGTCCTTTTGGGGTATGACATAACAGGAAGTGATAATTAATAACAGTTGCGATTAAATTTATTTAAAATTAATTTATGCAAAAAATCTGCAAAGCCTTCCTTTGGTCGCATTCTTTCCTTCTCTTTGGCCTTTGGGAGAGATAAGAGAAGTAATGGAGAGAGGATAGCTAAGCCCCCGATTCATTGGCTAGAATCTTATGATATTATGGCAATAATATCATAGATAAAGGATGGTTTTCATCTATTATTTTCGGAATTCGACTACTTTATCTTCATTTTCCTTAATGGGATATGGCGAATGAATCATTCTCAAACTCTCCTATCCTGTTGGGCTTTTTCATTTATCCATTTTATAAAACGTATCCCAATTTTTTAATTTTATCTAATGCAATAGATGCGTATTCCCAATGCTTTTCTCCATAAGTCATGAATCCGTGCTTTGCTTCCTCAATCACTAAATGATGAACGTCTACGTGAGCTTGGTTCAGTTTTGATGCAAATAAGAATTGCCCATCTAATAAAACATCCTTTTCTGCGGACACAATTAACGTTTTTGGAAAAAGTGACATATCTTTTTCTAATACAGGATATAAAAATTTATTGTTAACAAACACGTCGTCTGCTGGATCTTTTTTCGTATACATGTCTATAAATTTCAGCATCATAGATTTTGTCAAACTAGGTTCATGCCCAAATTTTGTAAAAGAAGGAGAATCAAAATCATTTGATAATACAGGATAAAAAAGAATCTGTGCCATGGGATATTGACTAAACTGCGCTTCTTTTAATTTCATACAAAGAGCTGCACATAGATTCCCTCCAGCGCTATCTCCAGAGAGAATGATTTCATCAAAATCCATGTTACGCTTATCCAATAAGCCGCAATAAACACTCAAAACATCGTGCAAAGCTATTGGGAATTTATATTGCGGAGCTAATCTATATTCAACAGATAGAACTTTTACATTTAAAGCATTGGCAATTTTGCGACAAACACAATCATGACTCTCTATACTGCCTCTTACCCATCCTCCCCCATGAAAATATAAGAGAATATTCCTGTTTGTATTTTCTGGTTCATAAAGCATAACGGGAATAAAAAAGCGATCTTGCTTTGTAATACTTTTAAATTTTATAGATACCGTTCTTTTAACGGCCTCTTTGCGGGTATCACGTTCTGAGAATACCCAATAATCATCAAAAGACATTTCCTCTTCACGGAAAGCATTTCTTATATTACTTTCATTCATATTGTTGCAAACCCTCTCTAAAATATAAGAAACACTCCCCATCGCAAGAGTGAATTTCTCTTCTTGTAAAAAGGCCTATTATTGGTTTCCTACAACAAGAAGCTGTGCCTGTTAACAGTCCTCATAACACGCCACTGGATGAGTTATTTTTAAATTCGCAAATTTTTTGGATTCCCAAGAATCATCTTAAAGATCAAGCCATCCTCAGGAGCGTTGCTTTTAGCAAACACGAACCGACAGAATCCTCATTCCACCAAATTTGGGCGCTCTATTTTAAAACCAGATACTGCGGTCCCTCATGAGATACCTTGTTCCTTAGTGCACCACTTGCGAACGACGCAGACGACACATCGGGGAGCATGAGCAGTACAAACATAACGCCCGTGAAGAACAAGCAAATGATGTGCCTGCTGTAAATATTCTTCAGGGATACATCGTTCCAGGTCTTCTCCGACCCTCTCAGGAGTTTTCGCTGTAGAAAGCCCTAAAAGGTGCGCTACACGAAAGACGTGCGTATCCACAGCAATCACAGGCTGACCGAAAGCAACATTCAGTACTACGTGAGCTGTTTTTCGTCCGACACCCGGTAAAGTTTCTAGCTCTTCTCGTGTATTTGGTACACAACCGTGAAATTTATCGACTAAAATTTCCGACATTTTAAAAATGTTCTTCGATTTTACTTTGTATAAGCCAATTGTTCGCACTTGACGTTCAAAGGTTTCTATTCCTAATGCCAACACCTCTTGTGGTGTCGAAAATTGCGTAAATAAAATATTTGTTACGGCATTAACACGCGCATCTTTTGCTTGTGCCGACAAAATCACAGCAACAAGTAAAGTAAATGTATTTGTGTATTTTAACTCGATCGATGCATCAGGACGCGCCATACGTAACGCCTTAAAAACAGTCCCTATCTCTTCGTGACGAGAGCGAAGGTTTTCTGTAAGTGGTACGTTACAATCCATAATCCACGATGATATCCTTCATCGTATACATTTTGGGAGGGCGCAGTCGTATCCATAAAGCTGCTTTTAAGGCTCCTCGTGCGAAAACACGTCCATCCAACGCCTGATGTTCAAGAGAGACGACTTCTTCTGGACAGAAAAAATCGATACGATGCGTTCCCACAACACCTCCTCCGCGTTGACAAGAAAAATGAATTTTCCCAGAGGTTCTTGGCTCATCCCTATAAGGAAGACGTGGCCATATAGCACATTTCTGCAAAGAAGTTCCCATGGCCTGCGCCAATACTTCTCCTAGAAATAATGCTGTACCAGAAGGAGCGTCCGCTTTAAAACGGTGATGTTTTTCTAGAATTTCCACATCTGCCTCATCGTGCAAAAGAAACGCTGCTCGTTCTATAAGATGGGCCATCACCTGAATCCCAAAACTGAAATTCATTGCATGTAATACAGGAATTTTACAGCTAGCTGTCGCCAAAGCTTGCGTTTCCTTAGCTTCAAGACCGGTTGTTCCTGAAACCAAAGCACATCCTCCTTGCGCACAAGCCTCTGCAATAACAGGTACTTGAGAAGCAGCTGAAAAATCTATAAGAACATCAATTTTGGAACACAACGGTATTAACTCTGCCGAGCTCGTTATGCGTGATACACCCCCCATACATTCTATCGTATCACGAAAATCCTCTTCTATAAGAGTTTGCAAGCACTTT